>JBHHUP010000044.1:0-13455 GCA_046753845.1 Thermodesulfobacteriota bacterium
AAAGGGCGCCGTAAAAAAAGGCGATATTATCCTCTTTGTAGCCTTCGGCGGGGGGCTTACCTGGGCTTCTGCCGCGTTAAGGTGGTAAGTTCCGGAGCTGGAGGTTGGGTCCTACGATTAAGTTGCTGTATTGTTTTGTGATGGCAGAGTGGTCTTAATGGCCCGTTAAAAAATCTTTTGGAAAGAAGAAAGTTCGCAAAGAAAACCTCCACTTTCTTTTAGAAAAAAGAAAGTTCGCAAAGAAAACCAACGGGGGGATTAGCTCTTTAGCCCCAACAGCATATTTGTCTCCCGTCCTGCTTTTGGAAAAAAAGTAGAACTTTTTAATAATATGATTAGGACTAATATATTATGAATACTTTCGCCTATGTATTTCCCGGTCAGGGCTCACAGTATGTTGGTATGGGAAAATCCTTTTATGAGTCCAATGCCGCTGCAAAGGCCACTTTTGACGAGGCCTCCGCTGCCCTTGGTTACGATATATCACGTGTAGTCTTCGAGGGCCCCGCCGAAGACCTTAACCGCACGGATATTACACAGCCCGCTCTGCTTACAACGAGCATTGCGGCCTATCGTGTGCTGAAGGAGTCCCTTGATATCTCTCCCGCTTATCTGGCAGGTCACAGCCTCGGCGAGTACACGGCCCTTGTGGCCTCGGGCGCACTGGATTTTTCTGCCGCAGTATCTCTTGTTGCAAAGAGAGGCAGGCTGATGATGGAGGCGGGCGGGGCAGGCGGGATGTGCGCTATTATCGGACTTTATTCAAAAGACGTAGCCGCGCTATGTGAGGAAATCTCCACGGAGTCTGCCGTAGTTGTGCCGGCTAATATTAACAGCCCCCTTCAGGTGGTAATCTCAGGCGAGGCCGGTGCCGTACAGAGAGCAGCCGCAGAGGCCAAGGCGCGCGGGGCGAAGATGGTAATCCCCCTTAAGGTAAGCGTGCCATCTCACTCGCCGCTTATGAGCGGAGCCGCCGAGAAGTTCGCCGTGGAGCTTAAGAATATTACACTTGGTAAACTGGCTATACCTGTTATCTCCAACGTGGAGGCAGAGCCCTACAGCTCTATGGCCGAGGTTAGATGGCTTCTTGAACGTCAGCTTACAAGCTCTGTAAGGTGGGTTGATACTATAGTGAAGATGAAGGAAAAAGGAGTAAGACGCATACTGGAGATAGGTCCTAAAAAGGTTCTTACAGGGCTTATAAAACGTATAGATGGTGAAATTCAGGCCTTTAATCTTGATGAAATCAGTGGACTGGACAAGGCGGCGGAGCGCCTTAGCGCGCCGGAGCCTTCTTAAGAGGAGGATAAAAACATGGATCTACAGAGCAGAGTAGCGGTAGTAACAGGAGCGGGGCAGGGCATAGGCAAGGCCATAGCCCTGAAGTTGGCCTCCTACGGGGCCGATATAGCGGTGATTGACGTGAACTTCGAGAACGCAACGCAGACGGCCCTTGAGGTTCAGGCCATGGGCAGAAAGACAATAGCCCTGAAGGTGGACGTCACGGACGCAAAGCAGACTCAGGAGATGGCCACTCATATATATAATGAGCTTGCCGCCGTACATATACTTGTTAATAACGCAGGTATTACCAAGGATTCTCTTCTTGTACGCATGAAAGAGGATGACTGGGACAGGGTTCTTGATGTAAACCTCAAGGGGCCATATAATTGTATTCAATCCGTTGTACGGTATATGACCAAGCAGCGCTGGGGCCGTATTATAAACGTAGCCTCCATAGTGGGGCAGATGGGCAACGCCGGACAGGCCAACTATGCTGCGAGTAAGGCCGGTTTAATCGGGCTTACAAAGACCGTCGCCCGCGAGACGGCGAGCCGTAACGTTACCTGCAACGCCGTGGCCCCGGGTTTTATCGAGACGGCCATGACAGATAAGCTCTCAAAGGAGGCCAAGGCAAAGCTGCTGGCAGAGATACCAATGGACAGGCTCGGCGGTCCAAATGATGTGGCCATGAGCGTGCTCTTTCTCGCCTCTAACGCCGCGAGCTACATAACGGGTCAGGTTCTTGGCATTAACGGCGGAATGTATATGTAATAAGGGGCCGACGGGCATGCATAAGGATTGACAATATGCCCTTTAGGTGATATATCCTGTATCTATAATACTTTAATGGAATATATTCGGTATACAGGTTCTGCAAAACGGCCGGATATGAACAATCTACGCAATAGGGAGGGTTGGAAATGTCGTCAGTAGAGAGCAAGGTACGCAAAATTGTCATGGAACAGCTTGATGTTAATGAGACAGAGGTTACGCCTCAGGCCTCTTTTGTAGACGACCTTGGCGCCGACTCGCTTGATACCGTTGAGATGGTAATGGCCTTTGAAGAAGAGTTCTCCATTGAGATACCCGATGAGGACGCCGAGCAGATAAAGACCGTTAAGGACTCCATCGATTATATAGCCAAGAAGGCGGCCAAGGGCTGAGTCTTTCTCTGCTCTGCTGTATTATTATGATATAATATAATACACAGTGGGACTGAGGTGGCCGGAAGACTTTGTGAGGAGGGGCTTTGCCGTGTTTTTACGGGGCAGCCCCCCTTCTTTCTTCATCCCTCTCTTAGCGGAGTCCTGGAAGAGAAGGGGAGATTTACCCCGGTACTGATTAACTGCCGTGTTCATAAAGGGCTTTAAGCTCTATGGTGTGAGGCCGGAGGTTTTTTTGTTAAGACAGGGGCGCCTTCAAGAAGGGGGCCTCTCGTTTGCTGGTTAGATATTTTTTGCCGGAGCAGGATAAGATTATGAGAAGGGTTGTAATAACAGGTCTGGGTCTTGTGACTCCGCTTGGTACGGGGGTGGAAAGATCATGGCAGGCCCTTGTAGAGGGTAAATGCGGAGTGCGCGGGATTACCCGTTTTGATGCCTCTGCGTATCCCGTGAGGATAGCCGGTGAGGTGCCTGACTTTGAGGCCACTGAGTTTATCAAGAAAAAAGACCTTAAGAAGATGGGGTTATTTATCCAGTACGCCGTTGCCGCGGGGCTTATGGCCATGGAGGACGCCGGGCTTGAGGTCACCGAAGATAACGCCGAGCGCGTAGGCGTCTACGTAGGCGCCGGCATAGGCGGTCTGCCGGCTATTGAGCACTGGCACAACGTACTGAGAGAAAAAGGGCCCGAGAGGATAACGCCTTTTTTCATACCAATGGTAATAATAAACCTGGCCTCGGGCCAGTTATCCATCATGACGGGGGCGCAGGGTCCCAACAACTCTTCTGTAACTGCCTGCGCCACAGGGACTCATTCCGTGGGCGATGCCTTCAGGCTTATTCAGTCAGGTACTGTAGACGCCATGATAGCAGGCGGCACAGAGTCCACGATCAGCCCCTTATGCGTGGCGGGTTTTAATGCCATGAAGGCGCTCTCAAGACGTAACGAGAGCCCATCGGAGGCATCACGTCCCTTTGATAGAGACCGCGACGGTTTTGTCATAGGCGAGGGGGCCGGCGTACTTGTACTTGAAGAGCTTGAAGCGGCTAAAAAACGGGGGGCGCGCATATACGCCGAGCTCTCTGGTTACGGCATGAACTCCGATGCATTTCACATGACCATGCCCTCCCCAGAGGGGGCTGGCGCGGCCAGGTGCATGAACCTTGCCCTTAAGGACGCAGGTCTTAACGCAGGGGATATTGATTATATTAACGCACACGGGACCTCTACGCATTTTAACGACCTTTATGAGACCACTGCCATAAAGACGGTCTTCGGTGACAAGGCCACGGCCCTGGCCGTAAGCTCAACAAAAGGCGCTACAGGCCATCTTCTTGGCGGAGCCGGAGGCATTGAGGCCGTCTTCACGGCACTTAGCATCGCACGCCGTATAATGCCGCCAACGATTAATCATCATAACGCGGGCGAGGGATGCGACCTTGATTACGTGCCAAATAGGGCGAGGGAGCGGGAAATCAGGGCGGCGCTCTCTAATTCATTCGGCTTTGGCGGTACAAACGCAGTTCTGGCCATGAGACGCTTTGATGGGTAGTTTTTTTGTTATGCCAGCCTTCCTGCTGTCATCGCTCATCAACCTACATTAACTTCTAATCCGCGGGTCTAACGTGTCCACTCCGGAAAAAATAGCCATAGCCAGTGACCATGCAGGCCGCGAGATGAAAGACGAGGTAGTGGCCTTGCTGCATGATATGGGTTTTGATGTGGCGGATATGGGTGTTAATGATGATGCCTCTGTTGATTACCCTGATTATGGCGTGCTTGTTGCCCGTGCGGTATCAGCCGGTGAGTTTGCAAGGGGGGTGCTGGTCTGCGGCACAGGCGTGGGCATGAGTATTCTTGCCAATAAGTTCCCGCGCGTAAGGGCGGCCCTTGTAAACAATGTCTATACCGCGAAGATGGTTAAGGAGCATAACAACGCAAATATACTTGTCTTTGGCGGACGACTTGTTGGTAAGGGGCTTGCCAGAGAGATGGTACGGACATGGCTTGAGACAGACTTTGCCGGCGGCCGCCACGAGAGGCGCCTTGATAAGATAACCGATATTGAAAAAGAGACCATGAAAGGGGCTGGTAAGGGCTGAGATGTGGTGCGCGATGAGCCTCTTTTATAGATAGAGCAAAAATTTGTAAAAGATAATTAGCCGCAAAATACTGCGTTTTAAGGAGTATCACAGATGAGTGGAATCAGAGTATCGGACCCGGAGATTTTCGAGGCCATCCGTCTTGAGACGGAGAGGCAGGAGTATAAGCTGGAGCTTATAGCCTCTGAGAACTTTGTGAGTAAAGACGTGCTTGAGGCCCTGGGGAGCGTTATGACCAATAAGTACGCCGAGGGTTATCCCGGTAAACGCTACTACGGGGGCTGTGAGTTTGTGGACAGGGCCGAGGTCCTGGCCATGGAGCGGGCAAAGGAGCTCTTTGGCTGCGACCACGTAAATGTCCAGCCCCACTCGGGCTCACAGGCCAATATGGCCGTGTATATGTCCTCCATTAAACCCGGTGATACCATACTGGGCATGAACCTCTCTCACGGCGGGCACCTTACGCACGGCTGTCCCGTTAATTTTTCAGGTCAGCTCTATAACGTAGTCTCTTACGGTGTTACCGCCGATACTCACCGCATTGATATGGACCAGGTGCGCACACTTGCAAAAGAGCACAAGCCCGCCATGATAGTCGTCGGGGCGAGCGCCTACCCGCGTATCATTGATTTTCCTGCATTTAGAGAGGTCGCCGATGAGGTGGGGGCCATGATAATGGTGGATATAGCCCATATAGCCGGTCTGGTGGCAACGGGCCTGCATCCGAGCCCCGTGCCCTATGCCGAGTTTGTCACAACTACCACGCATAAGACGCTTCGCGGCCCAAGGGGCGGAATGATAATGTCTAATAGCGAGGTGGCAAAACGCGTGGATAAAGAGATCTTCCCCGGTATTCAGGGCGGCCCCTTGATGCACGTTATCGCGGCAAAGGCCGTTGCCTTTAGAGAGGCCCTTGAGCCTGCCTTTAAGAGCTATCAGGAGCAGGTCCTGAAAAACGCCGCCGCCCTTGCCGGGGAGCTTAAAGAAAGAGGTTATGAGCTTATATCAGGCGGAACGGATACTCACCTTATGCTCGTAGACCTTACAAAGCAGGGTATTACAGGTAAGGTTGCCGAGGCCATGCTGGATATTGCCGGAATAACGGTAAACAAGAACACCATCCCCTTTGAGACCCTTAGCCCTTTTGTGACAAGCGGTATCAGAATAGGGGTGCCCGCGGCTACGACCAAGGGCATGAAGGAGGGGGATATGAAGGTTATAGCGGGTTTCATTGATAGTGCTTTGAAGAGCGGCGGCGATGAGAAGAGGCTTACCGGGATTAAAGACGCCGTGGTGGAGCTCTCAAGCAGTTTCCCATTTTATCTGTAATCACGTTCCGGGGAAAATGGCTGTGAAGCGTGTGCGGTGAGAAACCCTATCTCTTAGAGGGGCCTCGGAGTCGGAGCAGCTCCCCTTTGTAAAACACCCGTTATCTGATACCATATATCTATGGAGTATATTATGGCCTTTGGCTCGGCACACAGGGCGCTTAAGGCCGAGAGTATCTTGAGGGATTCCGGGCTTGTCCATCGCCTTCTCCCGGCGCCGCGGGCCTTTACCCTGCACTGCGACCTTGTAATATCGCTTCACGAGGCCGTGCTCGCTGAAGCACGGGAAGTCCTTCTTGTGGCAGGGGTTAGTCCCACAAATATTTTCTTAAGAGAGGGAGATACTTATGTTGAAGTGTGATTTTTGCGGAGCAGAGACTGAGCGCGTTGTAAGGGTTGCCCTTGACAGCGATTACGACAGGCTCAGCGTTCAGCACAGCAAGAGGTACGCCTGCCCCGAGTGCTCGGAGAAAAAAGAGCAGGAGCGTAAAGCCGCGGCGATGCGTAAAGATAATTGAGCGGGGCCTTTAATATGGAGAATGAGGCCGCGCTGGCGGTAATGGTAAAAGCGCCTGTACCGGGGCATGTAAAGACTCGTCTCACGCCTCCTCTTACGGCAGATGAGGCCGCGGGTCTGTACCGTGCTTTTTTAATAGACCTCTTTGTAAACCTCAAGGGATGTGAACTGGCGGCGGATATCTTTTCCGCCATAACACCCCCCGGTAATAAAGAAGATTTTTCAGGGCTCATACCTGATGATGTGGGATGTTTTTTGCAACGCGGAGAGGGCCTTGGCGATAGGATAGAGAACGTATTCAAGTCTTTATTCGAGAAGGGATACACAAAGGCCGTGATTACGGGCAGCGACAGCCCTGATATGCCGCTTTGTTTTATTGAAGAGGCCCTTGCCGCCCTTGATGAGCCCGGAGTTGATATTGTCTTTGGGCCCGCCCATGACGGGGGGTATTATCTTGTAGCCGCGTCTTGCCCCGTGGAGGCCCCTTTCAGGGATATAGAGTGGAGCGGCCCGGATGTGCTTGAAGAGACCCTTGCAAGGGTAACGGAGGCTGAGCTCGGGTACAGGCTCCTTGAGCCCTGGCATGATGTTGATAGGCCCGCTGACCTCAAGTTCCTTCTCGATTGTGATAGCACCCCATGCAGCAGGGCTTTTATAGAGACCTTGACCCCTGAGATTAAGGCCGCCATTCTTTAGGCAGGCTATGGGGTGCGCAGATGGGTTGTCTGTGTTCTTTAAGCGGCGAAAGCCATTGAGATTGGTTTTCCTTGCTTACTTTCTTTTTACTAAAAGAAAGTAAGCGATAAAAACGGGGTTTAATGTGGGAAGGCTTCCCTCGTGGGCAAAAAAAAGGCTCGGCAGGGCCGCCGATATTCATGGCGTAAAGGCGATTCTTCGCACCAGAGACCTTAATACAGTCTGTGAGTCCGCACGGTGTCCTAATATCGGGGAATGTTTCTCCCGCTCCACTGCTACCTTCATGATACTGGGCAGCGTCTGCACGAGAACGTGTGGTTACTGCGCCGTGGATAAGAGCCGGTCTCCTCTTGCGCCTGACCCCCATGAACCCGGAAATATCGCAGGCGCCGTGCTTACTCTCGGCCTTAAACATGTAGTCATTACCTCTGTTACAAGAGACGACTTAAGCGACGGCGGGGCAGGGCAATTCGCCTTGACAATAAGGGCCATTAAAGATAAGATTTCAAACATTTCCGTAGAGGTTCTTGTCCCGGATTTTAAGGGCGAGAGGGCCTCGCTGGAGGAGGTTTTCAGGGCCGCCCCTGATATATTCAACCATAACCTTGAGACCGTACCGTCGCTCTATGGGAAGGTTCGGCCACAGGCGGATTACGAGCGCTCTTTATCTGTGCTCAGCCTCGCTAAAGAGCAGGGGCTCCTTACCAAAACAGGTATAATGGTTGGTCTTGGCGAGAGCGCAGAAGATGTGAAGGCCCTCTTACTGGATGTGAAGGACGCGGGCGTGGACGCCGTAACTATAGGCCAGTACCTGCGCCCAACAAAAGACAATCTTGAGGTAGTAGAGTTTGTAACCCCCGAGGTCTTTACCTCTTACGAGGCCTATGGAAAGGATATTGGAATAAGGCGAGTGTATTCAGGGACCTTTGTACGGAGTTCCTATAACGCCGATAAGTTATTTGAGACTAATTAATTCACCGGTTAATCTTTATAAAAGGTGAGGGGCTTTTAAGGTAAGATGGAAGAATTTCACAGGATTAAACGGCTTCCCCCATATGTCTTCAATATAGTCAATGAGCTTAAGGTGCAGGCGAGAAGACGGGGCGAGGATATAATAGACTTTGGCATGGGCAACCCCGACCAGCCCACGCCCAAACACATAGTAGATAAACTCATCGAGGCCGCGGGCAACCCCCGTAACCACCGTTACTCCGCCTCAAGGGGGATATACAAGCTGCGTCTTGCCATCTCCGACTGGTACGGCAGGCGCTACGACGTTGATATCGACCCCGAGACAGAGGCCGTTGCCACTATCGGTTCAAAGGAGGGCATATCCCATCTTGCCCTTGCCATCTTGAGCCCCGGTGATGTTGTCTTTGTGCCTAACCCCACTTATCCCATACACGGCTACTCGGCCATCATCGCAGGCGGAGACGTGCGCAGCATTCCTCTTTACCCGGGGGTGGATTTCTTTGAAGAGCTGCAGAAGGCCACAAAGGAGACCTGGCCAAAACCAAAGCTCCTGGTACTTAACTTTCCCCATAATCCTACTACCGAGGTAGTGGACCTTGCTTTTTTCGAGCGTGTAGTGGATTTTGCCAAAGAGCATAATATGCTTGTAATACACGATCTTGCATATGCCGATATAGTCTATGATGGGTACAGGGCCCCGAGCCTTCTGCAGGTCCCGGGGGCAAAGGACATAGGCGTTGAGTTCTTTACCCTCTCAAAGAGCTACAATATGCCGGGCTGGCGCGTGGGTTTTGCCGTTGGCAACAAAAAGATGGTGGGCGCGCTTACGAGGATTAAGAGCTACCTTGATTACGGTATGTTTCAGCCCATTCAGATAGCGGCCATTATCGCCCTTAACGGCCCTCAGGAGTGCGTGGGTGAGATTGTCTCATTATATAAAAAACGCAGGGATGTACTTGTGGAGAGTTTTGGTAACGCGGGCTGGGATATTCCAAGACCTCTTGCCACGATGTTCATATGGGCAAAGATACCTGAAGCCCTTCGTGAGAAAAAATCCCTTGAGTTCTCAAAGTTTCTCCTTGACGAGGCCAAGGTTGCAGTTTCGCCTGGTATTGGTTTCGGCGAGTACGGAGATGAGTACGTAAGGCTTGCACTTGTAGAAAATGAGAACAGGATACGTCAGGCCGCCAAGAGTATTAAGAAGGTGCTTGGCTCACTGTAGGGGCTGGGGCTTCATGCCTCTCCGGGCCTTTTAAGTGTATACAGGAGAATAGATTTTTTATGGATAAGATAAACGTAGGTCTCATAGGTTTTGGCACCATAGGCACGGGGGTAGCCAGGGTACTTCTTGATAACGCCGCTGTTATCAGCGAGAGGCTCGGCTCCGAGGTTGTCTTGAAGCGTGTCGCCGACCGTGATACGGGGCGTGACAGAGGTCTCTCCCTCGGCGAAGGCGTACTTGTAAACGATGCGGAGCTTATCCTTAATGACCCCGATATATCCATAGTCATAGAGCTTGTAGGCGGCACGGGGGTAGCAAAGGATTTTGTGGTAAAGGCCCTTGAGGGCGGCAAACACGTGGTTACGGCAAATAAGGCTTTAATCTCCACCTGCGGTCCGGAGCTCTTTGGTAAGGCCGCGGCAAAGGGTCTTGATATAGGTTATGAGGCCAGCGTCGGCGGAGGCATACCGCTTTTAAAATCCCTTACCGAGGGGCTTGTGGCCAACAACATTGAGTCCATGTACGGTATTATTAACGGTACGGCTAATTATATACTTAGCGCCATGACCAATGAGGGCGGGTCCTTTGACGAGGTGCTGAGGGTGGCGCAGGCCGAGGGCCTTGCCGAGGCCGACCCTTCTTACGATGTTGATGGTATTGATACGGCCCATAAGCTCTCCATACTCTTAAGCCTTGCCTACGGGATTCATCTGCCTCCTGAGGAGATCTTTACCGAGGGCATCCGGGCCATCTCTTCAGTTGATATAAAGTTCGCCGAGAAATTCGGCTGGCGTATCAAGCTTCTTGCAATAGCCAGATCCGGCGCCGACGGCATTGAGGCGCGCGTGCATCCTGCCATGATACCGGCTCGTCATCCGCTATCAGCCGTTGAGGGGGCCTATAACGCAGTATTTCTAAAGGGCGACGCCGTGGGCTCGGTAATGCTCTATGGTCTTGGGGCAGGCGAGATGCCTACGGCAAGCGCCGTGGTCTCTGATGTAGTGGATATATGCAGAAATATCAAGAAGGGAATCTCCCGCAGAGTTGAGCCTCCTTACGGCGGTAGTATGGGAGCAGCGGGTACGGCCCTTAAGCCCATGGAAGAGTTGAGCATGCCATATTATGTGCGTTTTTCCGCCCTTGACAGGCCCGGGGTCTTATCAAAGATTTCAGGCGTCTTCGGCGAGCACGGCATCAGCTTGTCATCGGTAATTCAGGAAGAGAGAGAAGAGGGAGGTATCGTACCACTTGTGCTTGTTACGCATCACGCCGTTGAGAGAAGTTTCCGTGATGCGGTAGCAGAGATAGAGAACCTTGATATTGTAGAAAATAAGGCTGTTTATGTAAGGATAGAGGAGAGAACCGGTGGAGCTCAGTAAGAAAGGTCTGTGGCGCGGCATAATAAGGGAGTTCAGGGATTATCTTCCCGATGTGAAAGATGAGTCTATTACCACCCTGCTTGAAGGCAATACCCCTCTTGTGGAGTCCTTTAATATGAAGGATATCTTCGGGGAGATAAGGCTTTTATTCAAGTTCGAGGGTCTTAACCCCACGTGCAGTTTTAAGGACAGGGGCATGACCATGGCAGTGACCATGGCAAGGCAGGAGGGCACGGAGGCCGTAATATGCGCCTCTACGGGCAACACCTCTGCCTCTGCGGCGGCATATGCCGCGAGGGCCGGGATGAAGGCCTTTGTGCTTATCCCCGAGGGCGGCGTTGCCCTTGGAAAGGTCTCGCAGGCCATTATGCACGGCGCCGTTGTCATAGAAGTAGCGGCCACCTTTGATGAGCTGCTCTCCATTGTAAAGGAAGTCAACTTAAAGTACCCCGTTGCCATTGTAAACTCGGTAAACCCATATCGTATAGAGGGGCAGAAGAGCGGAGCTTTTGAGATAGCCGAGCACCTCGGGCACGCGCCTACTTATCATTTTCTCCCTGTTGGCAACGCCGGAAATATCACGGCATACTGGAAGGGATATAAGGAGTACGAGAGCGGCGGTATAATAGCGAACCTGCCCAAGATGATGGGTTTTCAGGCAGAGGGCGCGGCCCCCATTGTACTTGGCCACCCTGTGGCGGACCCGCAGACCCTTGCCACGGCCATTAAGATTGGCAATCCCGCGTCCTGGGCTGCAGCTGAGAAGGCAAGAGACGAGAGCGGCGGAGTGATAGATGCCGTATCTGATGATGAGATAATTAATGCATATAAGCTTGTTGCCGCACGTGAGGGCGTTTTCTGTGAGCCCGCGAGCGCAGCGAGCATAGCCGGTGCCATAAAGATGAAAGATGCAGGCGTTATCTCCGACGGCGATACCGTAGTATGCACGCTTACAGGTCATGGTCTAAAAGACCCGGACCGTGCCATTACCGTCTCCACCCCTCCAGTAAAGGCAGGCGCGGAGTTTAGTGATATTGTCAGGATAATGGGTTTTTAAAGGCCGAGGCAGTGCGGGCATTATAGCACCCCCTTTGCGCTTATTTGTAGAACCTATGTAAGTAAATGAAATTTTGGTTTTTTTGTCTTGCTTTTTACTTTTTCACATTAGTACATGGGAGGGGTAAGCACGTTCAATGCTCCAGGCATTGTTCCCCCGTTGGTTTTCTTTGCGAACTTTCTTTTTTCTAAAAGAAAGTGGAGGTTTTATGAAGTACATCATCCTTATAGGCGACGGCATGTCAGATCTGCCCATCGAGTCTCTTGGCGGCAAGACTCCCCTTGAGCACGCTGAGACGCCTAATATGGACCGTATAGCCGGAGCCGGAAAATACGGTCTCTTTGCCACCGTGCCTGAGGGGTACAAGCCGGGCAGTGATGTATGCAATCTGAGCATATTGGGTTACGCCCCTGCTGATTACTACACGGGCCGCGCTCCACTTGAAGCGGCCTCCATAGGCGTAAAGCTCAATGGTACTGATACGGCCTTTCGGTGTAACCTTGTTACCCTTTCCGCAGGTGAGCCCACGGTAATGGAGGACTACAGCGCGGGGCATATTACAACAGAAGAAGGTGGTGAGATTATCGCCGCCCTTGATAAAGAGTGCGCCGGGATGGGGGTACGTTTTTATAAAGGCACGTCTTACAGACACCTCATGGTCTGGGAGAATGCCCCCGAGGGGCTTTACGAGAGGCTGAGGACCATTCCTCCCCATGATATATCCGATAAAGAGGTTGCTGAGTACCTGCCCTCAGGCGAGGGCGCGGAGAAACTCCGTGAGCTTATGAAGGTATCGCGGTCTGTGCTTGGCGGGTTGTCTGTAAATAAAGATAGAAAAGCCCGCGGGCTAAATCCCGCCACCTCAATATGGCTCTGGGGCCAGGGCGTTGCTCCGAGCATGCCGGGACTTAAGGAGAGGTTCGGACTTAGTGGCAGCATTATCTCCGCCGTTGACCTTATGAAGGGCATAGGCGTATACGCGGGGCTCGATGTCATTGATGTCGAGGGTGCCACGGGCTATATTGATACCAATTACGAGGGCAAGGTAGGGGCGGCGCTGAAGGCCCTTGAAGTTCAGGACTTTGTCTGTCTTCATGTAGAGGCCCCTGACGAGGCGGGCCATCAGGGAAAACTTCCCGATAAGATTAAGGCCATTGAGGATTTTGACTCCGAGGTTGTAGGAAAAGTTCTTGCCGGGCTTACTTGCAGTGAGTTCAAGGTCCTTGTGATTACGGATCACCCCACCCCTGTTGAGCTGAAGACCCATACCTCGGCCCCGGTTCCTTTTGCCATAAGTACTTCCGCGGAGCTTTCCGGTGCAAAGGGCAGCAGAAAATTTTCCGAGGCCGGCGGCGCTGTATCAGGGCTTCTTGTAGATAACTGCTCTGTTTTTATAAAAGATTTTTTGTCCTGAGACAAGTGGGCCGTAGATTGAGAGAACTCCTCTTGTGACGGGGCCATCATGGAAAAGGGGCGGTTGTTTTTGACAAGATTTTCCTGCTCGTACCATTCTTTACTTCGAAACAGTAATGTAGTGAATCTCTTTACCTTAGAGCCCTAGGCCCTCATACCCACCGGCAGTCTCGGTCTGCCTCTTTTGGTTCTTAATCAATTTTGAGCATGTAGGAAGTCTCAAATTTTTTCATTTTCAGGTGTTCGTAGATCTGGCATACACGGTTGTGCATCTCGCTGGCCATCTTGCTGGCGCTGAAGATGATATGTGAACAGCCTTTG
>JBHHUP010000045.1:0-13175 GCA_046753845.1 Thermodesulfobacteriota bacterium
CTGAACCACATCTCCCCGCCGCTGCCTGTCTTGCCTCCGCTCTCAAAGGGGGACTTATCCACTATGGGGACGGGAGGGGGTGTCCTGGAACGGAAGGTCTCGTATTTACGTGTCTCCCGCAGGGTTTTTAATTTCTTTCTCTTCAATGCCTTCATTGTCTTTACCGCGCGGATTATCTTTCTTCTCTCCGGCCCTTCTCTTAGCCCCATTAGAGTCTCGATCTGAGCCTCGCTGTACTCCTCTACTATCTTATAGACCTTATCGTATCTGTCTTTACCTGGCGGTTCCGTCCACCGTATGGTCTTTAGCGAGGAGATGGTATTGTCTTTCCTATCAAGCATGACGTTCATGGCCTCAGCGAGTTGCTTGTTATGGGAAAGGTCTCTTGTAATGTACATAGTCTCATCAAAAAAGCCGTCTACGAGAAATATGGCCGTCTTGACGCTGCCCATAGGCATCTGTGCGTAGGCAGTTGAGGAGATAAGAAAAATGACAATGAGTGTGAGTAATCTATTAAGCATGGTTCAAGTATATAAGAGCATTGACTCACTGTCAATCTAAAGGAACCTCTGAATATTTCGTCCCTGAATTATTCAGAGACGAAAAAGAAAAAGTGCGATTTTTATTTTTCTTACATTTTTAACAACTTACAGTTATTAAAAATGGCGGCATATCCCTGTATCGCGCGAATGTCTGAATTAATAAGACACTCGCTAAAGGAATAGAAAAAATAAGCACAATTTCATTCATTGTTAAGGCGGCCCAAGTATGATAAAAAAACCCATGACAAAAAAAGCAAGATTATTCATCATAGACGGTACATCCCTTGTATACCGGGCCTTCCATGCCATACCCGATACGCTGAGCACCTCGGCGGGGCTTCATACCAACGCCATTTACGGCTTTACTCAGTCTATTACCAAGATATTAAAGGATTACTCGCCCGAGTATATCGCCGTCTGTTTTGATATGCGCGGTCCTACCGTGAGGCACCTGGAGTATAAGGAGTACAAGGCAAACAGGCCTGCCATGCCCGATTCTCTCGGCGCGCAGCTGCCCTATATAAAAAAAGTTGTAAAGGCCCTTAATATTACGGTCCTTGAGCGGCCCTCCTTTGAGGCAGATGACCTTATCGCGGCCCTTGCCCTTAAGGCCGCAGGCGATAAAACCGCCCTTAAGAGCTGTATTATATCGAGCGATAAGGATCTGTATCAGCTTGTTGGAGAGGATGTGGTTATACTTGATTACATCAAGGGCAGGGAGTACAAGGAAGCTGATGTAGTTGAGAAGTTCGGCGTGGCCCCGAAGCATATAAGGGATATGCTTGCCCTTGCAGGAGACACTTCCGATAATATCCCCGGCGTTAAGGGCGTAGGCATTAAGACAGCGGTAAAACTTATCAATAAATACGGAGGGATAAAGGAAATATATGATAATATAGATGATATAAGCGCCGTGAAGTTACGTGAAAAACTCATCGCAGATAAAGATATGGCCTTTCTCTCTCACTCCCTTACTACCCTTCGAGATGATATTGACCTGAATCTCGAACCCTTAGAGCTGAAGTACGATGGGCCCGATAAAAAGGGCTTTGCCGCGCTTCTTAAAGAGCTGGAGTTTACCAATATCTTAAAGGCCTTTCTCTCAGATGAAGTACACGATGATGACGAGCAGCAGCCTGATGGTGATTATCGAAGGCTTACTGAAGAAGATGCGCCTTGTCTTCTTGCTGATATAAAAGAGGAAGCCGCTGCCTCAGTCGCGGTGCTAAGAGAGAAGGATAAGAGTATATCGGCCATTACCGTAGCGGTCAGCCCGCAACGTGCCTCTTTCATAGGGCTCCGGGATGCTCTTGGCGGCGAGGTGCCATGGGCAGCAGAGCTTATAAAGGATTTACTTACCGATAAATCCATAAGAAAGGATACGGACTCATCTAAAGACCTCTTCAGATACGCCATATCCCACCAGATTAGGGCAGAGTCTGTAAAGACAGATACTACGATCGCCTCATATCTGCTTAATCCCTCAAAACCGGATCACAGCGTGGAGGCCCTTGTCCTTGAGTTCTTTGGTGAGCTGCATAGTGGGGTCAATGTAAAGGCCTTCAATTACAGGGATTTATGCAAAAAAGCATGTAATATCAGCAGATTGTCGCAAAGGCTTGATAAAGAACTCAGCGGCGCGGGCCTCTACGGACTTTATCGGGATATGGAGCTGCCTCTTGCCGAGGTTCTCTCCGAGATGGAGCTTACCGGAATAGAGGTGAACGCGGGGCTGCTTCGGGAGTTCTCAAGAGAGCTTGAGATAAAGCTTGCCGGTATAGAGGGCTCCATATTTACGGCCGCTGGCAGGGAGTTTAATATAAACTCTCCGAAGCAGCTCTCAGAGGTCTTATTTACAGACCTTAACCTTAAACCCCTTAAGAAGACAAAGACGGGCTACTCCACTAACGAGGTGGTTCTTAAAAAACTATCGGAGACACATGAGGTGCCGGCCATGGTGCTGAGTTTTCGTGAGCTCTCAAAACTCAAATCCACCTATGTAGACGGACTTCTTGAGCTTATAAATGAGAGAACGGGCAGGATACACACCACATTCAATCAGACCATTACGGCTACGGGGCGTTTATCAAGCTCGGCGCCAAATATGCAGAATATCCCGCAAAAAGGCGCCATGGCAGGGCGGATTAGAGAGGCCTTCTCTGCAAAGGCGGGTTTTACACTTTTATCAGCCGATTACTCACAGATTGAGCTCCGTCTTGTTGCCCATCTCTCTGGGGACCCATCCCTTATCGAGGCCTTTGCGCGAGGCGATGATATTCACAGCAAGACGGCAAGCGAGTTATTCGGATACGCCTCTGTTGAAGATGTGCCGGCGGAGTTTCGAAGACGAGCCAAGGCCATTAACTTCGGTATTATCTACGGTATGGGCTCCTACGGGCTCAGCGCGGAGCTTGGTATATCCATTGAAGAGGCCCGTGATTATATAGAAAATTATTTTATCCATTACGCTCATGTTAAGAAGTTCATGGACGATACAGTAACAGAGGCCGAGGAGCGCGGCTACACAACGACGCTCTTTGGCAGACGCAGATACGTGCCCGAGCTTAGAAGCACAGTGGAGCAGGTACGAAAAGCCGGAAGGCGAATAGCCATTAACTCACCGGTGCAGGGCGCGAGCGCCGATATTATAAAGGCCGCCATGGTGAGCCTGCAGAGGGCCATTAAAGAGGGCGGTTTCACCTCACGCATGATACTGCAGATTCACGACGAACTTCTCTTTGAGACAAAACTGGGTGAGCTTGAGGCTTTAAGTAAACTTGTGCGTGCCGAGATGGAGGGGGTAATCGAGCTCTCCGTTCCCATAATAGTTAATCTCAAACACGGTGTAAACTGGCAGAGTGCGGAGACTCTGTAATCCCTCTACGCATCCTATGATATCTGCCGGGGCTTCACATATGCCTTGACCTGCTTTGTTTATGGGGATAAAATTAAAAATCGTCACAGATGTAAAAAATATAACAGCAACATCCTTTCATTTCTTAAAGTAGAATCAACAGCCACGGAAAAAAAGATACCTAAACCTTCCAAAGAGGCGGGTTATCCTTAGAATGAGTGATTCTCATAAACCATATACTACAGGCGAGGTGGCGGCCTTCTGCGATGTCACGATAAATGCCGTAAAAAAATGGATCGCCGCCGGCAAACTTCCCGCCTTCAGAACCCCGGGAGGCCATTACAGGATAGAGCGCCATGATTTTAAGGCCTTTGTAGAGAAGTTCAGACTCCATATCAAGGATAGGTCATCAGCGGCGGCAAAAAAGATTCTTATTGTAGATGATGAAGACCTTATCCTCACCTTTATTACTGAGACGCTTCTGACCACATCTTCAGACTACATCATAGAGACGGCCAACGACGGATACGAGGCCCTTATAAAGATTGGCCGATTTAACCCCGATGTGCTTATCCTTGATATTATGATGCCTCGTCTTGATGGTTTTGAGGTCTGCCGCCGTCTTAAGGCCGGCAAGAGTACAAAAGACATTAAGATTCTGGCCATTACCGCTTACGGTGATGATGAGAAAGAGAGAATCAGGCGCCTTGGCGCCGATGTCTGTCTCTCAAAGCCCTTAAATATGAGTGATTTTTTACAGAGTGTCAGAAGTCTGCTGGGATAATCTCAGTATGTTTTTTTATCTAAGCCCTAAAGGTTATTTTAACTGATACTCTTATTTTATCCTATACTTTTTCTTGGATACCCATGGAAAAAAACTCAAAAACCAGGTTTGAAACCTTCTTCGTATTTCTCTTCTTTTTCCTTGCTATCGCAGCGCTCTCGTCTGTTGAAGCCATACTCTTCCATAGTAAATTCAAGAGTATTGATATGCTTGAGGCCATGCACAACGCTGAGAATCACATCAGCAGGGTGGTTGCGAAGCTTGGCAACACATTTGACCTTGTTGCAATAGGCGGACGCCTTGAGCAGACCACGGTAAATATACTTCACACCGATGTTGAGCGTATAAACGATGAGATTAATGAGCTTGTAACTAAATACGGCCCCGTGAGTCTTGCATCCGGCAATAAAGTGCTCTCCGATAACCTTAAGGGAGTACCCAAGGAATGGCGTAAGATCTATGATGACATAAAAAAATTATCTGTTGATATGAACCATGACAAGCTGCTGCTTATCCATAATGATATTGATGTGGATATCATAGTCTTTGATGAGCGCCTTGACAGGATAAGTCTTGGGATTAACACCGCGCTGCAGAAAGTACTTAGAGAGACAAAGGTACTGCTGCTTGTAACGCTTGCGGCCTTTATCCTCATGCTTATAACGGCCTCCATCTTTCTTTACTCAAGGTTTGTCTCTCCCCTTAAGAGCCTTGAGGGTACTGCTATGGAAATAGTCTCAGGAAGGGAGAAGATGCGTTTTGTAGAGAGTATGGGCGGCATTGTAGGAAGGCTGGCCCGTGCCCTTAATACAATATTTGACTCTGATGCTGAGAGGACAATAGCCCTTAAAGAGAATATCACCGACCAAGAGCTGGTTATTAACGAGAAGGAAAGCGCCATTAAGGCCCTTGGTGATTTTTTCGCGGTCTCGGGCAGTTCTTTTAACAGTAAGACCCTGTCAGAGGGCGCTCTTTTGGATCTTCCCCGGCTGACAGGAGCCGACAGATGCCTCTTATACCTCCTTGAGGGAAAGAAGCTGATTCTAAAGGCCTCGGCGCCTGCCGGAGATATGCCTTCCAACGGACTAACCATCCCGGCAGGAGAGGCCGAAGGCAGCCGAAGCGGTGAGCTTATAGACTTATCGGCAGCTGATGGTGAACTCTACCCTCAGGCCATCCGCTCAGGCGGTGTGAAGTGGCTCCGCTCTTTTGCCATGGGCGCGGGTCCTGATGGTGATTACGGCAGGCTTATCCTGCTCTATAAGTCCATGCCCGCAGCTGAGTGCGGAGAGTTCACAAGGGCCCTTAGCATGGCTATGGGAACCTCCGTAGCCTTTATACAGAGACTTCAGGAGGAGCATGATTCGAGAAAAGACTGTTACACGCTTATAAACCAGCTTCCCTATGGTTTGGCTGTCTTTGAGAAAGACGGCTCCTGCATACTCGTAAACCTTCTGCTTAAACGGTACCTCGGCTCGGCGCCTGATTTTGATTTCAGAGGCAATTATACCTTTGTAGATGATGATGTCTTGAGCGCTCAAGGTCTCGTAACTACCATTAATAAATCTTATGATGGTTTTATTACCGAGTTTATTATCAATTATGACCCCTACCTTGTTAAACGTTATGGTTTTATGGGCGATACAAGGGATCTCAGGGTAAAATCCTTTCCACTCTATGATGGTGACGGTACTATCTCAAAGATAGTCCTCTTACTTGAGGATATCACTCAATCGGATGAGTCCAACCCCACTGAGGACAAGAAGAGCTGATGAAGTGGTTTTTCAAAGATGTAGACATATCCCGTAAATTCGCCACTGTCTTCATTATCCTGCTCTTCATGATCGGTTTTGGAGGCGCTGTGGGGTTATATAACGCCTCGCAGATATTCAAGGTTACAGAGAGGCTTTATATAGATTCATTTAAACGCCTTGAGTCTCTCTCAGGGCTCGAGGCTGAACTGCTCTCAGCGCGCCAGGAGATTTTTTTATACGCCATGGTTCGTGACCCATCGACAAGGAGTTTTCTTGAGATACGTGTCTTTGAACGCAGAAAAAGCATGGAGAGCCTCCTCCATGATTATAATCAGATGGAGCTCACTGCCGAGGACAAAGCCCTCTATGAGCTTATGCTCAAAGACCTTGATGATTTCTGGCATGTTCATATAGGGGTATTAACCCTCTCACAGTCCGGAGACCGTGACAACGCCATCTCTGTTATACAGATGGAGGGCAACAGGACCTTTACTAAGGCCATGAACACATTGAAGACCCTTGTGGGAATGAGCCGGGGAGGCGCCCTCTCGTCTTATGAACGAAGCGGTTTCTTCTCAAGAATTATTATTGCCGTGACCGTTGCATTCACCTTATCATCCCTGGCCCTTGCCGTAGGGCTGTGGCTTGCGCTGAAGCGTTCCATCGTAGCCCCTATACTGGCTATTGAAAAATCCGCTCGCTCTATCGCCTCAGGTGATTTTACAGGTCGGGTTCCTGTTATGAATAATGACGAGATAGGCTCACTTGCCGTGGAGTTTAATTATATGACAAAGAGCCTTCAGGACTATTACACGACCCTTGAGAGCAGAGTACGGGAGAGAACAGAAGAGCTGCGCGCCGCAAACGAGGAGCTCCAGGGTAAGCAGAAGGAGCTTGAGCTGGCCAACATGGGGCTTAGCGAGGCCAATAAGATGAAAAACCAGTTTCTCGCCAATGTAAGCCATGAGCTCCGAACGCCTCTGAACTCCATTCTCGGTTTTTCTGAACTCCTTAGCGAGAAGGCCTTTGGAGAAATTAACGATAAGCAGGCCCAGTACGTGGATTATATCCATTCGAGCGGCGAGCAGCTTCTGAGGCTTATCAATAACATCATCGATCTGTCGAAGATAGACGTTGACAAGATGGAGCTCATGCCCGAGTACTTTACCATAACCGAGGCCCTTGGAGAGGTCCTCGGGATTATAAGGCCCCTTGCCCATGAACGCAGTATTACCATAGAGACAAAGACCGTACCGGCATCTCCGAAGATTCGCGCCGATAAGGCCAAGTTCAAGAAGGTGATGCTCAATGTTCTCAGCAACGCCGTTAAGTTTAATAAAGACGGCGGCCAGGTTTACATAGACTGGCAGATGAGAGAAGAGACCTCGGGGAGAGATTTCAGGCACTTTGTGGTTTTCAGCGTAAGAGATACAGGCATAGGCATTAAAGATGCCGATAAAGACACGCTCTTTACTACGTTTAAACAGGCCGATTCCTCATTTAACAGGGAGTACGATGGAAGCGGCCTCGGCCTTGTACTTACAAAGAGGCTTATTGAGCTGCACGGGGGCTCAATATGGTTTGAGTCGGAAGAGGGCAGGGGAAGCACTTTTTATCTGAAGTTCCCCCAGGGAACAGATGATATAAAGCTGCCTGATTTCACGGATTACCTGAATATAGAGCATCAAAAGCCTGAGAGGCCCCTTGTACTCATGGCAGTGGAGAGCTCTGATATAAACCACCTTATCAAGGTATATATGGAGGGCGGGCATTACGATACGCTTACCGTCTCCGATGGTCTGGAGCTGCTGAATATGGCTATTGAGAAGCAGCCCTTTGCCATTATCATGGGCATCAGCCTGCCCGGCAAAGACGGCTGGGAGGTATTGAAGGAGCTTAAGGCTAATAAGGAGACAGAGCATATACCTGTAATCATTGTATCCTCATCTGAGAACACTGCCCTTAGCCTGGACCTTGGCGCAATGGCTCATATAGGGAAGTCTCTGGATAAGGTACGGCTCCTTACAACCCTGAACTCCATCTCAGAAGTGCAGAGCCGGGTAAAGCATGACAGAGACAGGGATATGCCTTACTGATGACTCTCTCTCGGAGATTAATGGGGCTGCCAGGGTCCTTAGATTGCCTGCGGCTCGGGCAGCGGTTCCCGGGCCGAAAGGTTTTTTTAGATAGTTGGTACTGAGATAGGGGTATCCTTATCTATGAGAGTTTTTTTAAAGAGGAGGTATCTGTGGTGGAGAATGAGGGGAAAAAGGTTCTCATCGTAGAAGATAACGCCATGAACATGATGCTCGTAAGGGATATACTCACAATTAATGGTTATGAGATAATAGAGGCCGTAACAGGGGCGGAGGCCATAAGGCTTGTTGCCGGAGAACACCCCGATATAATACTCATGGATCTGCACCTGCCGGGCATGGACGGTATAACGGCTACAAGGTTACTAAAGGCCGAGGAGCGCTTCAAGGAGATTCCCATACTTGCCATAACGGCCTCGGCCTCCAGCACGGATGTCGCGGAGATTCTTGGCAGAGGTTTTGACGGCTGTGTAACAAAGCCCATAGACGTAGAGCTTCTTCTCGGTGAGGTAAGACGCTTTACAAGCAAAGTAGAGGCACCTCGTGATTAAGGTCCTCAGCCCTTCTTTTTCTTAAGTCCCTGCAAGATACTCTTTATTCTCTTATAATCCCCTGCCGCGCAGTGACCGCTTCCGAAACGCACCTTCTGATAAAACTCCGTAAGTTCTCTAACCCCCGGCCTGCTTACCCTTACGGCGAACTCCATAGCCGTCTCTGCCCGCTCTTTTTCAAGACCTCTTTTTTTAAGTACCCTCAGCATGTCAAGGTAAAAGGCCGGCGTCTTTGCCGGGCTGCTGCCGCCCCTGCGCTCCCGGGCCCTTATTACATAGAGGGCAATAAAGGCAAAAAGAAGGAGTACCAGCAGAAATTGACGGGTCTCCAGCGTATAGGCCCCGCTTCCCTTCAGCCCTTCAGTAAAGGCGGATACAATATCTCTTCCGCTCTCATTAAATGTAAAGGCCAGCTTTCTCTGGTCCGTGGCTGTAAAGTTCACCACGTACCGGTTCCACTTCAGGTGCAGGTAATCCATGTAATTGGCGAACTCCGTGCCGCGCTGCAGAGGAGAGAGCCCCTCGGCCGGCGTGGCGTCTACACGGACCCAGCCCGCGGGTGGCGGCGCGTAGATCTCGGCCCAGCTGTGAGCATCAGACTGGCGCACGATGAAGTAGTTGCCGCTCTTATTCCATTCGCCCTCCAAAAAACCCGTAACTATCCGCGCCGGTATGCCGATGGAGCGTGACAGAAGTACAAAGGCCGTTGCAAAGTGTTCGCAGTAACCCTCCTTTGAGTAGAAGAGAAAATTCTCCATCTGAGACCTGCCCTTAACTGAGCTGGGATCAAGGCTGTAGGTATAGTTGGCTCTGAGGTAATTTTTTATCATGGCGGATTTTTCCACGACTCCGCGTCCTCCGGCCGTAATCTCCAGGGCCAGGCCCTTGAGGCGTTTTTTAAACCCATTATCCACGGCTGAAATGTCCGTAAACCTTCTGTTGTCCCCATTCTCACCTGAGAGCTTTGCCGCGGGCGAAGACCACACCCTGTACTCTATCCTTGAAAATGGCGGAGAGGGCAGGTACACGGTACCGGAGGTATCTGTCCAGAGGTTTCTGAACTTTCCCACAACTCGAAGCGCCTGCGGCAAGGTAAAGAGTACCTTTGTATCAAGGGGCTCAAGAAGAATCCTCTCCTCAACGACCCTGCCGCGCGGTCTTATGGGAAGGATAAAGTCAGATTCTGTTTTTTTAACTAACATCTCCCTGGTCTCACCCCTGTGCCAGGCCCGGCCGTCATAGTCAGTTAACGTGGTTCCGCGAAAATACAGCGGTCCACGCGGGCGTCTCGGCTGGCCCGGAAAATCCACACGCATAATAACGGTAGGGTCTTTTTTAACGGGCCCGTAGGCACCGGGGTCCACTGTATCGGAGAAACCCGCAACCTTTATGGCGCCCGTGTTTTTTTGCTGAAAGAACCCGGCTTCCATCCTTGGAAGTATCATAAAGATAAGAAATGTAATGCTAATGGTAACGCTTGATAAAACTACGGCGTAGATGATAAAGGGCGTGTCAAGAAGGCCGCGCGGCGGCAGGGCGGAAGAGTTTGTCCCGGTCTCGAACTCTTTTTGTATTGTAACGGTAATCATGGCAAAGATAGTGCCCATGATAAAGAGCAGCAGCAGGGGGAGAAATAGCATACTAACCGTAGAGGCCGCGGCGGCGAGTATCTGAAAAAACACCGTGCCGTAGACAATAACGTAGTCTCTGTTGCTGTGCATATCAAAGAGCTTTGCCGTAAGAAGTATTGTAAGAAAACGCGCCCCGCTGGCCGTAAGATCACGGCCCCCGAGGAAAAAATCAGCGGCAAAGACGATTACGATAAAGAGGGCTATGAAGTTCCAGAGCGCATGGGGGATAAGGCGGTTTTTCCAGAGCCGCATAATAAGGCTGAGCCCTATGCCGCCTCCCATGAATATTACAAATAAAGGTTCAATGTCGTCAACAAGGGTAACGGCGTATAACCCGAGCCCGGCCATGAAGTAGGTGATAATAAGCATGTAGTTAGATAGTCTCATACCAGAGATACCTTTATCGCGGGCTTACCGCGCCCGGCAGGCTCTAAAAGGGCAAGGTACTCAAGAAGCCTGTACAGATGAGCTTTGCCGGCGCCCTCTGCGATAGTACCGGATAGGGTCTCAAGGGCCACGGTGTACCCTTTCTCAAGAAAAAAGTCTACGGTGCCGGCGGCCTCGTCAACGCTATCCTCAAATACCTCCCCGGCACCCTCTTCAGTAAGGTTTTGAAAGGACACGATAACGCTCTTCTTTGCCTCCTGCTCAAATTCCTTTACCATAAGAGTCTCAGCCCTTGCGGCGGACTTCCAGTGAATATGGCGCGCGTCATCGCTCTCTGTATAGGAGCGTATATTATATAACTCCGAGCCCGAGCCCCGAGCGCACCGCGACTCGCCCCTTGCCGGGAGTGTCCCCTTAAGGAGGCGCACATCGCGCATGGGTTTTATGGACGGATATACTATTATCTGCTCGGGCTCTCTAAGAGTCTTTGATTTAAGAAATAGTCCGAATGGAAAAGTAGTGCTGAGCTTAAAACCCTTTAGCACAAGACGCCCGCGTGATGTACATGTGCGCGTGGCTGCGGCGGTATAATCCTTACCGGCACCTACCTTTACAACGTATGAGTATTTAGATTCCATTCCCCTGCAGGGAAGTTCATATACTCGAAATGAAATGGAGGGGATTATTTTTTTTCTGTTTCTGATGTGAAGAGTTGAGGTAAAAGGCATCCCCTTGAAGGCGTGCCGGGGCTGCTCTCTTCTAATATCAATGTACTTCATGGTAAACTCCGACATAAGACCGGAGATGATAATAAGGGAAAGCAGGGTGGCCAGGACAAGATAGAGGAGGTTATTGCCTGTGTTTATGGCAACGGCGCCTGTTACCAGGACAACGAGTATATACCACTTTCCCTCACGCGTCACAGAGACGGTACGGGAGAGTCTGAAAACTTTTCTCACCTTTTCAGGCAATAATGAAGCGCCATGAGTGCGAAGACGCAGAAGCGGGGCGGATATGCCTGCAGGAATATTCATCTATTATACCGGTACAATAGCCCTTTCGAGGATATCGCGGAGAATGGCCGTATTTTCCTCGAGCTCTTCACCATGGGTTCCAAGGGTGCTCACTATACGGTGGGAGAAGACATTAATGGCGAGTGTCTTGATGTCATCTGGGGTAACGTACTCTCTGCCCTCTACGATGGCGTGGGCCTGAGCGCTCCTGTAAAGGGTCTTTGCCCCGCGGGGGCTGACACCGAGGCGGATATCTTTATGTATACGAGTAGCGCGCGTTATGGCAAGGATGTAGTTTACAAGGTCTTCGTCAACCCTTACCTTAGAGGCGGCCTCCTGCATGGTGAGGACATCCGCGGCGTCCACTACCGGGGTAAGGGCCTTTAAGGCATCAGACTCTCCCGCGGAGACGATTATCCGTCTCTCAGACTCCGCCTCAGGGTAGCCAATCTTTACCGAAAGGGCGAACCTGTCGAGCTGGGATTCAGGCAGCGGAAAGGTGCCGGAAAAATCCACGGGGTTCTGTGTTGCAAGGAGCATGAAGGGCTCTGGCAAAAGATGGGTAACGCCGTCAACAGAGACCTGCCGTTCGCTCATGGCCTCAAGTAGGGCGCTCTGCGTCTTAGGTGTGGCACGGTTTATCTCATCAGCGAGGATAAAGTTGGCAAAGATGGGACCTTTGCGGAACTGAAAATCCTGCCTTGCCTGATTAAAGATAGTAACGCCAACGACGTCTGATGGAAGCAGATCAGAGGTAAATTGAAGGCGCAGAAAATCGCAGTTAATGCTTCTGGCAAGACCATGGGCGAGGGTGGTTTTACCCACACCCGGCACGTCCTCTATGAGAAGATCGCCTTTTGAGAGCAGGGCCGTAAGCGCGATGTCTATGATATCGCCTTTGCCGAGCAGCACCTTGCTGAGATTGTTTTTTAACAACTGAACCTGTGTGTACGCCCTGGAGAAGTTCATAGTTTGTGATTATAGCAGTTTTCGCCCCTTTTCGTCAACAGTTATAGCATGTGCCATGAAAAAGATTTTTAAGTCTTTTTCTCTGCTTAAACTCTCCTGCTTTCGTGGCAGGATAATTGCATATTTAAGTATGGCGGATACTATGCTCTTATATCACCTCTGCCAAAGGCGGGGAGTATACGGCGAGGGCGGTAAGATACACTATGAGGCTGATTTTTCCATTAAAGGATAAATTTAAAGAATAACTTCCCGGCTTATATATATGCTTAATATACTGCTTGCTATAGGGGGCGCTAACCGCGGCCTCATTGCTGCGCTTCAGGGGCATAAAGTACATATCCTCGGCAGTGATGAGAACGCGGAAGAGGCCATCGTTACAAATCCCTTTGACGTGGCTATTGTAGAGGGCGGTCTTCTTAAGCTGAATACCCTTAAGAAACGGGACCCCAGGGTAGAGGTTATACTTCTTGGAAGCGAGCCCTCAATGGCGATTCAGGCAATAAGGGAAGGGGCATCGGCTTTTTTTACCCCTCCTCTGCCTGTAAAGTCCCTTAAAGAGACGGTATTAAAGATTGATAACCTTAACAAGGTGCG
>JBHHUP010000046.1:0-13023 GCA_046753845.1 Thermodesulfobacteriota bacterium
CCGCCCACCAAAAGATATCCTCCATGCCCTGTAAATGGTGGGCACAGCCCACCCTACTAAAAGAAAGCCAATCAAAAAAAACAGGAAATTGGTGTACAAAAAATCCCGCTAATATGTTAGATTAAAAATATGCAACATAGCGGATTCGTACACCTTCATCTTCACACCCAGTACAGCCTTCTTGACGGCGCCATACGCCCCGAGGCCCTTCTCGAGCGGGCCAGGGAGTTTAAGATGCCCGCTGTTGCCGTTACTGACCACGGCAACATCTTCGGCGCCGTGGAGTTCTTTGAGATGGCGCAGAAGGCCGGCATTAAACCCATCATCGGGGCCGAGACCTATATCGCCCCTGTCTCCATGTACGACAAGACCCCTCCTGCGCGGAGCGGAGCGCCCACAAAGGCATTTCACCTTATACTGCTTGTAAAAAACGCCGCAGGTTATAAGAACCTCTGCAAGATTCTCACCAAGGGTTATACCGATGGTTTTTACTATAAACCACGGGTAGATAAGGACTTTTTACGTGAGCACAACGAGGGCCTGATAGCCCTTGGGGCCTGCCTGCAGGGAGAGGTGGCTTTTTATGCGCTTCGTGACCAGACCGAGAAGGCCCTTGCCTCCGCCGCCGAGTATAAAGAGATATTCGGTGACAGGCGTTTCTTTCTTGAGATTCAGCCAAGCGGTATACCAGAGCAGGTAAAGGTAAATAAGGCCCTTATAGAAATTGGCAGGAAGCTTGATATCCCCATGGTGGCGACAAACGACTGCCACTACCTTAAAAAAGAAGACGCAAAGACCCATGACATACTCCTCTGCATACAGACAGGCACGACGGTAAACGCGGAGAAAAGAATGCGCTTTCCGGCGGACGAGTACTACATGAAGAGCCCCGAGGAGATGGCGGCTGCATTTACCCATTGTCCCGAGGCCATTACAAATACCATTGAGATAGCCGAACGCTGCAACTTCGAGTTGACCCTTGGAAAATCCTACCTCCCGGACTTCCCCCTGCCTCCGGGCCAGTCCCTTGATACGGTGATAGACGAGCAGGCGCGTCTGGGCCTTGAAAAGAGGTTCGAGGTCATGGGCAGGAAGGGCATTGATGTCGAGTCCCTGAGGCTTCGCTACCTTGAGAGGCTTACACGTGAGCTCGGCGTTATAAAGGGCATGGGTTTTCCAGGTTATTTTCTCGTTGTCTCGGACTTTATCAACTACGCAAAGTCACGAAATATCCCCGTGGGCCCGGGCAGGGGCTCGGCCGCAGGCAGCCTTGTGGCATTTGCCCTTGGGATAACAAACGTAGACCCCATTGAGTATAACCTGCTCTTTGAGCGTTTTCTAAACCCCGACCGGATTTCTCTTCCTGATATAGACATAGACTTCTGCTACGAGAAACGTGATGAAATCATAAAATACGTAACGGAAAAATACGGCGTTGATAACGTGACGCAGATAATCACCTTTGGAAAGATGAAGGCACGCGCCGTTATCCGCGACGTTGGCCGTGTGCTGGATATGCCTTACGGCGATGTAGACCGTATCGCAAAACTCATACCGCTGCGGCCCCTTGATATTACCATAGAGAAGGCCCTTAAGATGGAGCCCAAGCTAAAGAAGCTTGTGGACACGGACAAGCGCGTGGCCGAGCTTATTGAGTACTCGCAGGCCCTTGAGGGTATGCCCCGTCACGCCTCTACTCATGCCGCAGGCGTGGTCATATCAAAGGAGCCCCTTACAGAGTACCTGCCCCTTTATAAAGGTCAGAAGGACGAGGTTGTTACCACCCAGTTCGCCATGAAGTACGCCGAGAAGGTGGGGCTTGTAAAGTTTGACTTTCTGGGGCTGAAGACCCTTACGGTTATAGACAAGACCCTCACCATGGTAAGGGAGAACAGAGGCGAGTCCATTGATATTGAAGCAATAGACCTTGGTGATGAAGAGACCTATAAGGTTATCGCCTCAGGTGTGACGAACGGCATCTTCCAGCTTGAGAGCTCGGGCATGAAAGACATGCTGAAAAAGCTCGCACCAGAGTATTTTACCGACCTCATCGCCGCGGTGGCGCTATTTCGCCCCGGGCCTCTGCAGAGCGGCATGGTAGCTGATTTTATCAAGAGGCGCCACGGCAAGGTTCCCGTAAGGTACGAGATACCTGCGCTTAAAGATATTCTCTCTGATACCTACGGCGTTATTATCTACCAGGAGCAGGTCATGGAGATAGCCCGTGTGCTTGCAGGTTTCAGCCCCGGAGACGCAGATGTGCTTCGAAAGGTCATGGGTAAAAAACTCACCGATGAGATGCTTATTCAGAGAAGAAAGTTCCTTGACGGCGCCGCGGAGCGTAAGATTCCCGCAAAAAAGGCTGAAAAACTCTTTGATCATATATCAAAGTTCGCGCTTTACGGCTTTAACAAGTCTCACAGCGCAGCTTATGCGCTTATCGCCTACGAGACCGCTTACCTGAAGACCCATTACACCGTTGAGTTCATGGCAGCCCTTATGAGCTCTGACGCAGGCGATACAGAGAAGGTGGTCAAGTACATAAACGAGTGCCGTGACCTTGATGTACCCGTAGACCCCCCTGATGTAAATGAGTCCCATAAGGACTTTACCGTATCAAAGGGCAGGATAAGGTTCGGTCTCGGAGCCGTAAAGAACGTAGGCGCCTCGGCCATTGAAGAGATAATCTCCGTCCGTGATGAGGGGCCATTTACCTCCATGGTGGATTTTCTCTCAAGGCTCAGCACGCGAAAGGTTAATAAAAAGGTTACGGAGAGCCTTATTAAATGCGGGGCCTTTGATTTTACAGAGGTTCTGCGCCCCGTGCTGCTGGCCTCTCTTGACTCCATGATAGAGATGGCACAGGGCGTTCAGCGTGACCGTGAGATAGGACAGGGCTCTATATTCGATGTCCTTGGCGGGGGAGGGGGAGGGACCGCCCCGGGTGCGCCTCGGCAGGGGCAGATAAATCTCGTAGAGACAGAGCCATGGACGGAAAAAGAGCTCCTCGCCGCCGAGAAAGAGACCCTTGGTTTTTACTTTACGGCAAACCCCCTTGATGAGTACAGGGATATACTCGAGATAAATACCTCGGTCTCAATATCCGGGCTTAAAGAGACCTCTGACAAGAGCACCGTTACCATAGGAGGCATCCTCGCGAGCCTTAAGGAGATTACCACAAAAAAAGGGCAGAGAATGGCCTTTATCAGAGTTGAGGATTATACCGACGGCGTGGAGGTAGTGCTCTTTCCCGGGGTGTACTCCGATAGTATGGAGTTAATCGAGAGCGATGTGCCCATGCTTGTAAAGGGCAGGCTTGAGCGCGACGAGGCCGAGGCAAAGATTATCGCCGAGGAGTTAATCTCCATCGAGGAGGCCAGAAAAACCCCGGAGAAATTAAGATGCAGGGACACGAATATCACCACCCCGGCAGAGGCTATTAATGACGAGGTCCTCTCCTCTCTTAAGGGTATTCTCTCCGAGAACCCCGGGGGCTCCAGGGTTATCATGCATCTGAAATACGAGGACAGCAGACGGGTTATCATAGCGCTGCCCGATGCGATAAGGATAAATCCATCTGCAGAGCTCCTTGAGAAAATAAGCTCAATCATTCCTGGCTCCAATGCCGGGCTTGCGTAATTGCCCCAAAGGTAGTAAGGTTTTTTTGAAATTATCTTAGAGATGACCTTGGCGGTTATCACGATGTAATCTCTTACCCGCTAAGGATAGAGTGATATTTGTAAGAATTCATAAAAGGGTTTCCAAATGCAAAGGCTTGATTTCGAGAGCGCTGTTGAGAAGATTGAGGAAAAGATAGAACGGCTAAAGATCTCTTCAGGCCAGGACAAGGCAAGCACTAAAGAAGAGATAAAAAAACTTCAGCACAAGGCCGATAAAATCCTGGGCGGCATATACGCTAAACTTACACCCTGGCAGATAACGCAGGTGGCGCGCCATCCGCAGCGTCCCTATACAATGGATTATATACAGAACATCTTTGAAGGCTTCATCGAACTTCACGGCGACAGATGTTTCAGCGACGACCCGGCGATGGTCTGCGGTCTCGCTAAATTTAACGGAGATCCCGTAGTGGTCATGGGCCATCAGAAGGGCCGGACCATCAAAGAGAAGGTACGCTACAACTTCGGTATGCCGCACCCCGAGGGTTTCAGGAAATCTCTTCGTTTAATGGACCTTGCCGTAAGGTTCAGCCTCCCTGTCTTTACCTTTATCGATACCCCCGGTGCCTACCCCGGCGTCGGCGCCGAAGAAAGAGGTCAATCCGAGGCCATAGCCGCTAACCTTATGAAGATGGCGGGGCTGCGCACACCGATTATATCTACGGTAATTGGCGAAGGCGGCTCAGGCGGCGCCCTTGCCATAGGTGTGGCCGACAGGGTGCTGATGCTTGAGTTTGCAACTTATTCCGTAATCTCCCCCGAGGGGTGCGCCGCCATACTCTGGAAAGACGGGACAAAGGGCAGCCTCGCGGCCAATGCCCTGAAGATTGACGCTGAGAACCTGCTTAAATCAGGCGTAGTCGATAGAATTGTCCCCGAACCAACAGGCGGGGCCCATAGAAACACGGAAGATACCTTTAATAACCTCAAGGCCGCTCTTACTGATGTCTTTGCCGAGATTAAACATACAACCGTAGATAAGCTCGTCAAGAACCGCTATAATAAATTCCGCTCTCTCGGGCTCTTTACTGAGAATTAAGCACCCTGCCTCGTCTTACCTGCATCAACTTCTTTTTTTCGGAACTCAAGTAAACTGTTGATTTTTTTCATTGAATAATCTATTCTAATAAATTCAACTATATTTTATTTTACACCTTTTTCGTCCAGGACGTTTATGAAGAAAAATAAGCCGGACCTTGAGTCCCTCAGAAAAAACATCAACGATATTGACAGTGAGATTCTCACTCTTCTTAACAGGAGAACTAAAGAGGTCATTGCCATCGGCGAGGCCAAGAAAAAAGTCAGCGCCGAGTTCTATGTGCCCAAACGCGAACAAGAGGTCTACCGCCGCCTTATTGAGAAGAACACGGGCCCCTTTCCAAACAGCGCTCTTAAGACGGTATACCGTGAGATTATGAGCGCCTCGCTGCGCCTCGAAAAACCCGTGCGTGTTGTCTTCCTCGGCCCTGTTGCCACCTTTACCCATCAGGCATGCATTCAGCACTTTGGTTTATCCGTGGAGTTTCTCCCCCAAAAAGAGATAGCCGATGTCTTTGAGGCCGTGGAGAAGGGCAGGGCGGACTTCGGTGTAGTGCCTATTGAGAATACCGCCGAGGGTGTTGTTACCCATACACTTGATATGTTCGTATCATCAACCCTTACCATCTCGGCGGAGATAATGCTTGAGGTCTCTCTGGCGCTCCTTAATAAGACAGGGAGCCTCGCTGATGTGAAGACAGTCTCATCACATCCGCACGCCCTTGCGCAGTGCAGAAACTGGTTAAAGGCCAATATCTCGGAGGCAACTTTTCTTGATACATCAAGCACGGCCATGGCCGCGAAGATGGCCTCTGAGGATGAGTCCTCGGCAGCCGTGGCCAGCCTTGCCGCGGCGGACCTTTATAACCTCCGTGTCCTTGAGAACCATATAGAGGATACGCCCCATAACCTTACGCGCTTTCTTGTCGTGGGCCGCCAGTGCGCCAAAGAGACAGGAGATGATAAGACCTCCATTGTATTTGCCATAAAAGACGCCCCCGGAGCGCTCTATGATATGCTCGAGCCCTTTGCCAGAAGGGGCATTAACCTTACAAAGATAGAGTCCAGGCCAATAAAAACTCGTGTATGGGAGTACCTCTTCTTCATAGACCTTGACGGCCATATTAACGAGGCCCGTGTAAGGGAGGCTGTAGAGGAACTTCGCAAAGTCTGCTCATTCATGAAGACGCTCGGCTCTTACCCAATGTGTCACGGCCCTGAGAGCGGCGACTGAGCAGAGAATTATATTACAGGTGAGAAAATGAGGCTAAAGGTCTCTAAAGACATAGAAGAGCTTGTTCCATATCCGCCGGGAAAGCCCATGGAGGAGCTTGCCCGTGAACTCGGGATTACCGGTATCGTAAAGATGGCCAGCAACGAGAACCCCATCGGGCCCTCTCCAAAGGCCGTAAAGGCCGTAACCGAGGCCTTATCGGGGCTGAACAGGTACCCTGACGGAGGTTCCTATTATCTTAGAAAGAGGCTCTCTGAGGTTCTCTCCGTGCCAATGGATAGAATAATCACAGGTAACGGCTCCAATGAGATAATAGAGCTCCTTATACGGACCTTTCTCGCACCCGGTGATGAGGTCATTATGGGAGAGCCCTCATTTGCAGTTTATCCCCTTGTGACAAAGGCCGCAGGCGGTATATCCGTACAGGTTCCCCTGAAAGAGATGACCATAGACCTGCCTGCCATGAGGGAGGCCGTAACGGATAAGACACGCATCGTCTTCATAGCAAACCCCAATAACCCCACGGGAACGGCGGTAAAGAGCGGGGAGCTTAGCGCTTTTATCGAGTCCATGCCCGATGATGTTATTATATGCCTTGACGAGGCCTACAGAGAGTACGTGAGAAGCAATGATTACGGGGAGAGTTTACCCTGCCTTGATAGCAGTAAGGCCGTTATCATTCTTCGTACCTTCTCGAAGATATACGGACTATCGGGGCTGAGGGCGGGCTACGGCATTGCTCCTGCTGAGATGGTAAATTATCTTAACAGGGTTCGCCAGCCCTTTAACATGAACTCACTTGCGCAGGCGGCGGCGTTAGCGGCCGTAGATGACCTTGAACACGTTGAAAAAAGCCGTAGAGTAAACGCCGAGGGGATTGAATATCTCTTTGGTGAGCTTGATAAGATGGGGCTTCAGTATGTGCCTACAGAGGCTAATTTTTTTCTGATAAAAGTCGGCAGGGGTATGGATGTATATAACGCTCTACTTAAAAAAGGAGTAATAGTCCGCCCCATGGAGAGCTACGGCCTTGGCAGCTATATACGTCTTACCGTTGGTATAGAGAAAGAAAACTTCAGGTTTATAAGATCCCTTACTGAGGTCTTAGGGAAGCTTAACAAGGATTAATACTGAAATAACGAATGATAAAAGGGAGTATCAAGATGATAATCGTAATGAAAAAGACGGCCACTGAAGATGAGATCAACAACGTTCTCGATAAGATAAAAGACGCCGGGCTTGCCGTACATGTCTCAAAGGGCAAGGAGAGGACCATACTCGGCGCCATAGGAGATGAGGCCCTCCTTGGCTCCATACCGCTAAAGGCCATCAGCGGCGTAGAGAAGGTAATGCCCATACTAAAACCCTACAAGCTTGTGGGCCGTGAGCTCAAGAACACGGATACGATAATAGACGCAGGAGGGGTGAAGATAGGCGGCAGCGAGGTCGTGGTAATGGCCGGGCCCTGCAGCGTGGAGTCAAGGGACTCCATACTCGAGTCCGCCCGCGACGTATGCGCCTCAGGGGCACGTATATTAAGGGGCGGCGCCTTCAAACCTCGCACATCGCCTTACAGCTTTCAGGGCCTTGGCGTAGAGGGACTTAAATACATGGCCGAGGCGCGCAAAGAGACGGGGCTGGCCGTTATAAGCGAGCTCATGGACCCGCGCGACCTTGACGTAATCTGCGAGTACGTTGACATTATACAGATAGGGGCGAGAAACATGCAGAACTTCAGGCTCCTCAAGGAGCTTGGCCGGGTGGATAAACCCGTGCTTCTAAAACGCGGTCTATCGGCCACCATAAAAGAGCTGCTCATGAGCGCCGAGTACATAGCCGCTAACGGTAACGATAATATTATTCTCTGCGAGCGCGGCATCAGAACCTTTGAGACTGCCACGCGAAATACCCTGGATCTCAGCGCCGTGCCTGTCTTGAAGGCCGAGTCCCATCTGCCTGTTATAATCGACCCCAGTCACGCCGTAGGTTTCTGGCAGTACGTGGGCCCCGTATCAAGGGCGGCCATTGCCGTTGGCGCCGACGGGCTCCTGATAGAGGTGCATCCAGAGCCGGAGAACGCCTTCAGCGACGGCGCGCAGTCTCTGAAACCGGGTAAATTCGCTGCCTTAATCAAGGAGCTTCGTCCCATAGCCGCCGTACTGGGCAAGACTATATAGAGAGAGTTTTAGAGAGTTTTTTAGACGCTGTTTTTTTTAGAGAATGAGGGTATGAGCGAAGATAATTTTCTCTTTAATAAAATCGCCATAATAGGCGTTGGGCTGATAGGAGGCTCGCTTGGCCTTGTCTTAAAGGAAAAAGGCCTTGTCCGTACCATCACGGGCATAGGCAGAACAATGAAAAACCTTGAGACCGCGAGGTCTCTTGGTATAGTTGACGAGATATCGCAGGACGTAGCCGCCGGGGTGCGCGGCGCCGAGCTAATAGTAGTCTGCGTGCCTGTATTAAAGATAGCCGAGGTTATAAAAAAGGCCCTTCCAGGCATTACCGCCCCATGTGTAATTACAGATGTGGGCAGCGTCAAGAAACGTGTCTGCGATGAGGTGAGGGGCATACTTCCCCGAGGCGTGGAATTTGTTCCGGCACACCCCGTGGCAGGTACGGAAGAATCAGGGGCCGCGGCGGCCTTTGCCACACTATTTAGAGACAGGCTCACGGTCATTACCCCAGGTCCTCATACCTCAAAAGAGGCCTCTGCCCGCGTAAAAAAACTCTGGGCTGAAGCCGGATCTCGTATCATAGAGATGGCCCCTGATGAACACGACAGGGTCTTTGCCCTTGTAAGCCATCTGCCCCATGTAATAGCCTATACCCTTGTAAATACCGTTGCCTGCGATGAGACCCTCGTAGGCAGCCGTCAGGCCATTGATTACTCGGCTGGAGGTTTCAGGGACTTTACCCGTATAGCCTCGAGCTCGCCTGAGATGTGGAGCGATATCTGCTCCATGAATAAAGACTCTCTTGTAGAGGTGATAGAACGTTTTGAGAGAAGACTCTCTGTGATTAAGGGGCTCATCGCCTCTGATGATTACGAGGGTCTTAAGAAAAAATTTACTATGGCTAAAGACGTCAGGGACGCGCTGGATTCATAACTCCCTTACCCCGGCAGGTGCCTCTTACCTCTTAATACCTGCCCTTACCTCCCTTAAAAAAATTAAACAATGATAAAACCCATTACAATCTCTCCGCTGGACCACCCCATAAGGGGCGAGATTACCGTGCCCGGCGATAAGTCCATATCTCACAGGGCCGTCATGCTCGGGGCCATCGCAGAGGGTGATACCGTAATAAGAGGTTTTCTAAATGGAGCCGATAACCTCGCTACCATCGCCGCTTTGCGGGCTATGGGAGTGGATATTGCGGAATCTTTTGATGGTGATAAGACCGTTATTGTTAATGGATGCGGGTTAAGAGGACTTCAAAAACCAACCCATGTAATAGACTGCGCCAACTCCGGGACAACGGCAAGGCTACTTACGGGGCTTCTCTCGGGACAATCTTTTTCATCCCGAATAACAGGTGATGATTCTCTAAAGAGAAGACCCATGGGCAGGGTAGTTAGACCCCTTACCAGTATGGGCGCCAGGATTACCGGGAGAGAAGAGACCGGTTCCACGGCCGGTAAAGACAGCACTTTTCTTCCCCTTCATATCTCACCTGCCGTGCTTAGGGGGATCAGCTATGATACGCCTGTTGCCAGCGCTCAGTTAAAATCCGCTATCCTCCTTGCCGGGCTCTACGCAGGCGGAGAGACATGTGTCACGGAGAAGGCAAAAAGCCGTGACCATACGGAGCGCATGCTCCGCGCCATGGGCGTGGATATAGATGTAACTGGCCTCAGCGTAACCATAAAAAACGGAAAACCCTTAAATGGAATAGATATAAATGTTCCCGGTGATATCTCCTCAGCGGCCTTTTTCATGGTGGCGGCCCTTATAGTGCCGGGCTCCGAGCTCCTGATAAAGGACGTTGGAGTAAACCCCACAAGAAGGGGCATTATAGATATATTAAAAAAAATGGGCGGTGAGATTACACTGCAAAATGAGAGGGGCGAAGACCTTGAACCCACGGCTGATATCTTTGTGCGGGCCTCAGAGCTAAAAGGCATTGATATAGACGGAAAGGAACTCCTGCCCGCCATAGACGAGTTTCCCGTTATTACCATTGCCGCCGCCTTTGCAGAGGGGATAACAAAGATAAGCGGGGCAGGGGAGCTGCGTGTAAAGGAATCCGACAGGATAGCGGTCATCTTCAATATACTTGACGGCTTGGGTCTTGATTGCGTACAAAAGATAGATGGTATAAATATAAGAGGAAGAAAATTCGGCACACTCAGTGCAAAGGGCTTCCCGACTCACGGCGACCACCGTATTGCCATGAGCCTTGCAGTTGCCGCTCTTGGCGCCGAGGGGCCTCTTGCTATTGATGATGCTTCCTGCGTGGATGTTTCTTTCCCCGGTTTTTTTCATACCCTACATAAGTTAAGAGGTGATAAGGGTAAATAATCTTGAGGTTATTATGAAGAGATCTTTTATCATAGCAGTAGACGGCCCCGGAGGAGTGGGTAAATCCACTGTAAGCAGAGTAATAGCAAAGAAGTTGGGGGGGCTTTACGTTGACACAGGGGCCATGTACAGGGCCTTTGCCCTTGCCCTTCATAAGGAGGGGATTAAGGTAGATGACGAGGACGCTCTTGGAAGATTCTGCTCCAATCTTAATATAATCTACAGGGCCGATGAGGGCGGTATTTTTATTAACGGAACAGATTACAGTGCTCTGATACGCACCGAGGAGGCCGGCGCCCTTGCCTCGGCAGTCGCCGTAAATAGCATTGTAAGAAGAACCCTCGTAGCCTACCAGCGCACATTTGGTAATGACGGTATTATTGTTGTAATGGAGGGCCGCGACATAGGGACAAAGGTCTATCCCGAGGCGGATATCAAGTTTTTTCTCGATGCCGATGCCTCGGTCAGGGCAAAGAGGCGTCTTAAAGAGGGTAGAGACGGACTGGGTGCAAAAGAGATAGAAGAGATACTTGCAAAGAGAGACCGCAAGGACAGCAGCCGCAGGGATTCTCCCCTTGCCCGTGCCGAAGACGCCCTATATATCGACTCTACGAAGATCGATATAAACGAGGTCGTTACTCTCTTATTAGACCATATTGAGAAGAAACTTCCCGCCAGCAACCGAGCCCCGTCAGAGTAAAGGTAAAGTGTCTGTCAACAAAAGGAAAATCTAATGAAATTAGTTTGCACTTTATCTCACGCTGTGCTATCTTTCTATAAATAAAATATATTGGGGGTACAACATTTAATGCTTGATTTAAGCGAGAAAGACGAAAAAGTAGAGGAAGAGTCTGAGTTCGAGCGTATGTTCGGCGAGCAGATGAAAGAGTTCAAGGAAGGCGATGTAGTAAAGGGCACCATTGTAGAGATATCCGGCGACGCCGTTGTTGTGGATATAGGATATAAATCTGAGGGAGTCGTATCAGCAAAGGAATTTCCTCTCGTAGAGGGTAAACTCGGTGTAGAGGTAGGTGACGAGATAAAGGTCTTTATCGAGCGCCGCGAGGATGATAACGGTTTTATAGTCCTCTCCAAGACAAGGGCTGACCAGCTCAAGCTATGGGATACCATTGAAGAGGCCTGCGATAACAACACCCTTGTAGACGGGACTATCACCAACAGGGTAAAAGGCGGATTTTATGTCAATATCGGCGGCCTTAACGCCTTTTTGCCGGGCTCTCAGGTAGACCTGAAACCCGTCAGAAACCCCGACAGCCTCCTTGGCCAGACCTTTTCCTTTAATATACTAAAGTACAATAAGCGCAAGAGCAATATCATAGTCTCAAGGCGCGCCATACTTGAAAAAGAGCGCGAGGTCCTAAGAAAAGTCACCTTCGAGAAACTCGAAGAAGGGGCCATCCTTGACGGCGTTGTAAAGAACATCACCGACTACGGCGCCTTTGTGGACCTCGGCGGCATAGACGGCCTTGTTCACCTTACGGATATGTCCTGGGGCAAGGTCTCTCACCCCACGCAGTTTCTGAAGATAGGCGATACCATCTCCGTAAAGGTGCTGCGCTTTGACAAAGAAGACAATAAGATATCCCTTGGTATAAAACAGACAAAACCCGACCCCTGGCAGACGGTAACAGAGAGATACCCTGTCGGCACTAAGGCCACGGGACGCGTAGTGAACATTACGGACTACGGTGCATTTGTCGAGCTCGAGGAGGGCTTTGAGGGCCTTGTCCATATATCGCAGATGTCCTGGACAAAGATAAGGCATCCCTCGCAGAAACTAAAGGTCGATGACGAGGTCACGGTTCAGGTGCTCAACGTAGACCAGGCCAACAGGCGTATATCCCTTGGCATAAAACAGGTGGAGCCCAATCCCTGGGAGGGTGTCTCAGAGCGTTACCCTAAAGGCACAAGGGTAAAAGGCATTGTAAAGAACATTACGGACTTCGGTATATTCCTCGGCGTTGAGGACGGCATTGACGGCCTCGTGCATATATCGGACCTATCGTGGACAAAGGTCAAGCACCCCTCTGAGCTCTTTAGAAAAGGCCAGGAGGCCGAGGCCATAGTTCTGCATATTGACAGCGTTAACAGGCGTTTTTCCCTCTCCACCAAACTCCTTGAAAAAAACCCGTGGGAGGGTGTGGAAGAGAGATATAAACCCGGCACAATCGTAGAGGGTAAGATTACGGGCATAGCCGACTTTGGGGCCTTCGTCCTCCTTGAAGAGGGCCTTGAGGGTCTTATTCACGTCTCCGAGATAAGCCGCGGCAGCTCCGGCGCCCCTGATATCAGTGTAGGTGATACCGTTGTTGTAGAGGTGCTGAACGTAGATTCGAGAGACAATAAAATTGGTCTAAGCCTGAAAGAGGTCTCCGAGCGTACAAAAGCCGCCCCTGCTGCCGCAGAAGAGGCAGAGGGTACTGTAAGCCCCGAGGCGGAGATCCTCACCGAGGTAATCGCTGATGCGAAAGCCACGGTAGGGGAGGCTGCTCCTGCTGAGGCTGAGGAAGAGGCCGCCCCTGCTGAG
>JBHHUP010000047.1:0-12867 GCA_046753845.1 Thermodesulfobacteriota bacterium
GGCGATAAGCACGAGAAATCTCATGGCGATAAGCACCACGGAGTGCATTGGGGATATGAGGGAGATAGCGGCCCTGAGCACTGGGGGGATTTAAGCGAGAAGTTCAAGGCCTGCGGAGAGGGAAAGAGCCAGTCTCCCATTGATATAAGCGGAGAGCTCAAGGCCCCTCACGACACCCTTGAGATGAACTACGACGAGACAAAGATAAATATCCTAAATAACGGTCATAGCATCAAGGTTAACTATGATAAGGGCAGCTATATCACCGTTAATGGGGAGAGGTATAACCTCGTGCAGTTCCACTTTCACGGTCCAAGCGAGCATACCGTTAACGGCAAACACGCCGCAATGGAGATGCACCTTGTGCATCAGTCCAAGAAAGGCGCTTATGCTGTCGTGGGTGCGCTTATAGAGAAGGGCGATAAGAACAAGGCCTTCTCCACGATGTGGAAGAACCTTCCCGAAGAGGCAGGTGAGAAAGAAAGCCTTAAGGCTACTGTTAATGTAAAAGACCTTCTGCCGGCTAAAAAAGCCTTTTATAATTATAGCGGTTCATTTACCACGCCTCCCTGTACAGAAGATGTGACGTGGTTTGTAATGAAGGACAAGGTGAATCTCTCCGAGCATCAGCTCAAGACCTTCGGTGAGATTATGCACGGTGATAACAGGCCAGTCCAACCCCTTAATGGCCGCGTTATCGGTGCGTCAGGGCTCTAAAGACTCAGTTAGATGACATATTGCGAAAGGGCCCCGTAAGGGGCCCTTTTTTTGTAAGGTTATGAAGCTTGGCGCTGATGCGTAGGTTATTCCTTAAGTCTGCCTCCTGACTTTTGTTGTACTGAACGGACCTTTTCTCTCATGCGGTCCATGGGCTTAGCGGGCCGTACGTCCATTGATATATTGATAAAGGCACGTCCCGTCTCTTTAAGTGCCCTTGTCTTACACTCCTTTATAAGGGCCATGACTTCCTCCCATCTGCCTTCTACTACCGTACCCATTGCGTTAAGGCTGTATGGCAGGCCGCTATTCTCCACGACTCCCGCTATATGAGATACGAACTCACTAAGGCTCTCTCCTGTTCCTATGGGAACAATGCTGAATTGGACTATCATTTATAAGTTCTCCATCTTTATAAAGTTTGTCTTAAGGGTTGGCCGCCTTAGCTCCACACTCCGTCTATCTCGGCCCCGCACTCAGAGCACGCTGAGCCCTTTAGCAGAATCCCGCCTATGCGGTAGCCCTGCCTCTCTATGAGGATACGGCCGCAGTTATAGCAATAGGTGGATTCACCCTTAAGGCCGGGGATGTTTCCCGTGTACACATATCGCAGCCCTTCTTCGAGCCCGATATCACGGGCCTCTATAAGGTCTTCTGCCGTAGTTGGAGGCGCGTCCATGAGCTTATATGTGGGGTAAAAGGCGCTTATGTGCCAGGGCATGCTCTTATCCGTCTTGTATATCCATCTCGCAAGCTCCCGCAGCTCCTCGGGAGAGTTATTAAGCCCCGGGATAATCAGCGTAGTCACCTCTACCCAGATACCGAGGCGGCGCATCTCCACTATGCTCTCAAGCACAGGGGCAAGCCTTGCCCCGCAGACCTTTTTATAAAACCCCTCGGTAAAGGCCTTTATATCCACGTTGGCCGCGTCAAGGACTCCATCTAACTCACCGAGGCACTCAGTTGTCATAAAGCCGTTAGTTACGAAGATGTTTTTTAGCCCTTGCTCCTTTGCAAGTACGGCGGCATCGCGGGCGAACTCAAAGAATATGGTGGGCTCTGTGTATGTATAGGAAACGCTATCACATGAAGCACCAAGGGCTGCCTGCACTACTTGCTTAGGATTTACCGCGTGCCCCGGAATTTCAGCGGATTCACGGGGCGCCTGGGAGATATCATAGTTCTGGCAATGCAGGCACCTGAAGTTGCACCCCGCCGTAGCGATGGAGTAGGTGGTTGAGGAAGGGTGGAAGTGGAAGAGGGGCTTTTTTTCTATTGGATCAATATTCTCGGCGATAAGAGTCCCGTAGACAAGGGTCTTAAGCACACCCTTTTGATTCTCCCTTACACCGCATATCCCCCGTCTGCCCTCTTTAATATGACAGCGGAAGGCGCAGAGCTGGCAATCCACGCTCTTATCGTCTCTTTTTGTATAGAGGCTGGCCTCTCTTTCTTTATTCATCCCTTACCCATGTGACCCTGGCAAGTTTCACCCCATCGCTCCACTTGTATTCGAGCTGCCCTTTATAGGCTTTCTTAAGTATAGCCCCTATGCGCTGGGCGAGTTTTTCCGTTGTTGTCGTCACCTTCATGCCTTTGGCGGTATCTTTTATCTCGATTATCCTCTCAAGAGGGTTATGGTACATAGCGCGTCTTTCTTTGTTGCGGATAAGATGCACAATTTCATCGCTGTGGGCCAGGACAAAAGCCCCCTCAAGTGTTACAAAACCTCTGGCAAAGCCGTCGTGTATCTTCTGGCAGGCAGGACAAAATACAAGCTTACCTTCTTCGCCTTTCTCGGCTGGTGTTACCAGAGTATTAAGGCTCCATCTCTTATTGTGATAAAGTGCGCCGCATCCGTGGCAGCGGGTATTATCCTCAGGACTTACCTTGTTGAGATAAGAGTCCTTTGCCGTGTCCATGGCTTTTTTTCTGCCGTATCTTGAGATTCTCATAAGCACCTCCTTTAACGGGTGATAACCTCACGCACCTGTCTTATACAACTTCTTTACAGAGGGATTTCACCCTGTCTTCCATACTTATATTATAGCACTACGGCAATTTTTTTGATAGCTGCGAGGGGCCACCGGGAGTCTGTCTCGTGAGACCGGAGAGATAGAAAGTTTATTTTTTTAAAGTATGTTCTTGTCTGTGTGTAGGAGGGAGCAAGATGAGCTAAAGGCGGAAGATGAGAGCTGCCTATAGATATGGCCCCGCTGTATTTACGCCCGCGAGCCTATTAAGACTTAAATGCCTGAACGGAGTATAGAGAGAGGCCCCCTATCCTCAGCCCTCTTCTTTATCTGAGAACCCGGCCCGCTTTTTTTGAAATACGTCCTTTCCTGCCTTGTATGCGGCACGGATGTCTTCTTTTCTTACATACATAATATCCCGTACTCGCTCAGCTCCCGAATCCATGCTCTCTCTGGCATCTTCGAGTCTGTCTTTTGTCCACTCACCGGCATCGTCCATGGACTCGCGTATCTTTTTTCTGGTTTCCTTTCCGGCAGCCGGGGCATATAAGAGTGCGACGGCCGCTCCGGCAATGCCGCCCAAAAGAAAGGCTAACAGCGAGTTACTCTTGCCCTTTGACATCGTCTTCTCCTTTGTCTTCTTTGGAGCTGTTCTGTTCAGCGTTATGATCAATAAAGTATTTAAAACCGTATTGCAGCCCTATGATAAGGCTTAGGAGGGTAATAAGAGGGCCTTTTATATTGCTCCCTATTATCTCGGTCATGATACTCAGGCGAGTGGAAAGCTCTCTTAATCTCTTAAAGAGCATCTCAAGCTCTCCGGCTTTCTCTCCTGTTGTCTGCAGGATACCATTTAGCATCTCAAGAGACTTTTTGCTCTCTGTTGTAAGGTTCTCAACTGATTTTGCTGTCTTCTTTATCTGAATTAAGGCCGGTATGGCGAATATTATTAGTATGAGAAAGGCGACAGCCATAAGAAAGGCAACGATTTCATAGACATTTGCTGTAATCATACCTCTGCTCCTTAACCTTTAGTATACTATTTTGCCAATTTATATGTCAAGGAAGCTGAGACTATCCCCGGTGGTGCAGTGGGGGCTATAGCTCTGCATGTGATGGTGCGCCCGGCGCTGCTGCCGACGAATTTATAAACAGGGGACAACTGTAAAAAAACGGGGGGGAATTCGGTGTATATTTGAGGAAACCCTCTTTAGACTTTCTGAAATGGGTCGAATAGTTTTCCGTATTCTTTTAAGGCGAACCTGTCCGTCATACCTGCGATGTAATCGCAGATTACCCGCATCTTCAGGGCGTTGTTCTTCTCTATTCCTGAAAACTTGTCAGGAGGCAAGAGGCGCGGCTCCCTTACATAGGCACGAAAGAGCTCTGAGATTATCCTCTCGGCCTTATCGGCCATCCTGATGACTCTGTGGTGGTGATAGAGGTTTTTCTTGAGAAAGCTCTTAAGCTCTCTGTTCATCCGTCTCATCTCCGGGCTGAATCCGGCGATATTCTCTTTTCTACCGCGCACATCTTCAATGGAGGTCATAGCCCCATCTTCTATTCTACGGTTTACAAGAGATACAAGGTCTGTTACCTGTGCGTTGATTATGGCTATGATGGTCTGATACTTAAGTACCCGTTCATCGGCGGTCTTTCCTGCCTCGCGGACCTTTCTCATATTGGTCTTCCATATCTCCAGCTCATTAAGCTCACGGGGGTCAAGCATCTTTGATGAGAGTCCGTCGTCTATATCGTGGTTGTTGTAGGCTATCTCATCGGCAAGGTCTACTATCTGGGCCTCAAGACATGCCGAGGGCGAGCGGGTAAAGTCATTTTCCCCGGATTGCCTGTCAAACTCAGTGGAATGCTTGGCAATGCCCTCTCTTGACTCCCAGGTAAGGTTAAGCCCGTTAAAGGCGGGGTACCTTTTCTCAAGCTCCTCGACTATTCTCAGGCTGTGGGCATTGTGCTCAAAGCCCCCGTGGCCGCTCATGAGCTCGTTAAGGACTTTTTCGCCTGAATGGCCAAAAGGCGGGTGCCCGAGGTCGTGGGCAAGGGCAATGGCCTCGGAGAGATCCTCGTTAAGGCCCAGGGCTCGGGCGATGGTCCGTGATATCTGGGCCACCTCAATGGAGTGCGTAAGGCGCGTCCTGTAGTGGTCGCCCTCGTGGTAGACAAAGACCTGGGTCTTGTACTCAAGCCTTCTGAAGGCGTGACAGTGTATGACGCGGTCTCTATCGCGTTGAAAGGGGCTTCTGAAGGGATGCTCCGACTCATTATGAACCCTGCCCCTTGTACGGGAGCTAAAGGCGGCGAATGACGAGAGTGTCTCGGCCTCTCTCTCTATATAATCTTTTATTTTCACTGTTGACAAATCCCTGGTTTGTAATAAAATTAATGTATGAAAACTTTTCTGCTGCTTGCCGTGGCAATCCTTATAAGCGGTTGCGCTTCCATTATATCAAGCGATGTCTTGAAAGATGTAGATAAGGGTCTAACCCTTGAACTTGTGCAGGCAAACCCCGATGCCTTTAGGGGGAAAAAAGTGCTCTGGGGCGGCCTTATCGTTAAGACAACCAACCTTGAGACCGTAACGGAGATAGAGGTTCTTGAGACCCCCCTTGCCTACAATGACGTGCCCACAGATGGAAAATCAAGGGGCAGGTTCATCGTAAGGTTTAATGGTTTCCTCGACGCCGCTGTTTACAAAGAGGGCGAGGGCCTTACCGTGGCCGGCGCGGTAGCGGGCGCCAGTGTAAGAAAGATAGGTAAGATGGATTATGCTTACCCTGTTCTAACCCCCATAGAGCTTAAGATATCGGAACCTTACTCTGAGGACTATTATCAGAACGACCCGTACTATTATGGTCCTTACTACGGTCCCTATTATGGTCCGTCGCCTTATTACTACGGCCCCTATTTTCCCTACTATGGATACGGCGGTTTTTACAACCGTGGCGCCCGTGGTTTTTACGGTCACCCTTACTAAGCCGGGGAAGGCTATCTGTGCTTTAAATGAAGCCCCTGATAAGTACCGCCATTAGCATTACTTATCCGTACCGCAGCCCTCTTTTATTCCCATGAGAAACTCCTGATACTCCTCGTAGTAATCGTCCATAAGGTCGGCAAGGTTCTTACCCTCGGGGTCTATCTCTTTTTTTACCTTTAGAAATTCCGTAAATGTCATCTGCTACCTCCCTGGTATTTTTATGCCTGCGCCCGCGGCGTGTAAGGTATGGGGTCTACAGCGCCCGCGTCATGAAACCCCCGCAGCCTTAGCAGACAGGAGTCGCACTCTCCGCAGGCCTCGCCGGAGCTCTTGTAGCACGACCATGTGAGCCGAAGAGGGGCCTTCAGCCTCAGGCCAAGCCTTACTATTTCAGATTTTTTCATCTCTATGAGCGGTGTCTTTATCTCAATCGCGCTGCCGCTTCCCGTGCCGAGTTCTATGGCCCGGTTAAAGGCCCTGAAAAATTCAGACCTGCAGTCCGGGTACCCGGAGCTGTCTTCTTCCACGGCGCCTGTGTATATATTCCGGGCCCCTCTTACCTCTGCCCATGATACTGCAATGGAGAGAAGATGGGCGTTTCTGAAGGGTACATAGGTAACGGGCAGACCCTCTCTCGTGAGGTCTCCCGCCGGTACATCTATGGATGTGTCCGTTAGGGCCGAGCCGCCGATGGCCTTCATGTACTCCATGTTAACGGTAAGCCTGTCTGTAACGCCGTAGTAATCGGCTATCTCCGTAAAGGCCCGCTCTTCTCTCTGCCATGTTCTCTGGCCGTAGTTTACGTGGAGAAAGGCCGCCGGGCCCTCAGTAAGGGCAAGAGCCGCGGTGACGGTGCTGTCAAGGCCGCCGCTAAGCAGTACTATTGAGTCTCTCATAATTATTTCTGATTAAATCATAAAAGGCCGCTCTCCTCAATGGGATTTTTCCCCTTCCAGAGGATAGCCTTTATCATATCTGTAATGTTTTCCTGTAGAGGTGCGGCCGTATCAACAGCGGTAATATTTCCCTCTTTTTTCTCGTACTCATTTACATGGTTCTTGAATATATCCGCTCTCATCTCCGATAGCGGCATATCGGGGGCCCTGCCCGCTGCCTCTCTACGGCGGACGCGTTCGCTGAGGACGCTCATCTCAAGTCTGCACTCAAAGACAAATATATCCTCCGGTGTAAGGCCCGCCTCAAGTGCAGCCTCAATAGCCTCACTTAAAAAAGTGTTTTTAGAGAACGTACCGTCAAGTATGGCGGTACGGCCATTTTGCAGATAAAGAGAGCATGCGCGCCTTGTAAGCTCCCGGTATGTTCGCTCCCGTTCTTTAAGGGAGTAAGCTCCTTTGCCGTAGGGCAGGGGTTTTTCGCGGTTTTTTACCTCACGCAGCTCTTGCCTTACGCTGTCTGTTGCGAGGCTCGTTGCCCAGAGGGCTCGCCCGAGGGCCGCGGCAAGGGTGGATTTACCTGTTCCCGATACTCCGCATATGATGATTAGCCGGGGCCGGGGGCCGCCCTCTGAGGCGTAGCAGCGGGCAAGGTCAAAGTATCGCATGGCCTTTATTCGCGCCTCTGCCCGCTCATCTGTGTTGACCTCTTTTTCTCCCGCCTTTAGCCCCTCGACCTTGCCCCTTATAACAGCCCGATAGGCCTTGTAAAAGTTCAAAAGCTCATCGCAGGGGGCCTCCCCCGCGGCCTTAAGATAAGCAGTCTCAAAGGCACGGGCAAGATCGGCTCTGCCGTGAAAATCAAGATCCATGGATAAAAAGGCCATATCGCTTAAAGTATCAGAGTAGCGGAAGCGTTCGTTGAACTCTATGCAGTCTATTATCTCAATCTCTTTGTTGATGGAGATATGCTCCGAGTGTATGTCTCCGTGACAGTCTCTGATAAAATTTTTTTCAACGCGTTTAATAAGGTCGTCCCTGTGGTTGTATATAAACCCCTCGGCGCCGGCCATGACAGCCTCGAAGGAGGCCCGCGTTAAGAGTTTACCTACAAAGACTTTTATCTGGCTGAAGTTCTCGGCGATGTTTTTTTCAATTATCTCCGGGGCCCCGAACTCTGAGATATGCGGGCCGCTCTTTGCCTCTTTATGAAAGCGTGCAATCACCTCGGCTACCCTTGTGATGTCTCTTGTAGTAACGGCCCCTTGTCTTATCCGCTCTTCAAGGATAGTATCTTCTGCAAGGCGGCGCATCTTTACGGCGTACTCTATGACTTCTCCCTCGCCCCCCTCCATGGCGAGGCGGCCCTTCTTTTTCCGTATCTCAACAACTCCAAGGTATACATGGGGGGCGAGCCTTCTATTCAGCTCTACCTCTTCAGAGCAGAAATGGCGTCTTTTTGCAAGGGTGGTAAAGTCAAGAAAGCCGAAGTTTACGGATTTTTTGACCTTGTAGACAAAGTGCGGGGTGAGGTAGAGATAAGAGATATGGGTCTGGCGAAACTCCACGTGAGCAGGGGGCTTATCGTAAGCCAGGGGGCTTAGTAAATCCTTTGCATGGTCTTTAAAATCCATATCTTTCATAACGGACCCTCTGAAAAAATCAGATCTTTTCCCTGTGTTTCTCCTTTAATATATATACATCCTTTAACTGGCGGTATCTTCCGCCCATATCCATGCCGTAGCCAACGACAAAACCCGCAGGTATGCTCCTTCCCGTGTAATCCACGGTTACGTCGTGCTTTACGTCCTTTCTTACGAGCAGACTGCAGACTTTAATGGAGGCAGCTCCGAGGCCTTCGATCTCTTTAACAACTTTTCGTAACGTTGCGCCTCTATCTACAATACCATCGATAATAAGGACGTGCCGCCCCCCTACGTCGCCTTTAAGGCTATGAATAAAGACCACGTCTTCGGAAGAGGCCTTTGTGCCCGCTCTGTAAGAAGAGGGCTGTATGAACTCTACCTCAAGGTCCATCTCAAGGGCTCTTGCAAGGTCAGCCATGAAGATGAAGGCCCCTTTGAGGAGCCCGATGAGTACGGGGGTCTTGCCGGTGTAATCTTTTCCTATCTCTTCAGCGAGTTCGTTTACAATCGCGGATATCTCCTCTGCTCTTAAGAGCGGTCTAAGCTCACTCATTAAAACCTCTTATTACAGCATGCTAAAAGGTGATGTCTAAAAAACCTCAGGTGCGAGGGGGCGGGTGCCGCACCGTTTATCTTATGATAATAACGTTAGTTATAAGGATATAATCAGCCTGTCCTATCTGTCAAGCACACTATCGAGTACCTTTTAACCTTACATTTAAGTTGTTTTAATAAAAACAGGCTGTTATGGCTTTTTTGAGTTCCTTATCCCCTGTCCGTGGGATTGACTTACCGGTGATTATATGATTTAATTTACAACTTAATGATGACGCAAAGCAAGATGATCAGGGGGGTCTTCTAAATATAAATATGACCCTGATTATACTTTCAGGCGTTTTAGCAGCATCACAACACGAAAGATCCGTAACTCAGGGTCTGCAACGAGGAGCGTGCATCATGAGATTTTTCACTTTATTGTTTTTGCAGTTAATTATCTTACTTCCTGTAACGGGCTACGCGGCAGAGACTCCCATTGTTAAGGCGACGGCCTTGCAAAAGACCGCGGTTATGGAATCTTACGGTAAGCTTCCCCTTTATTTCGTAAGAAATGACGGGCAGACGGATAAAGCGGTTAAGTTCTACGAGAGAGGCGCCGGGCACTCAACCTTTTTTACAGAGGAGGGTGTTGTAATATCCCTTCTTAAAGACAAGGGTCTTCGTGACGTTAAACTATCCTTTGTCGGCGCCAATAAGGATATTAAGATAAAGGCCGAGGAGCCTCATCGTGCCAGATTTAATTATTTCACAGGTAATAAGAACAAACAATGGCGCACAGATGTACCCTCTTACAGCTCTGTTCTGTATAAAGATGTATACGATAATGTTGATATAAGATTTTACGGGAATAACAGTGATATAGAGCATGATGTTATTGTCAGGGCCGGCGGCAATCCGGCGGGGCTGAGGTTTGCCTATGATGGTGTCAAGGCCATAAAGACAACAAAAGCCGGCGAGCTTGAGGTTATCCTCTCAAGCGGCAGTCTCTTACAGCATAAGCCCTATATCTATCAGGAGATAGACGGGAAAAGGGTTGAGGTCGGCGGCAGCTACAGGGTAATCAGCGACGGCAGTAAGGCTCCGGCCTCATACGGCTTCATAGTGGGCTCTTACGACAGGGATAAAACTCTTGTAATAGACCCTGTTATAAACTACTCCACATATCTCGGGGGACGCTTCTCTGATTTCGGCCGCGATATAGCCATTGACAGCTCCGGGGCGGCCTATATCACAGGTTGGACACTGTCCGCTAACTTTCCCCGCCGTAACGCCGCTCAGAACGTCTTTGCCGGCGGTACCATTCTCGGTGATGTCTTTGTAACCAAGATAAACGCCGCGGGAACGGCTATTGTTTATTCCACATACCTTGGCGGAACCGGAGAAGATGAGGGCATCGGTATCGCACTTGACGCGGCGGGCAGCGCCTATGTAACGGGTGTTACCGAGTCCTTTGATTTTCCCCTTCATCTGCCTCTGCAGGGGGTCTTCGGAGGCGGTACAAAGGACGGCTTTCTTACCAAGATCTCTGCGGCAGGTAACTCTCTTGTTTATTCCACATACATCGGAGGGTTTGGTAATGATAAGAGTAAAGGCATAGCCGTAACGCCTAATGGCGCTGTTTACCTTACCGGTTGGACGAGTTCTCCCAATTTCCCTGTTGTTGGCCCGATTCAGCCTTTTAGGGGCGGTGGTCATGACGCCTTTGTTATGAAGCTGCCACCCTCGGGCCAGGGCATTGTTTACTCTACATTCCTCGGCGGGTTACTTGATGACAGCGGCCGCACGATCACTATTGACTCCACTGGAGCCGCTTACGTGGCGGGGCACAGCTGGTCTGCAAATTTCCCCACTCTGAACCCTGTTCAGGGAGTCCTCGGCGGTGCAAGAGATATCGTTATCTTTAAGATAAATCCTGCGGGCTCTGCCCTTGTCTTTTCTACATATCTTGGAGGCAGCGGATCTGAAAAAAGTAAAGGTATTGCACTTAACAGTAATAACTCTATTTACGTAACAGGTTGGACTGATTCACCTAATTTTCCCGTAGTCAATCCTAAACAGGGGGTGTTGCGCGGCGTTCAAGACGCCTTTGTTTTAAAGTTGGCCCCTCCTGGAAGACGGATAATTTTTTCCACTTATCTTGGCGGGAGCGATAGCGACAGCGGCAGGGATATAGCCGTAGACAGTGCAGGCAATATTTATGTAGTAGGTCATACCTGGTCCTTTGATTTTCCTCTCTTTAAGCCTCTAATAGGAAGCTTTTCCGGTATAAGAGATGCCTTTGTAACTAAATTTAATGCCGCTGGCTCGGCTTTTGTCTACTCCACTTACCTTGGCGGCAGCGGTGATGATACGGCAAGAGGAGTAGCCCTTGACAGCTCAGGCACTGCTTATGTGGCCGGCGCGACAGTATCCATTGATTTTCCCCTTGTCAATCCCCTTCAGGGCACTTATGGAGGCGGCTTTAATGAAGCCTTTTTTACTAAGATAAGTGGCGCTAAACCGGCTCCTGTTGCTACCATTACCTTAGTCCCTGACGTCACTTCCATCGCCCGTGGCAGTGCTTTTGGTTATACCATAACGATAGTTAATATCACGGGTACTCAGCAGTGCTTTGATTTTTGGGAGAAGGCCACACTGCCTAACGGCGGTTTTTATCCGCCTGTGGGTGAGCTTTTAGGCCCTATTAATGTGTGCCTTAATGCTAATGCCACACAGTCGTCTCATATTACACAGGCCATACCTCTTAGCGCGCCTGTTGGAACCTATGTCTTGAACGCATTTGTGGGCAACCCCTTTCCGAGCTTCATGGACAGGTCGAGTTTTAACCTTGATGTGACGGCTCTCAGTCCGGCGGGTACCGCCGGGTATAAGACATGGCGGCTTCTGGAGAACGGGCTCTTGAAATAAGCTCTAAAGAGACAGGCGTAATAGACCGGGCCGGGAGATAATCTTCCGGCCCGATTTTTTTCCCGCAAGATGGTCTTTGTGCCGGCCAAGTCCTTTAAAAACCAACCCACCCTTTTACTTTGACAAGTTATGCGGGTATGGATTAAAATAAATCTTTTGTTTTCATGATTTCGGTGTTAACGGCAGCTCGTATGTTTTTGCGGGTCAATCTTCTTTAATGGCGGCAATCCGGCATGACAGATATAGATAAGATAAGAAATTTTTCCATTATAGCCCATATAGACCACGGAAAGAGCACGCTCTCTGACCGTCTTCTTGAGTACACGGGCGCCATTACGGAGCGCGAGCAGACCAAGCAGTTTCTTGACAAGATGGACCTTGAGCAGGAGCGCGGCATCACTATAAAGGCGCAGACCGCGCGCCTTGTTTACCGTGCCGATGATGGTGTTGATTACGTCCTTAACCTCATCGATACGCCGGGGCACGTGGATTTCAGCTACGAGGTCTCCCGTTCGCTCTCTGCCTGCGAGGGGGCTGTGCTTATTGTTGACGCCTCTCAGGGCGTGCAGGCCCAGACCCTTGCCCATCTTTACACAGCCGTGGACGTAGGGCTTGAGATAGTCCCAGTGCTGAATAAGATAGACCTGCCTCATGCCGAGCCCGAGAGGATAAAGGACGAGATAGAGGATATACTGGGCCTTGATGCCTCTGATGCCGTGCTGGCAAGCGCCAAGCAGGGCATAGGCATAAAAGAGACTCTTGAGGCCATAGTGGCCCTGGTGCCTCCTCCCCGGGGAAGCCGTTCCGCGCCTCTGAAGGCTCTTATATTTGACTCATGGTACGATACCTATCAGGGCGTTATAGTGCAGATTCGTCTCTATGACGGGGTCCTTAAAAAGGGGATGAAGATAAAGTTTTTCGCTACCGGTAAGGTCTTTAATATCGAGAGCGTAGGTGTTTTTACGCCTCATACCGTTACCGTAGACGAACTCGGCCCCGGAGAGGTGGGTTTTGTAATAGCCGGGATAAAAGAGGTAAGGGACGTTCATGTAGGCGATACCATTACAGGGGCAGAGGTCTCCGTAAAGGTCCCGCTGCCGGGTTACAAGGCCGTAAAGGCCATGGTCTTTTCCGGGCTTTATCCAATGGACTCGGTGCAGTACGAGGGGCTGAAGGAGGCC
>JBHHUP010000048.1:0-12697 GCA_046753845.1 Thermodesulfobacteriota bacterium
TTTTACTTTCTTTTTTCCAAAAGAAAGTAAAGGGTTTTATCTGAGTTGTTTTCTTTTGAAAAAGAAAGCAACTCAGGTATCTTCTCTAACGGGTCCAAGGAGCAGATAGAATACAGCCATTCTAATGGCCACTCCGTTTGTAACCTGATCGAGAATAAGCGAGTTAGTTCCGTCGGCCACTTCCGGGGTTATCTCCACGCCTCTGTTGATAGGGCCCGGGTGCATGACAATAACGTCGTTTTTAGCAAGAGCGAGTTTATCTTTATCGAGTCCGTATACCTTTGAGTACTCTCTTGCCGAGGGTATCGCCGATCCGGCTTGCCTCTCGGATTGTATACGCAGCATCATCACCACATCGGCGTCTTTTATAGCCTCTCTCGGGTCTGTAGTAGAGTCGCAGCCAAGGGTCCCAAGGCCCGGCGGCATCATGGTAGGGGGACCGGCAACAATAACCCCGGCGCCAAGCTTTGTAAAGGCGTATATATTAGAGCGCGCCACACGTGAATGTGTGATATCGCCGATGATAGCTATCTTAAGTCCTTTAATACGTCCTTTACGCTCTCTTACGGTAAAGAGGTCAAGGAGGGCCTGAGTGGGGTGTTCGTGAGCCCCGTCTCCGGCATTAACAACAGAGCAGCTCAGGTGCCGGGCCAGCATCTCCGGGGTTCCGGCGCTGCTGTGGCGCACCACGATACAGTCCGGTCTCATGGCCTCGAGGTTACGGGCGGTATCGCTTAGGGTCTCGCCTTTTTTTACTGAGCTTGAGGCGAGTGAGATATTTATGGCATCGCTGCTCATCCTCTTTGCCGCTATCTCAAAAGAGGTACGCGTACGAGTTGAGGGCTCGTAAAATAGGTTTATAATGGTCCTGCCGCGAAGGGTGGGGACTTTTTTTATGTCTTTTTCAGAGACCTCTTTAAAGGAAGCGGCCGTATCAAGAATTAGGCCGATCTCATGGGCGCTTAAGTCCTTTACGGCAAGGAGGTCTTTTCTATCCAGTCTCACTCTTAAGAACTCCGCAGCAATTTAGTCCTGCTTTTCTTTAAGATGTACTTCATTTAGCCCGTCTGTCTCTCCTATAAGGACTCTTACTCCCTGCGACATGGAGGTGGGTATATTTTTTCCCACATAATCGGCCTTTATAGGGAGTTCTCTATGGCCCCTGTCAACAAGAACGGCAAGGCGAACGCAGAGGGGCCTGCCAAAATCCATAAGTGCGTTCAGGGCCGCGCGTATGGTCCTGCCTGTAAACAAGACGTCATCAACTATTACTACGACCTTACCGTCAATAGGCACGGGGATATCCATTTCCTTAAGCATGGGCGCTTCTTTTTTTATACCGATATCATCCCTGTACATGGTGGCGTCGATAGCGCCTACGTTCACGGTGAAGCCCTTTATCTCCTTTATCTTCTCCCTTAGACGCAGGGCCAGGAAGGCGCCTCTTGTGGGAATGCCGAGGAGCACCAGGTCATTGAGGTCGCCGCTCTTTTCCACAATCTCATGGGCGAGCCTGGATATGGCCCTCTCCATCTGCTCGGCATCCATTACAATTGCTGTACTCATGGCATTGTCCGTTATCTAATAGATGGTACAAAAAAAACCTCAACGCCTGATAGACGTAGAGGTTCTATATTTTTAATTTTAATTCTCATTATAGATCCCTTCTTAATCTCTCAGGATTAAATTTAAAGGGTGTTTTTAATTAGTGCTTAACTTCAACTTCGATGAGTATTTTTTCTTAATAACCGGGTGCTCATAATAGCTTACACCCGGTATACTTACCGTCTCAAGAGATCAAAACCCGCCATTTATCAGTCACTCTTGCGCACAAGGCACTCCTGAGGTAATAAGGCCCTTAACGGAGAAGTCCGGAACGTTCTTTCATGCGGCCACTGGCGTTTATCTTAAAAACAAAAGTTTTTTTGTATCTACCGAGAAAGACTATGGTCTCGGAGTACTTGATCTTGATGTGAATATTATCAAAATCATGGCTTACCATGACGTCTTCGGCCTTTATCGGCACACTCCACTCATAGGCCCTCCTGGCTACCCTCCTGCGAATATCGTCATCGCTGTGCATGTGCGCCAGTTTTATCTCTTCGCCTACATCGGTCTTCAGCATATAGTAGGAAAAGACCGGGTAGTACAGCTTGTACCCGGTATAGAGCACAGCGGATATTATCAGTATCCATATGACGGCCTTTAAGGATAAGCGGCCACGGTTATTTTTAATACAGATAAAGGCGCTCACTCTTATAAAATATACACCCTTGCTCTTAAAGCGTCAATAAAATTATCTCTCAGTCAACCTGCCCACGGATATGTAGCGAATACCCAGGTCTTTCATGCCATCAGGGTCATATATGTTTCTCATATCAATAATAAGAGGAGATTTGAGGATATTTTTTATCCTGGGGATATCAAGCTTTCTGAACTGATTCCACTCAGTAAGTATGACAAGGGCGTCGCAGTGAGAGGCCGTATCGTAGGCGTCGCGGCAGTATTCCACAGCGGGGTCGAGCACTTCGCGGGCGTTATCCATGCCCGCCGGGTCGTAGCAGCGCACCGCTGCGCCCTCTTCAGAGAGCCTCTCTATTACATATACGGCAGGCGAGTCTCTTATATCATCGGTATTGGGTTTAAAGGTTATACCGAGCACACCTACGGTCTTACCGGCAAGGTCTCCGAGGACGCTTTTTATTTTCTTTAAGACAAGTTCGCGCTGAGCCCGGTTAACCTCAACAACGGCCTCAACAATCTTACATGTATATCCATGCTTTCTGGCGATATTGGTAATTGCAAGTGTGTCCTTGGGGAAACAGGACCCTCCGTAACCCGGGCCGGGGTGGAGAAACTTCGGACCTATCCTCTTATCAAGTCCCATGCCCTTGGCGACCATACCGATATCAGCACCGCACCTCTCGGAGATATTGGCCATCTCGTTAATAAAGGAGATTTTTGTGGCCAGAAAAGCGTTTGATGCATATTTAATAAGCTCGGCGGACTCTACATTGGTTATGACAACAGGGGTTTCGAGTATATAAAGGGGTGAGTAGAGGTCTTTCATAATGGCTATGGCCTGCTGGCGCCACGCCCCGATTACCACGCGGTTGGGCCTCATAAAGTCCTCAACAGCAGAGCCTTCGCGGAGGAACTCGGGGTTGGAGACAATATCAAAGCTATGACCGTGCTTTTGTTTCTCTTTTATAATTTTTTCAATCACCCTGCCCGTGCCCACTGGTACGGTGCTCTTTGTGACAATGACCTTGTATCCGTCAAGGTTATGGGCAATGGTCTCGGCCACCTCATTAATATACTTCATATCAGCGGAGCCGTCCTCGCGCGGAGGGGTGCCGACGGCTATGAAGACAACGAGTGATTTTTTGATGGCTGACTCAAGGTCCGTTGTAAAGACAAGCCTTCCGGCACGGACGTTTTTATCGACTATCTCCTGCAGCCCCGGCTCGTAGATGGGCAGCTTTCCGTTATTTAGCGTATCAATCTTCTCGCTGTCCTTATCCACACAGGTAACATGAACACCGAAGTCGGCAAAACACGTCCCTGTTACAAGCCCTACATAGCCTGTACCGATTACACAAATATTCACCTTTAAGCTGCCTCCTCGAAGTATTTTCTCTAAGCCGCACTCAGAAAAGCAAGAGCGGGGATGTACTTAAAATAAGTCCTTTTAATAGGCGTTATGGTGTATAAAGCCCTTCCAGAGGGTAAGCCAGACTATTTTCAGGTCAAATAGCACTGACCAGTGTTCTATATAATAGATATCGCAATCAAGCCTCTTGGCGATATCCGTATCACCTCTCCAGCCGTTTACCTGGGCCCAGCCCGTCATTCCGGCCTTTACCTTGTGGCGAAGCATATAACGGGGCATGTTTTTACGGAACTCGCTGATAAAGACGGGCCTCTCGGGCCTTGGCCCCACGATGCTCATATCACCTTTCAAGACGTTTAAGAACTGGGGCAGTTCATCAAGGCTTGTCTTTCTTAAGAAACGTCCCAGAGGCGTGCATCTGCCATCGCCTTTACTGGCCCATACAGGCCCGCTGCTGCCCTCGGACCCCATTGGCATGGAGCGGAACTTTAACATAGAAAAGGTGGCTCCGTCCATACCCATCCTCTCCTGAGTGTAAAAAACAGGGCCCTTAGAGGTAATTTTAACGAGAATTGCTATTAAAAACATAATAGGCAAGGTTAATAGAATAAAAAAGGAGGAAAGGCAGATATCAAAACTCCTTTTAAGTATCATATTCCAGCCAAAGAGCGGTGTGCTGCGTAAATTCACTATGGGCAGGCCGTCAAACTCCTCAATACCACCGCATAGTGTCATGAACTCGTATATATCAGGTATGAACATAATGTCCACTACCTCATCGCCCATGTGTTCTAAGGTATCCACTACCTCTTTGTGCTCCTTCCATGATAGCGCGATAAATACCTTGTCAATGCCGTATTCTTTGATCAGCTCCTTTATATCGGTATAAAACCCGGCTACCGGCAGACCGTCTATCACATTGTTCTCATCCCGGCGGTCCGTACATATGAGGCCCTTGACGTTTATACCTATCTCGGGGTGGCTACGAAACCTCTGCAAGAGTTCCTTTGCGGAGTCGCCGCAGCCCACTATAAAGGCGTGCCGGAGGTTATAGCCTTTTTTTCTTAAATATCTGAAAACCCCTCTTAATACGGCCCTCTCCGTGGTAAGGGCTATTATGTTAATGGATGTAAACATAATGAGCACGATTCGGGAAAAATCGTATTTTTTCAAAAAGAAGGCCAGCGCGATAAGGAAGATGGCAGTGGTTACGCAGGCCTTTGTGATGGTAAAGACCTCATCCATGCGTGTTCCAAGCCTCTTTGGCCTGTAAAGCCCGAAACCCCTGAACGTAAGGGCGCATATTACCGTAATAGGCAGTAACATTGTAAGGTACCAGCGAAATGGAGGCAGGCCCCTATCAACGGATAATAGACCGGAGTTGAAACGGATGTAATAAGAGAGCACCCATGATGTGAGAATAATGAGAATATCTGTTAAAAAGAGGATATTCTCAAAGATTTGGGCGTGTTTTTTGAGCATTTTTCCCTTTTTCGCAATATATTTTCATACTCTTCATTAATCATCTTTTTTATATTTTTCTTAAATGTCTCAAGGGAGAACCTCTCAGCCCGTTCTCTTGCCGCCAGAGGGCTGAAGTGCTTCTCGTGTAGCTCAAAATCATTTACCGCCTTAATAATGGCCGCCGGGGTCTGCTCATAGAAAAAAAGTCCCGTAGGGGCCTTATTCTGCGTGGAAAGCCCTCTTTTTTTAAAGAGCGGGCAAAGTGTCTCAAGGACGCCGCCCTCTGCAAATGCGATAACAGGTCTGCCCGAGGCCATGGCCTCAAGGGGGGTAATGCCAAAATCCTCTACACCCGGGAATATAAGGGCCCGGCAATTACGGTAAAGAGAGGCAACACGGGCATCAGAAACCTGGCCGAGAAACTCAATATTAGGCCCGGCCAAGGCCTTTAGCTTCTTCTCTTCCCGGCCTCCACCGACTATCACTAACCTGCCGCCAAGTTTGTTAAAGGCCTCAACAGCTATATCAAGCCTCTTATAGGGGACAAATGCCGATACAATAAGATAGTAATCCTCAGGACCGGTCTTGCTTAATGAGAAACGTTCGCAGTCCACAGGGGGATATAGAACCGCTGCCTCGCGGCTGTAATATTTTTCCACTCTCCGGGCCACATAATCGGAGATGGCTATGTAGCTGTCCACTCGTTTTGCCGATGCCACATCCCATACCCGGAGATAATGGGCAGCCAGTGAGTAAAGTGCAAGCTTCAATCTTGAAGAGCCCCTATCTCCGAAGTAATCATGGAACCTGTCCCAGATGTATCTCATAGGCGTAAAGATATAGGAGATATGCACTGAGTCGTGTGAGGTTATTACACCCTTTGCCACGCAGTGACTAAGTGAGATAACAAGGTCGTATCCGAAGAGATCAAACCTCTCCACGGCCATGGGGAATAGGGGTAGATAGAGAGGATAGTGTTTTTTGCTAAGAGGAAGTCTCTGAATAAAAGAGGTTGTTATACTCCTATTTTCGATAACACCGCTTACTGAGCCGGGATTATATAGAAGTGTAAAGATATCCGCCTCGGGGAAAACCTCGCAGAAGGCCTCTAACACCCGTTCGCCGCCGCGCATTCCGGTAAGCCAATCATGTATGAGCGCTACCTTCAAGTGTAATGAACCTCAAAATAGCCTCCAGGGGCCGCACCTTTCTGATAAATGAGCAGAAAAAAGCGCGTAACCGGAGCCGATAAGCCGACTTTGAATGATGAACTCACGTTTAATGTTGCCTATTTCTTCATATCTTATAGCTTTTTTCCTCTTTGGGTCAACTTTTTTATTCATTGCCTGCCCGCAGAGTCTTCCCATAGTTAATTACTGAACCTATACCTCGTAATCTATAAATCGGGTTTTATTACGTGGTGTAAGTATTCTCATAGAAAAATACCCATATCTACTCACAAAGTGTAATTAACCTCAGATGGCCCATCACTGCTTATCTAAAGAGCAAAGAGCAATATACAAGGGCCGGTACAGAAAAAATATAGTTTTTTAAAAGGGAATTACAAAGCTAAGACAAAACACCATGGGGAATAAATATCTGTAAGGCTAAAGCCATGAGAACCCCTCATCGTAAATGCGTTGAAAATCAAATATAAGGTAAACTTCAGCTCGAAGAGCAGGGCGGCAATACGTTGCTGCATAGGCGCTTCTCCCCTGTTGTTCCGCCCCTACGTATTAGTAAATCCTTAGAGCCCTGAACCTCCCTTCTGCACACCTCAGTATAAAGGATTAATTATGCCAAGACACTCTCAAGAGCCCGCCTCGCTATGTGCCGTAGAACATGAGCACCCCCCGAAGTAAAGGGAGACCAGACCCCCCTTTCAATAGAATCTGCCTTTACACCGGGGACCTTACAGATGCCCGCGATAAACCTTCCCGGCTAAATATGCCCCCAGGCCCCTGCCCCTTCTGCCGCTTCAGCCGACTCTTTTCAGCACCCCCTATCTAAGAGTACCGCTCACCCGCCCCACACTCAACCCCTCACCTCTTACATTTTTTACTAACTTATACTTTCCCCTGCCGGGCCAATCCCCTAAAACCCGCCCCTCATACCTGATACCTGAAACCAGCCCTGGGGCTAATCCCTAAAATCCCCTGACTTACACAAAACCAACCTCCTGAATCCACTCTGAAACCTTCTCATCAGGGACGTTCCCTTGCGAAAAGATATTAAACACGCCCGAGAGGCTTAATGGGTAGTCAGGCTCTGTGAGGTATGGTGTATCTTCTCAAACTCGCACATGACCTCATGCTCTATCATCTCTCTGGTGCCCTTATCAAGTGGATGGGCAAGGTCTCTGTAGGTTCCGTCTTTCATCTTTTTTGCGGGCATGGCTACAAAGTATCCGTTAGTACCCTTTATGACCTTCATATCCCTGACGATAAAGCAGTCATCAAGCTTAATGGTGACATAGGCCTTTAACTTCTCGTCACCGTCTACCGGAAGAACCTTTATCTCTGTAATGTGCATTCTCTACCTCCCTTTTACTCTTGGTTTTTTAGTCTATAAAGTATCTGTATCTAATTCTCGAAGTTTCCCCCCTCTCTCAAGGTCAAAAGGAAAAAAAGAGGCATGTCAAAAAAACAATGTTGTTTTTTTGACATGCCTACCTGATTTGACAGCCTCGAATCTTCGGCTGGTCTACTGTAAGAGTGATTTTTTTTACGATGACTTTATTATCGAGCCGCATGATTGTTAGACCTCTTCTAAATGACTCTCATCTCTTCTTAAGTTGGGGTAGTACGATGTGCTAACTTAATTACACCTGATAAAGCTCTCGGTGATTAGTAATGCAAAGGCTGTGCCAAGACCACAGCACGCTTTAAAGCAGGCAGGTTAGGCTTTTATACTCCTAATAGTATTAATATATAAATGATTAATGTATTTTTATGCACATTTTGTTTTAATTTGCACATTTTTCTGTGCTTAAAGGGAAGATTATAGAGATGGGGCTTAATAGCTTTTCTATCTACCCCTGATGTGGTAGATTAAAAACTCAGAGATAAAAATCAGGCAGGAAGACTCTTCAATGAAGAGGAAGTTATGAAGCACGCGGTCAAGTACGTCAAAGGTCATATTACCGAGCACGATATATATCTATTCAAAGAAGGTACTCACAGCGCCCTTTACAGGAAGCTTGGCGCCCATCTCTTAGAAGACGGCGGGAGTAAAGGCACACACTTTGCCCTCTGGGCCCCTAACGCCAAGAGCGTATCTGTTATAGGTGACTTTAACGGCTGGAACAGGGCCTCCCATCCCCTTAAGGTTCGCGGAGACTGGTCAGGCGTATGGGAGGGTTTTATCCCGGGCATTGCAGAAGGCGCCATATACAAATACCATATCATCTCAGAGCATAACGGCTACAGGGTTGATAAGGCCGACCCCTTTGCCTTGCACGCAGAGACTCCTCCAAAGACGGCCTCCATAGTAACGGACCTCTCTTATAAATGGGGCGATAGCGAGTGGATGGAGCAAAGGGGGGAGAAAAACTCTCTTACCTCCGCCCAGTCCATATACGAGGTGCATCTGGGCTCGTGGAGGCGTAATCATGAGGGACAGTTTCTTACCTACCGTGAGCTTGCCCGTGAGCTCTCGGAGTATGTAGCTGAGATGGGCTTTACCCATGTGGAGTTTCTCCCCGTAATGGAGCACCCCTTTTACGGCTCCTGGGGTTATCAGACAACGGGGTTTTTCGCGCCAACCTCACGCTTCGGGAGACCGGCCGACTTTATGTACCTTGTGGACACCCTGCACCAGAAGGGCATCGGGGTCATTCTGGACTGGGTGCCATCGCACTTTCCCTCTGACCAGCACGGCCCGGGGTTTTTCGACGGCACGCATCTATTTGAGCACGCAGATCCGCGTCTGGGGTTTCACCCTGACTGGAAGAGTTTTATATTTAACTACGGACGTAACGAGGTACGATCTTTTCTTACGAGCAGCGCCCTGTTCTGGCTTGATCTCTACCACGTGGACGCCCTTCGCGTTGACGCCGTTGCCTCCATGCTCTACCTTGATTACTCAAGAAAAGAGGGTGAGTGGATACCAAACATATACGGCGGCAGGGAGAACCTCGAGGCCATGAGTTTTTTAAAAAGGCTGAACGAAGAGGTCTACGGCCGCTTTCCAGGCGTACAGACCATAGCAGAGGAGAGTACGGCATGGCCGGGGGTCTCGACGCCGACGTACCTCGGGGGCCTTGGTTTCGGGATGAAGTGGAACATGGGCTGGATGCACGATACACTGAAATACTTCAAGGAAGACCCGTTATTTAGAAAGCACTACCATAATGATATAACATTCAGCATCTGGTACGCCTTTACGGAGAACTTCATGCTGCCCCTTTCCCATGACGAGGTGGTGCACGGCAAGGGTTCGCTAATGGGCAAGATGCCCGGAGACGAGTGGCAGAAGTTCGCCAACCTGCGCCTTTTATACGGGTACATGTTCGGCCATCCCGGAAAAAAGCTCCTCTTTATGGGAGCGGAGTTCGGTCAGGTCCGCGAGTGGACTCATGAAGAGTCACTTGACTGGCATATACTTGAGTTCGGCCTTCACGCAGGTCTTAAGCGATGGGTCCGTGACCTTAACCATCTGTACAGAGAGAGCCCCGCTCTTTACGCCCTTGACTTTGAGGATAAGGGTTTTAACTGGCTCGGAGTACATGACTGGGAAGGAAGCGTGCTTTATTTCTCAAGAACAGACGGAGTTAAGACCATGCTCGTTGTCTGTAATATGACGCCTATCGTAAGACAGGGCTACTGTCTGCCTGTCCCGGAAAATGGCATCTGGCAAGAGGCCCTTAACAGCGATGAGGAGATTTACGGCGGCAGCGGCATAGTTAACAGAGGTCAGATTAAGGCCGAGGCTCACCCTGTTGATGAGTACCCCTACTCCATAAGCATCAAGCTGCCGCCCCTTGGGGTTATCTTCCTTACGGGGAATGCGTAGAGAGTCCGTAATCACCACGATTCCCTCCTCGTAGCCACTACAATAAACGCCTGCCACTGCCTCTGCGGAAAGTCCTTTAAAAATTGCAAAAAATCTTTTTTTCATCAAATTGACTTCCTTTCGCGGAACCTTAAAAAACCGCTATACTAAATAGAGGAGTCTGGAGAAATGTTTATAAAGATAAAAAAACCATGGGATAACGTTAAGCACGCAACCGAAGAAGATGTCTACCTCGGGCGAAGGTCTTTTTTAAAGGATACGGCGCGCTACGGCATCGTTGCCGGCCTTATGCTTTCAGGAGCGGATACCCTTGCCGGCATCTCACCTGCCCTGGCCAAATTATCCACGCCCCCGGCAGGCCACCCGCTATCATCACATGAGAAAATAACTACACCCCCCCCCTACCCCGCAGAGCGAAACCCCTTGTTCACCCTTGACCGCGCCCTTACTGAAGAAAGCATAGCCGCCAGATATAATAACTTTTACGAGTTCTCAAGTAAGAAAAACGTCTACAAGTATGTGGCTGACTTTAAGACAAGGCCCTGGACCATAGAGATAAGCGGACTTGTAAAAAAGCCCGGAGTATATGACGTTGAGCGCCTTATAAGAAAATTCGACCTTGAGGAGAGGCTGTATCGTTTCAGGTGCGTAGAGGCCTGGGCAATGGCCGTACCCTGGACGGGTTTTCCCATGAAAAAACTCCTTGATATGGTAGAGCCTACAAGTAAGGCAAGGTACGTGGTGCTCCGCACCCTGCAGGATAAAAAGGTATTTCGCCAGCAACGCATACGGTTCTGGCTGCCCTGGCCCTATACCGAGGGGCTTACCATGGCCGAGGCCGCCAATGAGCTCACGCTTCTGGCCACCGGCATATACGGCCACGAGATGCCCGGCCAGCACGGGGCACCAATAAGGCTCGTGACGCCGTGGAAGTACGGCTTTAAGAGTATAAAATCCATTGTAAGCATTGAGTTTACTGAAAAAAGGCCCGCTACCTTCTGGAACACCCTCGCCCCCTCGGAGTACGCCTTCACCTCTAACGTAGACCCCGATGTGCCTCATCCCAGATGGAGTCAGGCAACGGAACGCATGCTGGGTTCAAAAGAGAGGAGAAAGACGCTGAAATATAACGGCTACGGCGAGTTCGTGGCAAGGATGTACAAGTAGGGAAAATCGGATAGGTTGAGTAGAGATAGAACACCCTGCGTCTTTTAATTCAGGGTTAAGAGCATACCCGTAATTGAATTATTGCGTAGAGCGTAGCTCTACCTAACCTACAAGGCTTAAAAAAAAAGGGGCCGGCATAAAGCCAACCCCTTTTTTTCGATAAATTCAAAGAGGCTACTTAATCAGTGCGTCACAATTATCAAGCACTTTCTTAAGTCTTTCTTTCTGAATACCGAGCGCAATCGCTTTGGCTTTTGCGTCCTTACCGGCGATGAGCAAAGGCACCAGTTCTTCTTCGCGTGTCTTCTTGAAAGCGTTCCAGTTGTCACTCAGTTCTTTGAATTGAGCTTCCTTACCGGCGGGAGCTTTCAACTTCGAGAGAGCGGCGCTTACAGCGTCAGCAGTATCTTTTACAAGTTTTTGCTGATCGGCTCCGCGCTTGTCCTTGTTCTTAACCATAGTCACGAGGGTGTCCCTCGCTTCGTTCACCTTACTCTTTAAATCTGCAAACTCTCCGGCAAAAGCCGAAAAGGCAAAAACAGTGACAAACATGAATACCAATCCTGCCAGCAGTTTTTTTATACTTTCCTCCATGATGTTAAATGTAATACTCTGTTGATTTGGTATCAACTTATTCCAAAACCAATAGGGAATCAATAGTTTTTTAGTGTTTCTAGCCTGTCCATATTTTACCAGTCTTGTAGGATGGGTGGAACGTAGTGCAACCCATCAAATATTTTACGAGGTTTGGAAAAACGTTATTATTGATTGGTTGCGTTTCACTCCACCCATCCTGCAAGTTCTAATCTTCAGCTACCTCACCGTTATCTTTCAGCCGCTTTACAATTTTGGCCACATGCATGCCCTGAAAGCGGGCCATCTCAAGCTCGTTCTTGCTGGGCCGCCTTGAGCCGTCAGGGGCGGCGATAGTCGTGGCTCCGTAAGGCGTGCCTCCGGTTATCTCTTCTAAGGTCATCTGCCGTTTTTCCGTATAAGGCATGCCAACTATTATCATGCCGTGATGAAGGAGCGTGGTGTGAAAGCTGAGTATTGTGGACTCCTGCCCGCCGTGCTGAGTGGCCGTTGAGACGAAGACGCTGCCTACCTTGCCAACAAGGCCGCCCTGCTGCCAGAGCCCGCCCGTGGAGTCAAGAAAGGCGCGCATCTGAGCGCACATATTGCCAAACCTCGTAGGCGTGCCGAATATAATGCCGTCCGCCTCGGCCAGGTTCTCTACCTTTGCCACGGGAACTCCGGCAAAAGTCTTCTTTGCCTCTGTGGCGTTCATCTTAGTAATAACCTCATCAGGCAAAGTCTCGGGAACCTGAAAAAGTTTTACCTTAGAATCCTCAATATGCCTTGCCCCCTCGGCCATGGCCTCGGCCCTCTCGTAGACATGACCGTAGAGGCTGTAAAAAACAATATTAAGCTTCATATAAA
>JBHHUP010000049.1:0-12168 GCA_046753845.1 Thermodesulfobacteriota bacterium
CGCCCCGACCACTTACTTTCTTTTTGGAAAAAAAGAAAGTAAGCAAAGAAAAACCGAAATTACAACTAACTAAGTATAAGTGAATAAAAGCAAGTTGCCTGCGTGATGCCAACTGGAAAAAAAGAAACTAAGCAAAGAAAAACCGAAATTACAACTAACTAAGTATAAGTGAATAAAAGCAAGTTGCCTGCGTGATGCCAACTGGAAAAAAAGAAACTAAGCAAAGAAAAACCAAAATTACAACTAAGTTACTACTGTAAATAAAAACAAGTTAGCTACGTGATGCCAACTGGAAAAAAAGACAGCAGGCCAAGTTAACCAATTAACTAACTTATCGGCAAAGAAAAGGTGATTAATATGAAAAAAGTCTTGATTGCCCTCATTTTACCGCTATGTATGATTTTGTCAATATCTTTCACTCTCCCAAAGCGCGCCTCTGGCGCCGGGGAGGCCGAGAAGGAGCTTGCGGCCATTAAAAAGGAGTTCGGGCCTGTTCTGCGCCTCCGTGGTACCGCCGCGGCACGTGAGATTAACGCAATAGCCAATCTCCTTGTGCCTCGTAGCGGCATGATGGCCATAGATGTTACCCATGCGAGCGGCGAGTACTGTATGCTGGAGCCAGCTACCAAGCGTTATATGGTGCATTTTTCCCGTAATCCCCAGTCTACAACAGAGGATATTCTCTACTTCTTAAACTCCGATAGCTTTAAGGCCGCCGGGCTGAAGGTTGCCGAACTGCCGGCTCTGCCAGGCGAACTTGGCAAGATGAAGCCCTTTACGTGGTATTATTACGATGGTAAGACAAAGGAGCCTCATCACGGCAAGAGCCTTGGCAGGGAGTTTCTTGTCATGGCCATTGATGTAAAGTAATGAAATTTACAAGGTAAGAATCGCCTCTGGGGCTGTTGATGAATCTTTGTCCCATGGGAATTGATGTGACTTTAAATCTCTTATAAATACTGCGCCTGTAGCTCAGTCGGATAGAGCAACTGCCTTCTAAGCAGTGGGCCGGGGGTTCGAATCCCTCCAGGCGCGCCAGTAAAATCAAGGGGTTACGGCGTTGGCCGTAACCTTTTTTTCTTGAAATTGTATAGTTTTTGTATAGTAGAGTTGAGGCCGAGGTTTTCTTCGAGTATCTCCACGGCCCTTGCCTTGTGCGCGGGGGCAAGATGGGCGTACCGGAGCGTCATGGTAAGCGTCTTGTGACCGAGGAGTTCCTTGACCGTTGTGATATTGCCAGGATCATTGAGCCTGCGTTTCTGATGAAAGTCTCGCCCGCAAGGGTTGGCCATGTAAAAAGTTAAGTCTGTGAAACAATTATATCGTGATGTTTTTTTTGTTGCAGAGTTCTGTGTTTTTCAGCTCTGTATCAAGAGACCCTGCCGAAGTTAAATCTCCTATGCCCTTAACAACCTCGCCGCCAATTACCTGAAAAAGGCGCTCCTGAAAGAGGCTGCTGCCGAGTACCGGAGGTCATTGAGTTAGACCCCGGAAGTGAAGCCGTCATGGGGCTGGCAAGAGTCTATACCTATCTCGGCTCACAGGGGAGGCTAAGGTACTGATTCTGAGGCAACCGTAAATGCCGGAAAAAGAGACAAGCAACTTGACAATTTAACCCTCTCTATGATAGCTGTAATCTGCTCATGTTTTTTTTAAAACCCCTTTAATTTAAAGAAGTAATTATACTTTAACATCACCGGCGGCTCTCGGTCCGGCGTGCTTTTCAGCGAGGCCGGAGGCACTATGATCCACGAGACAGTGGCCCATGGTCTTAGGCCGTTCTTGCGCTTAATAACCTTTCCATCTATTCGGCAAGATCAGCGCTGTGGCCGCTTCTCCGGTCATAACGGTAATGGACGAGGGAACCATATCATATTAAGAGAGGCTTGAGCTTTTTCGATGAAAAGGCTACACTTGTCGAGAAGAAGGTATTGATAGAAAAGGGTGTCTTGAAGAGCTACATGTACGAGAGGCTCTCTGCGATGAAGGCGGACGCCCTTTCAAGGGGAAAGGGCAGTAGGGAGGCATAGCGTTTCAGGCCTATGCCGGGGATGACGAAGACAATGATAACGCCGGGTGGGACGTAGTAGGGGGCGATAATAAGGCCCCTTGAAAAGGGCTTATCGTGATGAGGATGGGCGGCGGACAGGTGAACACGGTAAACAAGGTGACGCTTACCGGTAACGGCCAGGAGATACTTAAAAAGATTGATATAGTGGGAAGTGACCTTGGCTTCGGCATAGGCACGTGTGGAAAAGACGCGCAGGACGTGCCCGTGGCCAACGCCGAGCCCACGTTGAGGATACCAGAGATCGTAGTTGGAGAGTATGTGGGCTGAGTAAAAAATCTCCCTCCCGTTTATAGAGCCGGTATTGATGAAATCACATACAATAAGGCGCGCCTGCATATTCTCGTCCCTCATAGCTCTCGTTGCTTTTGCCGTTTACATGAACACGCTTTATAACGGTTTCATCTGGGACGATTACTTCATAGTTGAGAACTCCTCGAAAAGCGGCCTCGGTCTTTATCAGATAGCAAGATTCTTTATCGATAAAAACGCCTACCACGCCCCGGGGGAGATATACCGACCTCTTTATCTGTTTTCCTTTGCTCTTGATTACCGGATCTATGGCTCTTCGCCCTGGGGCTGGCACCTTACCAATATCTGCCTCCACATAATCAACAGCGTCCTGGTCTACTTTTTTGCCCTCTCCCTTTTGAGCGGCCGCGGCGATCTTGATGAGCCCACTCGAAGGGTTGGGCTCGCGGCTCTGGGCGCTGCCTTGGTCTTTGCCGTCCACCCCGTACACACGGAATCGGTTGCGTGGATAAAGGGAAGGGATGACATGCTGGCCTGCGTATTTATCCTTGCCTCCTTTATCTTTTATATCGCTTACAGCCATAGACAAAAGGGCCTCAAGTATTATTGCGCTTCCATTATAACCTTCATCCCCGCCCTGCTCTCAAAAGAGATGGCCCTTACCCTGCCACTGCTCTTTATCCTCTACGAGCTCTGTTTTAAACCTTCGGGTTTGAGGCGCGGTAAGGGGCTTACTGCCCTTGTGCCTTTCTTCGTTCTGGCCGGCTTGTACCTTGGCGTCAGGACAGCGGTGACGGGCCAGGTCGCCCAGACTGCCTATTTCGGTGGAGGGCTCGGGCCAGCGCTCTTTACCACGGCACGGGGCTTTGTAAGATATTTTTCTCTCCTTACAATACCTTTGAACCAGTGCGGCGATTATCTGGCCTTCCCCCTGTCTTACGGCCTGACCCCCAGGGTCATCCTTTCCATCCTTATTGTCGGCGCCTTTCTGGCCGCCGGTGTCGTCTCTTATTTCTTTTTTTTAAGGCCCCTAGCCTTTTTAATCTTCTGGTTTTTCGTTACCATGATGCCGGTCTCGAATATAATACCCTTAAAGATACTCCTGGCCGAGAGGTTTCTATATATACCATCTGTAGGAATATTTGTCCTTTTCGGGATGGTTTTCTCCGGTGTTCTTGAAAAGGCCCGCCCCAGGGCAGGTCTCAGGAGGTTTTTAATCATAACGGCTCTCCTTGTTATGACCCTCTACGCTTTTGCCGCAGTTGAGCGTAACCGTGTATGGAGGGATGAACGCACCTTCTGGTCGGATGTTATCGCTAAATATCCGGGGGCGAGGGCCTATACAAATTACGGTCTTGCCATGGAAGATGAAGGCGATATCCGGGGGGCTATTAAGTTTTATCAAGAGGCCCTGAAGATGGACCCGCGTTTTTCCTATGCCCTTAACAACCTTGCAGCCAATTACCTGAAAGAAGGGCTCGTTGATGAGGCGATTAAGAGTTACAGAGAGGCTGTTGCCATCGAACCCGGTAACGCTGTAATGCATTCAGGGCTCGGTGACGCGTACAGGAAAAAAGGGCTCCTTAAAGAGGCCGCGGCCGAGTACCGTAGGGCCATTGAGTTAGACCCCGGAAGTGATGCCGTCATGGGGCTGGCAAGAGTCTATATCGATCTCGGCCTCACAGGGGAGGCGAAGAAACTGCTTATGAGGTAAGCGTAAATAACGGAAAAAGAGACAAGTAACTTGACAATTTAACCCTCTCCATGATAGCTGCGCCATGTTCATGTTTTTTTAAATCCCCTTGTTTTAAAGAAGTAATCATACTTTTACATCCCCGGCGGCTCTCGCTCCGGTGGGCACCGGTGACGAGAAGGCCGTCATTGTTGAAAGCGTTCTTGTGGAGTGCGTATATGTGCTGACAAAATTCTATAAGGTCCCCCAAAAAGGGATATACACAAAGCTCCGGGCCCTGCTTCATTACAAGAGTATTATGAACGACGAGAGAGGTGAGCTGATTGAGGCCTTAACCATTTTCGCCGAGAGACCCTCTCTTGATATCGTTGAGTGCATATTGTGCGCAAAGTCAAAAAAGCCGAATATATCCCTCTTTACTTTTGATAAAGCCCTTAAGAATTACTCGAAACGTCTATAGAGCCTTACCTACGATAAGGGCAACCGCTTTGTGCAAGGGCAAAGCCCAGATCTCATTGCTCCTCGAACCCCTCGTGCCCAATCTTCTTGAACTCGAAAAGTAATGCCCAGAGGGCTTGTTCATATCTTCTAAGCAGAGGCCTGGGGTTCGAATCCATCCAGGCGCGCCAGTAACATTACAAGGGGCACGTCTTTCTCAGGGGGCCTTTTTTTTATAGTTTTAGGCAAGAAGCTCTATATTTGCATTATTACAGCGAATCTTGTTATTGTAGAGTAACTAATAAGCCTATATCACGCAGGAGTGCTATTCACTGTGGAAAACATACCTTTACTAAAAGACCTTATTATCTTAATGGTGGCGGCCGTCCCCATTACTTTTTTCTTTCATAGGCTGGGGCTGCCCACCATAGTCGGTTTTCTCATAACCGGTGTTGTCATTGGTCCATACGGATTTGGTATCATTACGGATCATCACGCTATCGAGGTGCTGGCAGAAATTGGCGTAGTACTTCTCCTTTTTACCATCGGCCTTGAGTTCTCCATCTCAAAACTGATGAAGATAAAGAAGGAGGCCCTTATCGGAGGGGGGCTTCAGGTCGGCCTTACCACCCTTAGCGTCATTATCATCGCGTCTCTCTTTCATCAGCCCATAACCGTTGCCCTTGTTCTGGGTTTTATTATATCGCTCAGCTCATCGGCCATTGTTCTTAAGCTTCTCGTTGACAAAGGAGACGTAAACTCCTCTTACGGTAATCTCTCAGTAGCTCTCCTTCTCTTTCAGGACATCTCTATGGTCCTTATGGTCTTAATCGTTCATGGATTCGGGATAGAAGGAGGGGCCTCTATCTTTGCAATCATAAAAAGTCTTCTGGTGGCCATTATAGCCATTGTTGTTATAATCACTGCCGCATCCTATATTGTGCCTAAAATCCTTTATCAGATAGTGAGGCTTGAGTCCAAAGAACTCTTTATCCTTACTATACTCCTTATATGTCTTGGTACGGCGTGGCTCACCTCGCTCTTCGGCTTATCTCTGCCCCTTGGCGCCTTTATAGCCGGTATTGTAATCTCAGAGTCTGAGTACAGCCACCAGATCGTAGCCGAGATACTTCCCTTCAGGGATACCTTTCAGTCCCTCTTTTTTATCTCCATAGGCATGCTCCTTGAGTTTTTCTATTTTATGAACCACCTGCCCCTTGTTATCGGTCTCTCTCTTACCATACTTATTTTAAAGGCCCTTATTATCACCGCCATCGGTCTGGTGCTGCGCTATCCTTTTCGTACCAGCCTCACAGTGGGAATATGCCTGGCGCAGATAGGGGAGTTTTCTTTTGTCCTTATAAAACTGGGCCGTGATTACGGCCTTCTTACCTCTCCGGCTTATCAGATGCTCCTTGCCTCATCCATCTTAACCATGGCCATAACTCCATTTCTCTTTAACAGGTCATCTGTCTTTGCCTTTCATGTGGGCAGGCTGCTGCGGCGAAAAGGCATGACATCTTCTCTTGAGGGCAGGACTACCCTTTGCAACCACGTAATCATCATAGGTTTCGGCCTTAGCGGACGCAACCTCGCGCGCGTCTTGAAGGAGACGGGCATCAGCTACATCATACTTGATATGAAGGCCGAGCATGTGCGCAACGCGCGAAAAGAGGGGCATAATGTGCGCTTTGGAGACTGCAGCCATGCCGATGTTCTGAAGGGTCTCGGCATAAATAGGGCGCGTATGGTGGTCTTTACCATCCCCGACCCCATAGCCACGCGGCGCGGCGTAGTGACAACAAAGGGGCTTAACGCAAAGGCCTCAATCGTTGTGCGGACGCGGTATCTTACGGAGATTGAGGAGCTTTATAGACTTGGCGCTACAGAGGTAATCCCCGAGGAGTTCGAGACATCCATTGAGATATTCTCAAGGGTTCTGCAGGACTATAAACTGCCCACAAATATCATCGAGAATCAGATAGATATTATTAGACAAGAAGGCTATGCTATGTTCAGAGACCCGGCCATGGCAGGGGAGAAGGTCAGCGAGCTAAGCTCTATTCTGAGAGAAGATGTGGTAAACACCTTTTACGTTGAGGAGGGCTCCGCCATCGTGGGGATGAACTTTGTGCAGCTGGATCTTCGGAAGGCGAGCGGTGTAAGCATTATCGCTGTTGTAAGAAAGGGCAAGGCCAGGACAAAACCTCCTGCTGATTACAGCATTAAGAGCGGCGATGTATTTATCCTTCTTGGCCGTCACGAGGCCATGCACAAGGCATTTGAGATACTTCAGTACATGTGTCTCTTGTAGAGAGGAAAACAGCTTGTAGCGGAGAGGGTTTTTCTTGAATAAACCTGTCATCTTTTTCTTTTTGTGAGATAATCGGTGCCTGTGGTTTTTTTAGTAGAGGTTCTTTTTTCTTGTTTATCGGCGGTTAATTCGCAAGGTGAAGTGCAGAGGAAGGGCCTCAGGCTTATCTCATTCATGAGCGCTGAAGGCGCTTTTACTCTTTGTTTTAACTCGCCCTCAGGCAGGCCGCAGTACCGCAGTACGTGGCCCACGGGACGAGCGCGAAAGAGATTATATTTTTTTTATAGTGACGGGGATTATTAATTAAGAGGAGCAGGTTCGTTAAATGAGAAGAAGAAAGAGTGTAGTCTCAAGGGGCAAGGTAACGGCGGTTCTCGGGCTTATAGTAATTTTTATTATCGTTTATGCGTTCTTAACGGTTCTCGAGGTATCTTCTCCCAGGGGAGAATGGGTTAACGAGTCTTCCTATATAGGCCGTGACGCGGCCCTTAAGATCAGCGCATCGGACAGCGGCGCGGGGCTTCGCTCAATAAAGGTATTTATAAAGAAGGGAACAAAATCTACTGAGATTTTTTCAGAGGATTTTTCAGGTCAAGAGCCCGTGGTCTCAGACTTTACCGATGAGATAAAGCCGGACTTTAGAAAGCTCGGTATAAAAGAAGGCAGCGCAGTTCTCGTCCTTAAGGTTACTGACCTCTCGCTATGGTTCTCCGGCAATACTCTTCAGGCCGAGTATCCTGTTGAGATAGACATTACGCCGCCAAGGGTAGGTGTAATGAGCCGTGATCACGTTATATCCATCGGCGGCTCAGAGGCAGTGGTCTTCAAGAGTTCGCCTGATACCGTACGTGCGGCGGTGAAGATAGAGGGCCGTACCTTTCCCGCTTACAGGGGGGCCTTTAAGGACAAGGATAAGTTCTTCGGCCTCTTCAGTTATCCCTATGACCTGAAGCCTGGAAAACGTTTTCAGGTAGAGGCCGTAGACGCTGCCGGCAACAGCAGGGTAAGGACTCTATCGGTTCTGGTTAAACCCCGTGAGTACCGCAAGCGGCGCATAAGGCTAAGCGATGAGTTTCTTGAGACCAAGGTGGCCGACCTTCTTGATGCCGCTAATATCCCTGAGACCGGCGACCTTATAGAGGATTTTCTCCATGTAAATAAAGATATCCGCGCTCAGAACGAAGAGAAGATACGTTCTGTTATGAAGACCTCACGGCCGGAAATTTTATGGAAGAGGTCTTTTCTTCAGCTTAAGAACTCGGCCGTACAGTCACGCTTCGCTGATTACCGCACCTACGAGTACAAGGGGCGTGCCGTGGACAGGCTCTATCACCTTGGCGTTGACCTTGCCTCTGTAAGTAAATCAAGAGTGGGCGCATCCAACAGCGGCATAGTGGTCTTTACCGGCGACCTCGGGTTATACGGTAACGCCGTAATAATTGACCACGGTTTCGGTCTCTTCTCTCTTTACGGGCACCTTAGCACCATTGACGTTATTGAGGGCGATACCGTAAAAAGGGGAGCCACCATCGGCCATACCGGTTCAACGGGTTTTGCCGGTGGCGACCACCTGCACTTCGGGCTCTATTTGCACGGCACCCCGGTCCTGCCCCTTGAGTGGTGGGACGGCCGCTGGATACGGAACAGGATAAAGAAGAAGCTGAAGGAGTAGCAGCAGCGGAGGCGGGGGAGTGCGAAAAAAATCAAAGATAAATCGTACCCCTTTTGACTTGGGAGAATAGTTGATAAAAAAATGTGCGATAGCGCTCTATTAAAGATATGAGTAGGCTCAGAGACCTGCCCGCGTGTGGTTAAGGAGATTATCTTCAGTGTCTCAGGCAGGCTGCAGTTGCCCCTATGTCTTGTGGCAAATAGCTGCATGGCGGTACCAACTTCGATGCTCATCACATCATTTCCCCGGTTGTGTTTTTTAAGATGAGTAGGAACAACTATGAAAAGTATAAGCATCTTAGGAAGCGGCTGGTTAGGGTTTCCGCTATCTGAGCATTTTGTCTCAATAGGGTACCATGTAAATGCTTCGACAAGATCAGAAGGCCGCATACCTGAACTAACCTCCATTAAAGTCCATCCCTTTATCATTGATGTTGACATTTTATCCCCTGATATTAAGGAGTTTCTTCAGGCGGATATCTTAATAATTAATGTGCCTTCAAAGAATATAGATGGTTTTAGCAACCTCATAAAAGAAATTGAGAATTCTAAAATTGACAAAGTATTATTTGTTAGCTCTACTTCAGTTTATGAGAACAAAAATAAAACCATATCAGAGTCGGACGGTGAAGAATCAAAATTAAGCCCTTTACTGATAATTGAAAATTTGTTTCGAAAGAGCGGTAAATTCAAAACAACTATTGTCAGGTTCGGAGGATTAATCGGTGGGAACCGAAACCCCGGAAAGTTATTTAGCAGAAAGAGGCTTGTTAAAAATCCTGACTCTTATTTAAATCTAATTCACCGTGACGATTGCATTAATATTATCAGCCGCATTATCGAAGCAGAGGTATGGGGTGAGATTTTTAATTGTTGTGCCGATACTCATCCAACAAGAAGGGAATTATATACTCAAGCTGCCAAAACAATCAGAGGAGTTACTCCAAGGTTTGCAGACTCTGGTCTCAAGTCTTTTAAGATAATAAGTAATAAAAAAGTGAAGCAGTTTTTAAATTACGAGTTTTTGCACCCGGATTTAATGAAAATAAAATTTGAGCCGTAATGAAATAAAAAAGGACAGATATATTTTTTATTGTAGAGTGTGATACCGTGAAAGGGGAGCCACCATACGCCACACCGGTTTAAGGAGTTTTGCCGGAGGCGACCACCTGCACGGCACGTCTGTGTTGCCCATTGAGAGGTGGGACGGCCGCTGGATAGGGAACAGCATAAAAAAGAAGCTGAAGGAGTAGCAGCGGCGGAGGCGGGGTTGAAAAGATAGTAGGTAAATCGACCCCCTTGTGTCCTGGAGAAAGCAGTTAAAAGAAATGCAGAAAAGCTCTCCGTTAAAAATCTGGGTAGACTCCGACGCCTGTCCAAGGGCGGTTAAGGATATTGTCTTCAGGGTCTCAGAGAGGTTGCAGGTGCCCGTATGTCTCGTGGCCAATACCTTTTTGGCGGTACCGCCGGGGCCTCTCATTACATCCATTCAGGTGGAAAAAGGCGCCGACATCGCCGATATGTACATCTTTGATAATGTAAGTGTAAAAGACCTTGTAATTACAGCCGACATCCCATTGGCAGCCCGTGTCGTGGAAAAAGGCGGCACTGCCATTAACCCAAGAGGCGAGGTCTATACCGAGGCAAATGTCAGTGAGCGGCTCTCCATGCGGGACTTCATGCAGGGGCTACGTGATAACGGAGTGGATACCGGAGGCCCAAAACCCTTTGGCCCAAAGGACAGGGAGCGCTTCGCCAATTCCATTGACCGTATACTTACGAGGATGATGAAGTAGGTTTTTTGTACAGGCTAAGCAGTAAAGAAAAGGGGTTACGGAGTTTTCCGTAGCCCCTTCTCACTTTTCACGAATTTTCGTAATAAATTGCACTCACAATAAAGTTGTTTATTTTACGTTCTTACGTTATAATGTAAGAACGGAGGTTGGCCATGGACAAGGTATTATCAGCAAGGGTTGATGAGAGGGTGCTTCATCAGATTAATATGCTCGCTAAAGAGCTTCATACAAGTAAAAAGTCTGTAATTGAAGAGGCCATCTTGACCTATGTAAAGAAGATTGAGGCGGAGAAGGGCATGGATGTCCTTGATCTGACCTCCGGTGTTTGGAAGCGTGATGAAAGTGCGGAAGAGACTTCTCGTAAGGCCCGTGCTGCCTTTACTAAATCCATGGAGCGTCACCGCAAATGAGGGCCTACATAGATTCTGATGTCCTTATCTGGCACCTGCGGGGTAAGAAAAAGGCAAAGGATTTTATCCGCGCTCTTAGAGGAAATAAGGAGTTTGAGCTATGGATAGGAGCCATGCAGAGGGCCGAGGTCGTGTTTTTCATGCGTAAAGACGAAGAAGAAAAGACCCTTCTCTTTCTCTCCCTCTTTAAGACCGCGCCTCTTGACCAGGTCACCATAGATAGGGCTGGTGAGATGTACCGTGAATGGAACCCCAGCCACGGCATTGATACCAATGACGCCATACTGGCGGCCACGGCTATGGAGACAGGGGGAAAGATATTCTGTCTGAATACAAGGCATTACCCTATGCCTGATCTTCTTATGGAGAGGGCGTGGTGATTGGGGAGTGCGAGAGAGGTAGTTAGGATTAGTTGCGGTAATTAAGTATGGTGTCCCCGGAATTCCCGGAATTCCGGAATTCCGACAAAGTAAAAAGTTCCTTAGACTTGCTTCATGAATACCGCACGGCACTCATCTCAGTGGCGGTGACGGGGAAGATAGACGTTAGAAAGGTCTTTCAGCAATAAAGAAGGGGGTTATATGTCTATAAATTACCAAGGAAGTTTAGAAGAACTTAAAGCAAAGTTAGAAGAGCATAACGTAAAAGGAACTTGGTCTGAGAAAAGTGATGGGCAATATCAATTCAGAACCCAAGATAAAGCAATCATGAACTTTTGGACAAGCACTGGCACACTTAGCTTTCAAGGACCAAGTAGTGCAAAACAAACATTGGAGACTTCTGTAGAATCTATTCTTAATAAAGAAACTCTGGAGACTAACTCCAAGTCCATATCAGGGGCTACCGTAGCTACCCATAGAATCTTTATCGTTCACGGACATGATAGTGATACAAGAGATCAGTTAGAACTTGCATTACGAAGACTCGGTCTTGAACCATATATCCTTATGAATACCTCTGGAGCAGGAAAGACAATTATTGAAGCTTTAGAGGGGCAAATTGGAAAAGACTTCGCATCTGATTTTGGGATTGTGCTTATGACGCCTGATGACATTGGGTATGCTGTTAAAGATGGCAAAGAAAAAGAAGAACCCAGAGCCAGGCAAAATGTTATTCTCGAAACAGGGATGTTGCTTTCTTCGCTCACCCGTGAGCGGATGGCCCTTATTGTTAAAGGTCATCTTGAACAACCATCGGATCTGCAAGGTATTATTAGTTTTAGATTTAATGATCGTATTAAAGAAGTATTACCAAAACTTTGTAATCGTCTAAGAGAGGTTGGTATAAGTATTGACCATAAAAAGATTACTGAAGCAATGATGTAGACGCAGATAGTCTTTTAATGCTATAAATTCCTATTTGAGAGAGTGAATGGTCAGTATTGGATCCCAAGGAATTATAGGGACACCATACTTAATTACCCACAAAACTCCCCAATCCATCTATCATAGCAAATTCATCTCACCAGCTTCGCTACCTCGGAAAGAGAAAAATAGCCCAGCCCGTGACGGCTACGTATATCCAGA
>JBHHUP010000050.1:0-11819 GCA_046753845.1 Thermodesulfobacteriota bacterium
GAGGTGACGAGCCTCAGTAAGAGCATAAACGCCATGGCAGACTCCATGAGTGATATAGTGGGCAAGATAGGCAATTCATCGTCAAGCCTCGGCACATCGTCGAGTCAGCTTGATTCGTCGTCATCAAATATGAGCGATGGTGTAAACGCACAGTCCGCCCAGGCCGCCCAGGTAGCCACGGCCATGGAAGAGATGAACGCCGCCGTAATAGAGGTGGCGAGAAACTCCCACAGCGCCACGGAGGCCGCACGCGGGGCGCGCGACATTGCCTCAAAGGGAGGCGACGTAGTCGGTCAGGCCATTAATGCCATGAAAGAGGTGGCTGAATCCACTGGAGTTACGGGAACTACAATAAAGAACCTCGGCAAGAGCTCCGAGGAGATAGGCACCATCATATCCGTTATTAACGATATAGCGGACCAGACAAACCTGCTGGCCCTGAACGCGGCCATAGAGGCGGCGCGTGCCGGTGAGCAGGGCAGGGGCTTTGCCGTTGTGGCAGATGAGGTAAGAAAACTCGCCGAGCGCACCACAAAGGCCACTAAAGAGATAGGTGAGATGATAAATACCATTCAGGACGAGACCACGCGCGCCGTTGACGCCATGGATGAGGGCACCAATAAGGTGGAGAACGGTGTAAAGCTCGCCAACGAGGCAGGCGACGCCCTCTCGCAGATAGTCACAGGTGTTGAGGATGTAAATGACATGATAAGCCAGATCGCTACCGCCGCCGAGGAGCAGAGCGCCACGGCAGAGGAGATAGCGAGGAGCATGGAGAACATCACAGAGGCCTCTCAGACTAATGTCGACGCCATAACGGATGTATCAGGCGCAGCTGGCAGAGTATCTGAGATAGCCACGGAGCTTCATAGCCTGGTAGACCGTTTTGTCCTTACGGGCCGCGCTATTACCGAGACCCCTGAGCTGAAGCTCATACAGGGGAAGGGCGGTCAGGGTCAGGATGACGGTGACTCCGCCGCGCCATTTGTTAATATAGCCGAGGGTTGATAAGGCACAAGAGAGCGTAAAGTTCTTTACCGATAAAACCCTTGGTTATGAGATTACCTTTGGAGTAAGTTGTACGCAGGAGACGGCCCTTTAACAGCCGTCTCCTGCGTTTTTTTTTACTTAGAGAGCACAAGGGGTCAGGGATTTCTGTTTTTTATATGTAGTAGCCTCTTGTCTTTTTAAGATTGAGGCATGGTTCTTGCAATTTAAATACAGCGAGGGAAGTATTATGACGGATAACGGTGGAATGCATATCCCTGGTATCAGCCGGCCCATGGTGCCGGTAAGGCCCCTACGGCCCGTGGATAAAAAACGTCCATCAAAAGAGAATAAAAAAAAGAAAGAAGAAAAAAGGGAACATAATAAAAAGAACGAAGACAACGGAGATGAGAATAGAATCGACATCATGGCATGAGTTTCGCTGCCAGAGACCCTTTAAGGAGAAATTATGGAGAGTTCAATACTGCTCGTAGTAGATATCCTCATAACGGCCGCCATATTTTACCTCCTGCTGGGGATGCAGAAGAGAGGAGGCAGCAGTGTTCGTCTTGATAACAAGGCCATTCATGATTCCGAACTTAGACTTCGTAAAAGTATAGAGGCTAATGAGGTAAGAGAAAAAGAGCTCTCAACAAAACAGGAGAGGCTTAAAAATATTATCGACAAACTTGACGGAGCATTGAGTGATATCCGGACGGCTCCATCTCATGAGGTTGATAGCGAGGGCGCCTACAGCGCCGCACGTAATCTTCTTCAGACAGGTGAGCCTATTGAGAATGTAGTTAAAATCTGCAACCTTACAAAAGGAGAGGCCGATGTGCTGAGCTCTATAACTGCAATGGCCTCCTGAGTTTTCTGCTCAACATAGGTTTGATTTTTCACCTCATGTTGAGAGATTTTCGCTGCTTGACCTCGCCCCCCGTCTGCCTCACCCCCCCCTCTCTTACAGGGCCGTCCCGTTATCCGGGACGGCCTTCCTGCGTTATATGATGCACGCTTTTTTGTGAATCTGTCATTATCCTGACACAGATTACTGTGCAGTGATGCTGTAAAGACTCATGAAACCCATGTAAGCAGGGCTGAGCCTTAGAGAATAAGAAGGTAAAAAACTCTATATCAGGCAGATAATACCTCATATCAGCTGAATCGGTCTCCTATTAACCCGGGTATTTCTTACCGTCCTCCCTGTGACGGTTTGTATTAAACGATATGGCACGTTTATTGCTTAATAATACATGTAAAATAATCCTGTCTTATTTGAAAACCGGCGAGGGGGATAAAAATGAGTACGAAGTGTCTGACATCAGAGCTTATTCACGACCTGAGAGGACTTTTTTGGCTAAACGGTACATTTTTTCTTGCGCTTATGGTTATGCAGTTTTTAACTTTTACCAGTGTTTGGTTTAAACCGGTACTTTTGCTGAGTTCAATACTCTTTTTCGGCGCTAATTATTTTTTCGTATTCACTTACTTTAGAGAAAAGGCGGAACGCCGTCTTGATAGTTCATACGATGAGCTAAGGCGCAGTATGAGCTTTGATGAGCTTACGGGGGTATATAATAGAAGGGCGGGCATGGCGAGGCTTAAAGAAGAGTACGCCAGGGTAGGCAGAACTGAGCGTAAACTGACCCTTGCAATGGTTGACGTAGATAACTTCAAGTTTATTAACGATTCCTGCGGACATCAGACAGGTGATCAGATACTTCGCCACATCGCAGGCATTATAAAACACTGGCTCCGTGAGAACGATGTTGTCTTCCGTTACGGAGGTGACGAGTTTCTCCTGATACTGCCTGAGACAGATGAAAAACAGGCAATGAACCCACTTAACCGCCTGAGAAAGAGGCTGGCCGATCAGGTCATAATCGGCGGTTTTAATGTGCGGCCCTCAGTTAGTATCGGGGTGGCAACCTTACTTGACGGCGATGAGGGAACCGATAATATGATAGATCGTGCCGACCGCGCCCTCTATGCGGCCAAGAAGAGAGGCCGCAACAGAGTAACCAACTCATCAAGAGGTAGCGGTTCCCCTAATCTGAAGGTCTTTAATGGTTAAGGAGCGTAAGGCAAGGTTTTTTAATTACACAATAAATTTACCTTGCAGACAATTAAATGAAGTAATATATTATCGCAACGTCTGAATTTTTATAAAGGTCCTGCTGAAGTCGCAAACCAGACTAAATGACAGGTGAGCAGAGGGCAGAGGCTGTGCAGGGTAAGGGAGCGAAGGGGGCAGGGGGGGCGGAGCGAGGGGGGGGCAGGAATGCAGAGAGTTTAAGTAAGAGTGGTAGAGTAGAAAGTAGCGCAGGGAGTGTAAAGGGGACAAAGGGTCCCATGGCAAGGTGCGGAGAGTCGGCTTTCATGATAAGGGGATTCTTTGTTGAGGATCTTTACTGATATGTCATTGAAAGGGTGCGCCAGGTTGAGTTGGTAAAACAGAGAGTTGGGACCTCTCCGGGGATTTGCCGGATGCCATAAGGTACGTTGAAGGCGGTCTTGAGCGGCCGCGTAATGCAGCAGGTAAGAGGCGTTGCGGCGCCCTTGGTATCAGGGGAGTTCGCGGCGCAGGGGGAGATTTGCCCCTTATCGCGGTAAATAGTAATTATGGCTTTTTATATCACATACTTTATCGGTTAATTACGGTATTATAATATGATAAGATTGCTTCTCTGGGAAGAGCAAGATGCGGCTACGCCTATTAGATTTACAGATTGATTTTCATGTAGCGTAACACCGGTATTGTTTGTTAAACTTGTTTTTATTGTATTTATTCTCACAGTTCATGGAGGCGCTGTGTGATTCATTTGATTCAGCAACACCTTAAAGATAAATCTCATAAATTTTTACTTCCAATGGCGGGACTTTTTCTCTTTGTTCTCCCAATACCTCATATACTTATCCTCAGAGAAACCGCCCTTTTTATCTCTATCGCCCTTATGCTTTATGCTCTTGGCGGGCATAAGGAGACCTTTTTTGAGGTTCTGTCCTCTTTAAAGGTGCAGGCCGCACTCTTTACACTCTTTGCGGGGTGGGTCCTTTTTCTAGCTCTCTTTATCTCAGATGATACGGTCTGGGCATTAACGGAGATTAAGACGCAGTGGGTCATGGGCTCACTGGCACTCTTGCTTGGCATCGGTGTGGCCGCTCTTGCCAGACAGGGGGCCCTTAAGCTCAGAACCGCGCTCACCGTTATATTCTGGACTCTGGTTATTCACGTTGTTGCCATAAATGTAGACGGATTATATAGAATTATCACCGGGTTATATTCCGGGCAGCCTTTTGGCGGCCTAACAGCTCTTACCAGAAGCGTAGGCGGAATGACCATAGGCCCCATAGACGCAAGTGTACTTGCAAGTATCCTCTTTGTATTTTTATTAACAGAGTTAATTGTGCGTGCTCTTTATAAAAGAAGACTGCTTCGAGCCTCTAAGGCTGTGATAATTATATCTTTCATCCTTGTCGCCCTCTGCTCTTTACTTACGGGAATGAGAAATGTCGTTGAGGTGCCGATAATCTTATCAGCGGCCATCTTTATCCTTATAGCTTCAGGGGGAAGGGTGCGAAAAAATGTCCTCTATTCATCCCTTATCCTCGTACCCCTCGCTTTTTCAGTTATTTTCCTTACCTATAAGAGCGATAAGAGGTGGTCAGATTTTTTCGATTGCTTTACCCTTGTAATGGAGCAGAAAGAACCGGCCAAGATAATTGCCTTTTCCGCTACTTCTCATTACCCGAGGCTGCCTGACAACAGGCCCGTTAATATCTCAAATTTTATAAGACTGACAAAGTACAGGGTGGGTTTTAATATTATTAGGGCCAATCCTCTTGGCATTGGTTATGGCAGGAATGCCTTCGGACATTATATCAAGGGGCTTTATAACAAAGGGGCGGGGTACAACAGCGACAGCAGTCTTCTTGACATCTCTATCGGAACAGGACTTGTAGGCGTAGCCCTCTTCGGAGCTCTTATCTTTTCCATCCTGGCAAAGTCCTATAAAGCCTTCAGGCAAAGAGGCGACTTTTATGCCCTGCTCCTCTTTCTTCTAATAATATGTTTTACCTCGCGCATGGTCTTTGACTCAGTCTTCAGGGACCACCTTCTTGAGGTATTTATGTTTGTCACAGGCCTATTAAGCAATCGTGTAGCCCTTTATGGAGCAGGTCCGGCGCTTAAACTTCAGCCCAGTGCATTACGTTATAATGAGGTGCCCACCCCTGCAGAGAGGATGAAGGCCGTCTAAATATTTTTCACTAATTCTTCGCTGCCGTGCCTTTTCTGTGCGGGGTTTGCCTGTACATACCCTTGCCTTATCCGTACTTGGGCTGGCGCCTTAATTTTGTCCCTTTAGTGCTGCTTTTCCTTATTTTTTCTTTATATTCTCTCTCTATGAGGCCCTCTCGAACGTACTTCGTTGATTTTATTCTCTCACACAGCTCATTCCTTCCATATCTCTCTTAAGCCCCTTACAAGCTTCTCTTTCACACTCTCGCAGCTTATCCGCTATCTTTCAAGAGCGCCGCTCTCCTGCGATTACTTCTTGACCCTATGGCAGATATCCATGTAGTCTGTTGTTTAATCATTTACAAGTGAGGGGGAGGCAGGGGTGCAGAGAGTTGATGAGGTTTGGAAGGAGAAGGAGCAGGTAGAGATTTTTCTTGAGGGAATAAGGGATGCTATACCCTTTTTTGAGGACCAGCTCCGGACAATGATGCGGCTCATTGAGGGGCTGCCTGTACGGTCTTTTCTTGACCTTGGCTGCGGTGACGGCATTCTCGCAGAGCGCATCTTAAGAGCATACCCAGGGGCAAGGGGTACGCTTCTTGATTTTTCGCTTCCAATGCTTGAAAAAGCCCGCAAGAACCTTGAGGGCTACTGCGCCGCGCTGAATTTTGTAGAGGCTGACCTCGCAAAGAGCGACTGGCCAGATAAGGCCGGTGAAGACGGCAAGACAACCTTTGATCTCGTTGTATCAAGTTACGCCATTCATCATCAGAGCGAGACGGTAAAAAAATCTATCTACAAGGCCCTCTACGGGTTATTGAACCCCGGCGGATTTTTCGTGAATATTGACCATGTGGCTTCACGGGATGAACGTATCCGAAATATTTCTAATGATTTTTTCATTGATAGCCTTAGAACTTATCACGAGCAACAGGAAGGGCCCGGTGACTTTCAGAAGGTGAGGCAGCTTTTTCTTAAGAGAATGGCCGAAGAGGCCCCTGTTCTCTCCACGGTAAGCTCTCAGTGCAGGTGGCTGAGTGAGTGCGGTTTTGTTGAAGTTGATTGTTTTTTTAAGGTCTTTGAGCTTGCAGTCTTCGGAGGCAGAAGGCCGGGGTAATGCCTCTACCCCTTATTTGTTGAATTTTCCCTTACCTAACCCTTACTTATCGTGGCGGGCCTATAAGGGTGTACACGAACTGGCCGTGAATATTAATCTCCTTTATATCAAAGTCTTTTGGAAAGGTTGTAAAAGGCGAGGCCAGCTTTATTGCGGTAATGGCCGCGTCGTCAAGGACAGGATATCGTGAGGAGCGGCTGAGCTTTATCTCACTCAAGGTCCCGTCACGTTGTATGGTCATGTTTATGAAAAGTTTGCCTTCCCATCCGCGCATGGCTGCCAGTCTGGGGTACTCCCAGTACTGCTCAATCTTGTGTTTCAGCTCTATGAGATAACTCTGATACTTTAGCTCCGAGGTATTGAGCATAAGAGTCTTGCTCTTTGAGGCAGGGGCTGAGCCCTGATATTGTCTTGAAAGCATTGTTACCTGATCTTCGCTGAGAAGGAGGTTGGGCCTTGACAAAGGCGATGGCGTGCTGGCAGCGGCCCCGCTGCGCCCGGCCTCAGTGCGCCAAATCTCAGAGGTATCCTTCCTTTTAGCGGCGCTTACCTCCTTTTTTTTCGGGCTTGCTTTAAGTTTACCGCTCTTCTCAAGCGTTTTTATTTTGTTGCTCTTAAGTATCATATCGCCCTCACTTACGGGTTCTATGACAGCTTCTCTTAACTTTGCCTCTTTAAGATGAGTGGTTTTTTCTGCAGGTTTTTTGCTATCAGCGAATCTCTTTTGTTCCCTACTCTTTTCTGTCTTTTTTGTTCTCTTCTCCCGGGGGGGATTTTTTTTGGCCTTGAATACCCGGCGGGGTTTAGAGCTGCCGGCGACTTTTTTCTTCGCGCTTACCGCTTTTGCAGCCTTGGATGCTTTGGATGTTTTTTTGGCACCTGCTTTCTGCTCTGCCCGTGCGCTGCCGGGCGGGGTTGTAAGGGCGGCCTTATGGCCGGGTATCTGCTCTACATCTACTACGCTTGTCTTATCGGCATAGCGTTTTGGCTTTGAAGGCGGAGTTTTACTGTTTTGCGGCGCCTTATAGCCAGGCGGCAGCTCTACTACCTGAACATACTCAGGTTTTTTCACCTCTGCCCTTCGATGCGCTAACCATCCGCCCTCTTCACTCATGACAAGAAGGCTCCACATGAGCGCTCCATGGATGAGTAGTGAGGCGATGATGAAGTATTTGAGCCACGTCGGGCTCTCTAATGATGTTTTTTTTATTGACACGACCTTCTTATTCTGCCAGAATTTTATTAAGAATGTAAAATAGCTGTTTTTTAGCTTATAAGGTGGAGAAGACTCATGTTTGGATTGGGAACAACAGAGCTTGTAGTTATACTCTTTATCATACTTATACTCTTTGGTGTTGGAAAGCTTCCAGAGATTGGTTCAGGTATGGGTAAGGCCATAAAAAACTTCAAACAGGCCGCTGATGACAAGGAAATAGATATTACGCCGGGGGAAAAAAAGAAGTAGTCCCCCTCACCACAGGGCCAAATTATCAGCGGGCAGATTGTTGCGAGTCATATCCTGAGGGGCCTGTTGATGATTATACAATCTGTCCTCAATATATTTAAGACCTTTCTCTTACCACAGCAAACCCTTTCACAGTCCGGCTATACATTAACGTCGTACCTGCCCTTTAGGATCTTTTTATACTCATTCCGTTAAGGAAGTTTTTTAATAAAAAACACCCCGCCTTGCGGGGTTTGTTATTCTTGAGTAAAATAGAATAATTAATAGTAAATGTTAAGGTAAAAAGTCTATGTCTTAAGGGGTTAAAAAACCCCCGTTGTATATACCTGTATGAATATTTTAGTTACTTTCTGCTCTATCCATCTTAACGCAAGACGTCTATTCCGTACTCTGCTACGGCTTCATTGAGCTCAGGGAATAGTATCATCGTGGGTATAACCGCTTTTTTGGGTATGGTTCCCTCTGAGTTATCCCTAAATGACCGCATAAGCCTGTCAACGGGCATGGTTCTAAGGTCCGTTGCGTTTACAATCCGTCCCGGAGCAACCTCTTTACTGGCAATTTCGTGCCCTGATGAGTCAAAAACAAGTCCGCGAATACCGCTTATCTTCACAGGGCCCTCTGTAATATTTTTTATCACCGACTCTATGACGAAGATTCTGCCGCTGTCTTTATTTAATACGTAGTAGCCCTTTGTTGACTCTATCTTAATGGTTTGCTCCATTGATGGCGGCACCATTAAGGCGCTCTCAGGCCTTGTTTTTATATAGATGAGACCACCGGCAAGGACGAGTATTATTACTATTACGGCGATGATACCTGCGCCGCCGGACTTCTTTGCGCCTCCTGTAATTGGTTTTACCGGGGCTGCAACGCTTGGTTCAGCCTCCCGGCTGCTTTCTTTTTCTGTTTCAGGCGCCTTGTTATCTGCTTTTTCAGCCCTTAAGAGCTCATCGTTAAAAGAAAGTTCTCCACCGCTAACATCAGCGGAGAGTTCTTCTTCTCTTTTATGCTCCTTAAGGCGTTCCCGCAGCTCAAGGTCCTCTTCCGGCTCAGGAGACGGTTTATCAACGTAGAATTTTGCCAGAGGCTCATCTGTGGCTGTCTCATAGGTAAGAAATTCTCTTGATGTTTCCCCGTCGCCCGGGGAGACTTTATCAGGTGTATTAAAGCTCAGATCAAAGGCATCGGAGGAGGCATTGCCATTGGAGCTCAGCCCTTCAGCCTTAAGTGAGGTCTCAGTCTTATCACTCCCGTAAGGCTCAAAGCTATATTCTTTATCCTCAGTTGTTACCTTATCGGCTACGCTCTGGTCTGCAGCATCTTCTGAGTTATCTTGCTCAAGGGTGCCTGTGGGAATATCCGATGCCTTCGATGGTCCGGGCTCAGCTGTGTTTTCTTCAATAATAGCTTCGTTCGGGGCTTCAGCGTAAGGGTCGGTCTCTAAGTCTGATCCGGGTTTTTCAGGGGATGCTGCGTCATTTAGAGATGGCTTTGGTTCATCGGGGGCCGCCTCGGGCTCGATATGGCTCTCGGCCTCACTCTTGTTAAGCTGCTCCTCTTGAGATGCGCTAAAGGTCATCTCAAAGTCATGAGAGGGCTCAGCCTCTACATCTGTATCAGGCGCGGCCTCTGTTTCTTCCACGCTTTTCACATCAGGCCCGGCGGGGGCCGCGTCATCTTGCCCTGCCTCTGCTTCTACCCCGGGCTCAGTGCCTGTTTCGGGCTGATTAAAAGATCCGATCTCTGCGCCCAAATCCTTATTATCCTCTGTAACCGGGGAGGCGGAAAAATCTGGCTGAAACTCAGCACTTCCATGATTATCCTTCGCCGCCGGGACTATAAAGACATGTGCGCATTTTGAACACTGCACCTTTACTGAAGCGGTAGATATCATCGTGGCGTCAAGGCGGTATTTAGTCTCACATTTTTCACAGCGGATAATCATATAGTCTCTGTCCCTTTTTTTTGTAGTAGAAGTTTCTATTTTTTTAACACAAGGGAGCGCTTTTTGCAAGCGGGAGAGTGTTCATCTCTTATTTAATCTTAAAATGTCTATACCCTAGCCCCAAAGCCCCAAAGCCCTATATAATCCGGTAAGAGAGGCTTTTTTAAACTTCAATCTTGTCTCGATTCTTTAAATGCCTTATAATAATCAGTCTGCCGAATTACGATTGTAGAGAGGGCATCTTAAGTCAGGGGCCGCGCCCCGTAATATTTTATTGAAAAGGTTATCTAATGCTAAAACTCGCTCTTTTCCTCCACATTACCTCGGCTATATTCTGGGTAGGTGGTATGTTGTTTATAAGCCTCGTGCTTGCTCCATTTCTCATGAGCCTGCCTACGCCCGCGGAGAGGTCAAAGGTCTACCAGGTGGTTGGAAAGAAGTACCGCCGCTACGGCTGGACGGCGATTATAATCCTTCTTATCACCGGCCCCATTATATTTTTTCAGCTTCACGGGGTCTGGCCGCACGCCGTATTTACCCCGGCCCTTCACGGAACACCGCTTGGGAGAGCCCTTACCATAAAACTTACCTTTGTAACTATCCTTGTAATATCGAGCCTTGTCCATGACTTCTGGCTTGGGCCTAAGGCACGCGGCTCGAAGAACTTTACCACCATAGCCAAGATTTTTGGCCGTTCCAACCTATTTATCGCCATAATTATCGTTATATTTGCCGTTTTTCTAAGGGTTGGAGGTATATAAGAGGCTTTGTATGCACAAGTTCAACCCTTCTCACATAGAGCGTCTCCTTGGAGGCGGCAGGCAACGCGAGGTAAAACCTCGAGAGCTTCTGTTGGAGGCTGGTCTTCAGCGTGGGCAGGTCTTTATTGATATCGGCTGCGGCCCCGGGTTCTTTACCCTCCCTGCGGCGCGTATCGTTGGGAAAAGCGGTCTTGCCTATGCCGTTGATACAGAGCCCCGAATGCTTAGCGAGCTTAAAAAAAGAAACCCTCCCCTTAATATAAAGCGTATTCTCTCCGGCGAAAGCTCCGTACCGCTGCCTGATAATATCGGCGATTTTATTCTACTTGTCCATGTGCTCCATGAGGCAGAGGACAGAGCGGCCTTTCTTCTTGAGCTAAAAAGGCTCATGAAAGATGAGGCGAAACTCCTTGTTATTGATTGGAAAAAGAGAAGAGAGGAACATGGGCCCCCTATGGAGGAGAGGATTACTCTTAAGGAGTTACAGTCTTTACTAAAGAAAACGGGTTTCAGCAGTATTAAATCTCAACCCTTTATAGATAACCCATCTCATTATCGTGTAATAGCCAGAAAATAAATACCCCTTACTTTCTTTTGGAAAAAAGAAAGTAAGACAAAGAAAACCAATGGGGAATAAGGCTCAGTGCCTTGAAGTTACACTCTATGCCCCGCTATGCAAATTAAGAAAAAAGAAAGTAAGATAAAGAAAAAAAAGGCATGGTGACTAAGTCTCACCATGCCTTTTGAAGTTGATACTTTTACCGCCAGAGCAATCTTTACTTCAGCGCCGCAAGGTCTGCTCCAAAGTTGATGTGGTATGCCTTGCCGTCGATTACAAGGGCGGGCACTGATTTTACGCCCTCCGCCTCTGCACTCCCTATTTCGGATTTATCCTCCCCGAGATGTATCTTTTTAACCTCGAATCTCTCCGGGTCAAGGTAGTTGGCCAGATTGTTCTCGGCATCCTGGCAGACCGGGCATCCGGCATGGTAGAATTTCGCAGTCTTTTTCATGGGATCCTCCCTTTCATCTGAAGTTATAGGTTTAATTCTTGCCCTAATCCTTTTAGCTGTAGTATAGTTTAAATATCTCACATTTCAAGTATGCACAAAGCGGTATCATACTTACCAGGTGGTGTATCTTTTGGATATTACTAAAGAAAAAAAAATAAAAAATCCAAGACCTCTTTCTGTATCTTTTATGATAGAGAGCATCATCGGATGTAAATGGTCTTTGAGTGTTATAGAGGCTCTCAGCAATGGCATCTGCAGGCCCGGAGAGATGCAGCGCGCCATACC
>JBHHUP010000051.1:0-10787 GCA_046753845.1 Thermodesulfobacteriota bacterium
CTGAGGAAGAGGCCGCCCCTGCTGAGGCTGAGGCAGAGGCCGCTCCTGCTGAGCCTGAGGAAGAGGCCGCTCCTGCTGAGCCTGAGAAAGAGGCCGCTGAAGAGGAGCAGTAATAAAAAACAACTATATCTCTATGCGGGGCGGGTTTGAAAAAACGCCCTGCATAATATGGCAGTTAAGTGACAATACGCAGGTTTCGTGAAACCGCAGACAGAGAGGTAAGAAGCATATTAAACCTCCTGCCTATTTAGAAATAAACACAGCCTTTCTCTAACAGATAGCGTTAATGAGATTAACTAAAAACCTTCTAACCGTCTTAGGCGCCGCAACTCTCTTTGTACTCCTTGCCATTGTTATCTCTTTTTCCTTCATCGGCGGCGGTTATCATAAAGACAAGGTTGCCGTACTCCAGTTAAAAGGCCTTATAAGCGATACTACAGCGCTTATAAGAACCCTGGAGTCACTTGGCGAACGCAGTGATATAAAGGCCGTTGTATTAAGGATAAACTCTCCCGGCGGGGCCGTTGCGCCCTCTCAGGAATTATATGATGCCATAAAGGGCCTTGACCGCAAAAAGGCCGTAGTCGCCTCTATGGGTTCTATAGCCGCCTCAGGAGGTTATTACGCCGCCACAGCTGCGAGAAGAATAATCGCAAGCCCCGGCACCATAACCGGCGGCATAGGAGTAATCGTCCAATTTGTAAGCGCCGAGGGGCTCCTTGAAAAGATTGGTCTAAAGGGGTATGTGATTAAGAGCGGCAAGTTCAAAGACGCCGGCTCACCGCTTCGCGCCATGAGGCCCGATGAAAAGGCCCTGCTTCAAGGTGTTGTAGACGGCGTTAATACGCAGTTCATAAATGCCGTGGCCAGGGGGCGTGCCATGAAGCCGGGCACAGTAAGAAAGCTCGCAGACGGCAGGATCTTTACCGGCCAGGAGGCAAAGAAAAAGGGGCTCGTAGATGAGCTCGGCGGTCTTAACAGGGCGATTGCCCTTGCCGCAAAGCTCGGCGGCATTAAGGGAAAACCGCTGGTAATATACCCTGAAGAGAAGTTTTTTGATAAATGGGGCGCAGTTGTATCAGAAAACCTGACGGGCCGGATATCCAGCCTTTTTCCCGGCCTCCGGCTCATGTACCTCATGCCGGGCACCTCAATCTAACCAAGGAGGTCATTTAAGATGACAAAGAGTGAACTCATCGAGAAGGTATCCGCGAATGTGAAGACGTTCTCCAAGAAGGAGGTGGAGGTTATAGTGGACTCGCTTTTTCAGTCCATGTCCCAGAGCCTCTCAAAGGGCGAGAAGGTTGAGATTAGAGGTTTCGGGAGTTTTAAGATAAAAGAGCGCGACGGCAGGCAGGGGAGAAACCCTAAATCCGGAGAAAATATCTACATCGAGGCCAAGCGAGTTCCCTTTTTTAAGGCCGGCAAAGAGATCCGTGAGAGGATCAACAAGTAAGAATGCAGAAAATCTGGGCTCCATGGCGGAGTGATTATATAGGTTCTGAGAAATCCGGCGCATGTCCCTTCTGTAATGCCGGGGAAGACAGCGCTTCTCATCTGCTTTATTCAGGCTCATTATCCTCTGTTATCCTTAATAAATACCCTTACACAGGGGGCCATATCCTCATAAGCCCCTTACGCCATATTGCCCTCCTTGAGGACCTTGACCCCGAGGAATCCATAGACATCTTCAGGCTCATGCGCGCCTCTGTCGCTTCCCTGAAGAAGGCCTTCTCACCTGACGGCTTTAATATCGGGATGAATCTTGGCCATGCTGCAGGCGCCGGGATTAAAGACCACCTCCATCTCCACGTAGTGCCCCGTTGGGAAGGTGATACAAACTTCATGCCCGTCCTCGGAGATACCAAGGTAATCTCAGCGCACCTTGACGAGACCTGTGCAATCTTAAAACCCATATTTAACCGCCTCAGGATACAATAAAGCCCCTCTTAATCCCCCTATCCTTGCTTACTCCATTGCGCTAAAACATTCTCTTGACAAACCCCTCGCTTTATTATAAATTTCTATACCAAAAAAAAAAACGACTTCGTAACTGACGGAATAAAGGTGGTTACCACCGGGGAACGAGGTTTCAGAGTTATCTAAGTCGACCGTCTGGGCATGGCACCCTCTTTTTGCAGGGATTACCAATGCACTTGGGCGGTTTTTTATTAAGTCCCCGGTAATATTTAAATATACCTATTACGTTACAGTACTCTATACCTTGTAACCGGAGTTTAAGAAGGTTTAAAGTTTTTCTCTCTTAACTTACGAGAGGCTGAGAAAAAAGAGACCGCTTTTTATAGATAAGATAATCAGGATTTTATAAGGTTTTTCGACTTATCAATCTTAAATTAAGGAGGCTTTTTTATGCAGCTCACCGGACTACTCTGGGGACAAAAGCTCTTAGACCGGGTGGAGTATCCTCATTCCGAGGTTCTCGGTCCTGAAGCAAGCCCTGATGAGATAAAGGCCCTTCTAAAAAAATACGGCTCTGTCTTCATCAAGCCTATATTCAAGGGAGGCGTCGGTAAAAAAGGAAAATCCGGGCTCATCGGCAGGGCCTCTGATATTACAACCGCCCTTAGCGAGAAGGAACGCCTGTATTTTGTAGAGCACGTGCACGGCACCGCAAGGGCAAAGGCAGACGGCGTTACCTTCGAGGGTGCGGTGCCGGCCGAGCATGAAGTATACTTTTCTATTAGCGACTCCACTATCTACCGCGCCCCTACCATGACCATTACGCACCACGGCGGCGTAGACATCGAGGAACTTCCAAAAGACAAGATAGCTGAGGTTCCCTTTGACCCCCTTACGGGGTTAAAGAGCTTTCATGTATCAAACGCCTTAGAGGACCTCGGCGCCCCTTCCGAGATAATCAGCCCCCTTGTGCAGAACCTTCCGAAGCTCTGGACGCTCTTTAATAACTACGGCATGAGCACTCTGGAGATAAATCCGCTTCGTATGATGCCCACGAAACGGGGCCGTCTTGTCCCGGTGGCCTGCGACTTCAAGGGCAGTTTTGATATAGATAACCCCGCGTGGAAACGCCTCGGGCTGCCATCGCACCTCTTTGCCTCTGATTACTCGGAGTTCGAGCAGGAGATAAACCAGCTTCGCACATATCAGGGCCAATCCGATGTTTTTATTATGAATGATAAAGGTACTATTACAGCCCCGACCTTCGGCGGAGGGGCCAACGCCCTTGTAACGGAGCTCCTCGGCGACAGGGCCACCATATCATCTGACTTTGGTGGCAACCCGCCATACGCGAAGATGCACGACATAGCCCGTATTGTCTTTAAGTACTGGCTCAATCAATCCAACGTACTCTTTATAATCGGAGGCAAGGCCAATAACACGGATATCTACGAGACCTTCCGCGCCATGGCCGATGCCCTTAAAGACCACTTCAAGACCTCTCCCACGCCTCTCTTTGTAGTCATAGGCAGAGGCGGCCCGAACCTTGTAAGAGGGCTCTCCGTCATGCGCGATACCCTTGACGGGCTGAAACTTCCCTACAGGATCTTCGGTCACGACAGCGCCATGAGCGAGGTTGTAAACTTCGCCAAGAGAGCCGATGACTGGATGAGCGGCGGCGGAGCGGAGAAGGTACGCGAGGCCATGGGGCTCTAAGTCCCTTAAGGTGAACTCACAAAAAACTATCCGCCATAAGCTGCGGGCGGTAAACCAACTCAACAAAAGGGTGGGAACATGCATAAAGAGGGAGTCAGTAAATTTCCATGGTATGTAGGTGTAAACTCACTAAAAGAGATGGCCACACGAGAGGACAGGGTCTGTGTCCTTAATATCCTCGGCACAGAGAGCCGTTCCGTAACCCCTGTAAGCCATGCCTACTCAGGCGGCAATATTGTCTTTGGCACGGGCCCGGGCAGAGGAGGCCAGGTCCTGGAGACTCCGGACGGAGATATACCGGTATATAACTCCATACGGGAGGGTATGAATGACGGTCACAAGTTTAATACAGCCGTTATATATCTGCCCCCTTCCGGGGTAAAAGACGGCGTTGCCGAGGCGGTGCGACATAACCCCGAGCTAAAGAAAATTGTAATACTTACGGAAAAAGTCTCCCTTCATGACGCCCGCAGCATACGGGCCATATGCCAGGCCAACGGCGTTGATGTATTTGGCGCAAACTGCCTGGGGCTCGCCGACTCCTGGAACAAGGTAAGGATAGGCGGGGCCCTTGGCGGCAGTAAGCCCGATGAGTCACTTGTAAAGGGCAGCGTGGCCATCTTCTCCAACTCAGGTAACTTTACCACCACCATAGCCGTATATCTCCTTACCGGCGGCTGGGGTACCACTACGTCCATATCAAGCGGCAAGGATGTATATATTCATTACGGTCCGCATGAATTTTTTAACGCACTTGATAATGATGAGAGGTCAAGGGCCGCTGTAGTATACTCCGAGCCCGGCGGTTATTACGAGGCCGGACTTGAGATAAATAAACCCACTGTTGCCTGCGTCGTGGGCCGGTGGAAGGCCAAGCTTACAAAGGCCTGCGGCCATGCCGGAAGCCTCGCGGGCTCTGGTGATGACGCAAAGGCCAAGGAAGGCTGGTTCATGGATTACTTCGGCGTAGATGATATATATACGCCGGAAAACCCCGTATGCTCGGCAAAGGGAGCGGTAGTCACCAATATCGCCTATATACCCGAGGCCCTTACAGCCGTTATGGCCCTTAACAAGGCCGAGCCTGACTTTGAGCCAAAGGGCACATTGGCTCTAAAGTGCTGGTTCTCAAATGACGCCGGTGTCACAGGTATACCTGATGACCTTAAACCCGCCGTGGTCACAGCCGTCTCTCCATACGGCGAGCAGATAGAGGCTCTGAGTAAGCAGGTAGGCGCTGTCTTTCCACGCGAGAGGCTAAAAGACGCAAGCGGCGCCTCTCTCATGGACCCGAAGACACAGGTCACGAGGATTCATAATATTTCCATACTCGACGCCTCAAAGCGTTCACTTGAAGAAAACCTCGTTATGTCGCTCTTAAGGGACTACCCCTGCAAAACAGGGGCGGCTCTTGCGAACATTGCCTTTAATGCCTTTGTAAATTACAGTGCAGAGGCGGCCCTTGCCGCGGCGGAGGCATCCCGCGGAGCGGGAAACTCCCCGAACACAGTTGCCACCTCAGCCGTATGCATCGCCGGCAGCGGGAGCCTCGGCGGGGCGACAGAGGTATCGGCGCTCCTCCTTGAGCTATTCGAGGGCTCCGGCATTAAGAAGGCCTCGGAAAAGTTTGATTTCTCGCGGCAGTTAAGTGAACTCACGGCAGATGACAAAAAACTCTTATCCGGTGAAAAAAACGAGCCTGTAGCGGCAAATATCATGACGGCCTTAGAGGCCCTGAAAGCTGAGTCCCTATTCATTGATTTTGTTCTAAAGGCATCCGGCGGCACACCATCATCGGCGGCCCTCTTATCGGCCATATGGACGAGTATCGCATGGGAGTCACTTATTAAAAAGAGGATCTCCAAGACAACGATAAAGAATCTTCCGTGGTACTCGCGTATCTTCTCAAATATAGTAGGGTGCAGTGTCTCTGCTGATAAGCAGACAGAAGAGGCTTTCTGCGATGTGCCCATGGCTCAGCTCACAAAGGACTGGTCTTTTACGGAGACGGCTTTTATGGCTATCGTCGGCAGGCGCCCCGATGAGAAAGAGCTCTTCGAGTTCTCAACCCTCCTTGGTCTTATCATCTCCAACGGCCCGGGAACCATATCAGCCCAGGGCAGCAAGGGCGCCGTGAGCAGCGACGGCCCGGAAGACCCTGCAAGGGTACAGATAAACAAGGCCTTTGCCGGTTTTATGACTCACACGGGCTTTGCCCACGGAGGCAACGGCTACGAGGCCATAGCATTCCTTATAGATATGTTCAGAGACTCGGGACTTACGGACCCATCGGACAAGGACCACGGTATTGATCTGAAGGCCATAAGCGATAAATACGCCCAGTGGTACGGAGACTTCAAGGCCGAACAAAAGGCCGTGGGAAACCTCCAGTACAAAAAAATACCCTGCGTCAATCACCCTATCTTCAAGGGAAAACCCGTTAACTACGACCCCAGAGAACGGTTCATAACCACCTTGTTTGAGGAAAAGGGCATCTATAATGTCTTTAAAGAGTTTTATAGCGGCCTTGTTCAATCGCTCTTTGATACAGGTGTTAGTAAGAACGTCTACTGCGTCAACGTCGATGCCGTTATCGCCGTGATTCTCCTTAAGATTGTATGGGCGGATTACAGGGAGGGGAATATCTCCGATGCGGATATTGAGACGGCGGCCTTTACGACCTTTCTCTTTGGCAGGATGATAGGCTGCGCCGCTGAGATAGAGGACCACATAAACAGGGGCAGGAATATGGATACAAGAACCGCGGCCTCCAAGTGTTCTTATGTAGGTTAAGATAGCGTGCCGGTTAAGCCCTTAAAAGACCCGGAGCCTCTTCGGGTCTTTTAATTTTGTTTGACATGACAAAGAGGCTAATGTAACATTTCAGTAACAGCTATTAGCCGAGTAACTCTTCTTCGTAAGTTAAGGTGTCGACTTGGAAATAAAAAAATTCTTACACACGAATCGTGGTTTTTTCCTGCTGAGCCTTGTGGCGGCCATAGTAGGCACCATTGCCAGTATCTTTTTCGGCGGCTGCTCATCAAATGTTGAGGAGCAGAGCAATGTCATCGCACAGAAGCGGGTTAAGATAGATATACAGGAGATAGTGCCCGATGATGAGGTGCCAGGCAGGCAAAAGGCCGTTGCCAAGAGAGTCGATCAGGTGCGAAGCAAGGCTGATAAAGACGGGGCACCAGCGGTAAAACCCCCTGTTAAGACCGCCTCAAGGGCAAAGGCCGCTAAAAAAACCGTCCGTAAAAAACAGAGAACAGTAAGGAAAAAGGCCTCCATTAAGGCCGCTTCAGGGACTTGGGCCGTTAATGTGGCCTCTTTCACAAAGTCTGCTGATGCGATGAGACTAAGAAAAAAACTTATTGCATCAGGACGCTCTGCCTATATCACCGAGTTTACAAAGGACGGAACCTTTTACTACAGGGTTAGAGTCGGTTTCTTCACCTCAAGAGAGAGTGCGAAGAGAGTGGGCAGAGCAATTAGCAGGTCATTTAAGAATACAGGGGACGCCTGGGTAGTTCAGCCCGGGAAAGCTGAGATTGCCAGTCATACAAAATAGTCTGTAGAGTCAACCTGTTATATCAAAAACCTAAACCATACTCTTCTCTTTAAAGGCCTCTCCCATGAGTATTCCCTCAGTACATACACAAGAAAAATCCGTCTTTCTTGAGACCTTCGGCTGTCAGATGAACGAGAGCGACTCACTTCGCCTCCTCGGTTTTCTGAGTTCTCTTGGCTACAAACGGGTCCCGTACCATAACAAGGCGGACCTTATAATACTAAACACCTGCAGCGTACGCGATAAGGCCGAGCAGAAGGTCTACTCGGCCCTTGGCAGGTTTAAACACCTTAAAGAGAGCAACCCCGGGCTTATTATAGTCCTCTGCGGCTGCGTGGCGCAGCAGGAAGGGGAGAGGCTCCTTCAGCGCATGCCCTACCTTGACCTTGTAATAGGCACGGGTAATATTCACAAAATAGGCCAGCTTCTCCATGAGGCGGCCAATAAGAATAAAAGGGTTGCGGCTACGTCATTAAATGGTATTATAGATACAGACGAGTACGGTACCCCGATTAGCGGCACGGCCCTTAAGGCCTTTGTCAGCATCATGCGCGGCTGCGATAATTACTGCTCCTACTGCATCGTGCCTTACACAAGGGGGCATGAGGTCAGCAGAGACGCGGCGGATATAATCGGGGAGATAAGGAGCCTAAGCGAGACGGGTGTTCGGGAGGTTATGCTTCTCGGCCAGAACGTTAACTCCTACAGGGATAAAAAAGCAGGGCTTACATTTGTAGACCTCCTTCGGGGCGTGGCAAAGATAGAGGGTATCCGGCGCATTCGTTTTGTAACATCGCACCCAAGGGATTTATCTCCTGCTCTAATCAGGCTTTTTGGTGAAGAGCCCAAGCTCTGCCGCCATCTTCACCTCCCTGTACAATCGGGCTCAGACCGCATTCTTAAGCTGATGAGACGGGGTTACAGAGTTGAGGATTATCTTGCTAAGGTCGCCATGGTGCAGAAGTTATACCCTGATATGGCCCTTACTACGGACATAATAGTTGGTTTTCCGGGGGAGACCACAGAGGACTTTGAGGAGACTCTGGCCCTTATAAGGTCTCTTTCTTTTGATAATATATTCTCTTTCAAGTACTCGACTCGGCCCGGCACCAGGGCCGCGGATTTTGAGCATCAGGTCCCCGAAGGCGAGAAAAAAAGAAGGCTCGCCGCTCTTCAGGCCCTGCAGAGCAGGATTACCCTTGAGAGAGGCAAAAGCCTTGTGGGTTCCGTTATGAGTGTCCTTGTAGAGGGCGCCAGTAAACAGAGCAGTGAAGAATTAACGGGAAGGACGGCCTCAAACAGGGTGGTAAACTTTTCCGCCCCCATAGAGACAGAAGGCTCCATAATCGATATTCTAATAACCGGGGCTTACCAGCACTCGCTTCGCGGCACATACAAGGAATTGAAGGCCTATGCTACTTGAGATGAAAGTTTTCGCCATAACCATCGACCCCTTCACTAACGCACCAATTGTCTTACTGAAGGACCTTAATGATGAGAATACGCTGCCTGTCTGGATAGGCGTTCTTGAGGCCGGCGCTATCGCCTCGGAGGTTGAGAATATACATTTTTCAAGGCCCATGACTCATGACCTCTTTAGAAACCTCCTTAATACACTTGATATTACCCTTGAGAAGGTAGAGATAGCCGATATCATTGATAACGTCTATTACGCCAGGCTCCATGTACTTGCAAAGGACAAGGAGGCCTATACCCTTGACACAAGGCCCAGCGATGCCATAGCCATAGCCCTGCGCATGAAGGCGCCCATATATGTGGATACCGTTGTCCTTGATAAATCCAAGGACATAGACCTTGGCGCGGTAAGCGGCGGCGGCAATGATAAGAGAGTTGAGAACGGGGACAGTCTTGATCTCCTTGAAGACCTCTCTCCTGAAGATTTCGGCAAATATAAGATGTAAGGGGTTTTTTCCGTTATGATTGATTTTCACTCCCACACTCTTCTGAGTGACGGTTACCTTATACCTTCGGAGCTGGCAAGAAGGGCGGAGGTGGCGGGCTACAAGGCCCTTGCCATGACAGACCACGCCGATGACTCCAATCTTGAGGACGTGCTCTCGGCGCTTCAGCGAGCGGCCTTGAGGCTTAATAAGTATATGTCTATAAAGGTCCTTGCCGGCGTTGAGTTAACGCACATCCCTCCCCGTGATATTCCTTTTATGGTTAAGAAAGCCCGCGCCCTTGGAGCGCAGGTTCTCATCGGCCACGGCGAGACACTTGCCGAGCCTGTTGCCGGCGGAACAAATTCTGCTTATATTAAAGCAGGTGTGGACATCCTGGCGCACCCCGGTCTTGTAACGGCGGCAGAGGCCCGTATGGCCGCAAAAAACAATGTACGCTTTGAGATTACCACACGCGCGGGACACAGCATCTCCAACGGTCATGTGGCTAAGATGGCAGGCGCCTACGGCGTAAAGATGATAATTGATACTGACACGCACTCCCCCTCGGATATTATTAATCTCGCGTGGGCGGAAAAAGTGGCATTAGGGGCCGGGCTTGGAAAAAAAGACTTTAAAAAAATTCAAAAAAATGCCGTTGAGCTCCTTGATAAAGCGCTCTCTTAATCTTCCCCTTATCTTTCTTCTCCTTATACTTATCGCCGGGTGCTCAACTGTTAAGGGACCTCTTGGAGACAGGGAAGACGCTACAACTTGGTCTTCACTGTACAGCAACTCCAACCGTTGGGGCTCAACGCCTGATATATTACAACCGCCCTTTGAAAAAATATGGTCCAAGAAGATAAGGCCCTTTGAAAGCTTTAAGATTTATCCCCGTGAGCAGCTCTCAGTTCCAGTCGTGGCCGGCGGCCTGCTTTACATCGGCTCAACCAATAATAAGATATACGCCTTTGATCTTGCCACCGGTAAGGTAAGATGGAAATACAACGCGGAGGCCCCTGTAGAGAGCACCCCAACCGTTGGCTCCGGTCTTCTCTGCTTCGGCTCATCAAAGGGGTACCTCCAGTGCCTCCATGAAAAAACCGGTGAAGAGGCCTGGGCCTTCATGACCGATTCTGAGGTTATCTCATCTCCGGTTATTACGGATAACAGCGTTTATTTTTATTCCTCCTCTGACCGCATATTCGCACTTGACCAGAAATCCGGTAAAGAAATATGGTCATACAGGCGTAGTACCTTTGAGATGGTTAGACCGAGGTCCCGCACATCTCCTGCGCTCACGGGTGACGGTGAGAAAATCCTTCAGGTATTCTCAGACGGAGTCCTTGTCTGCCTTAACGCCTTTACCGGCAAGGTGCTCTGGGAGGCCAAGACATTTAAGCCCGATATCGCATCAGGGCATTTTCGAAGCACCCCGGCAATTTCCGGCGATACGGTCTATGTGCCGGGGACGGACTTTAAGGTGCAGGCCCGCCTTATAGATAACGGCCGTGTACTAAAGACCTATGATAGCATCAAGGCCCGCGCCTTCGTACTTGCAGGCAAAAAAGGCCTTGTGCTGGCCTCAGAGACCGAGGTGGCCCTTCAGTCGGAAAAAACCGGAGAGCTCATCTGGAAAAAAAGTCCCATGGAGGATAAAAACCTGATATCCGCCATAG
>JBHHUP010000052.1:0-10542 GCA_046753845.1 Thermodesulfobacteriota bacterium
GACAGCTTTCCCGCGATGTAAACTTGGAAAAAAGAAACCAAGACAAAGAAAACATCATGGGAATATAGCTTGGTGCCTTGAATAAAAGACAGCTTTCCCGCGATGTAAACTTGGAAAAAAGAAACCAAGACAAAGAAAACATCATGGGAATATAGCTTGGTGCCTTGAATAAAAGACAGCTTTCCCGCGATGTAAACTTGGAAAAAAGAAACCAAGACAAAGAAAACATTATGGCATTGAACACAGCGATCTGAACAAGAGTTAGCTTCCCCACTGAATAAATAAAATTTAATAGGCTTGAGATGAAAAAACTTCTTATAAAAGGCGGCCGTCTCATAGACCCGGCTAACGGCATAGACGGGATATATAATGTTTACGTCACGGCAGGCCGCGTACAGAGCATAACAGAGACGACCTCTGATGATACCGATTTATCGGCAACTCCCGGCCTTACCGTAATAGAGGCCGGGGGTTTGCTTGTAGTTCCAGGCCTTGTGGATATCCACACCCATCTTCGGGAGCCCGGTTTTGAGTATAAGGAGACCGTAGCCTCAGGCGCACTTGCAGCCGCGGCAGGCGGGTTTACGACCATACTCACCATGGCCAATACATGGCCTGTAAATGATAATCAGTCCGTAACACGTTATATCCTTAGAAAAGCAGCAGAAGCGGCCCTTGTAAAGGTCTTGCCCATCGGAGCCGTGAGTATGGGGCTTCGCGGAAAAGAGCTCACGGAGATGGCCGAGCTTAAGGACGCGGGATGTCTCGCTTTTTCAGATGACGGCATATCAATCAGCGATGCGGCCTTTATGAGGCTGGCCTTTGAGTACGCCGGGCCTCTGGGGCTGCCTCTTATTACTCATTCTGAAGACCCCGCGCTATCCTCATGCGGAACTATGAACGAAGGAGCCGTATCTACCATGCTGGGGCTCGGCGGCATACCCGCGGCGGCAGAAGACGTAGTGGTCGCCCGTGACATTGAGCTCGCAAAACTTACAGGCGGCAGACTGCACGTGGCCCACGTTAGTACGGCAGGCACGGTAGCCTTAATCAGAGAGGCCAAAAAAGACGGTGTGAAGATTACAGCCGAGGTAACGCCCCATCATCTGATGTTTACTGATGAGGCGCTTTTGGGGTATGATACCAACTTCAAGATGAGCCCGCCCCTTCGCACCGCCGAGGACGTCTCGGCAGTAAGAGAGGGCCTTAAGGACGGCGCCATAGACTGCGTTGCGACAGACCACGCCCCTCACTCCACAATAGAGAAGGATATAGAGTGGAGCGCCGCCGCCAATGGTGTCATAGGGCTTGAGACAGCCTTCAGCGTGCTTTACGGTCTTGTTACTGAAGGGGTATTTACACTAAATCAAGCTATTGCCTCTTTAACAGTTAATCCAGCCTCTGTAATCGGACTTGAGGCAGGTAAACTTAATGTTGGAGCCGCTGCCGATATAACACTCATAGACTTGGATGCAGAGTGGAAGGTCGGGGCCGATACTCTAAGGTCACGCTCCAAAAACAGTTCTTTTCTCGGGCAGACGATGAAGGCGCGAGTTCTTAAGACTATCGTAGACGGGGTGGTTGTATACAAGGTGTAAGAAAAACCCGGTCTTTATTTATTATAATAATAGGTATTAAGCTTATAACATAACTATTAGTTTTATAAGATTAATTATAAAGAGGTACTTTTTTGTTAAGAGCTATTCTCGCCCTCTCCGACGGGACTGTTTTTGAGGGGTTTTCCTTCGGGGCAAGCGGCACTGCCACAGGTGAGGTCTGTTTTAATACTTCCATGACTGGTTATCAGGAGGTCCTTACAGACCCTTCTTACTGCGGCCATATCGTTGCCATGACCTATCCCCATCAGGGTAATTACGGTATTAACGAGTTCGATATCGAGTCGCATCGGCCCTGGGTAGAGGGTTTTATTGTGCGTGACCCGGCGAACGCTCCGAGCAGTTGGAGGAGTGAAGAGCCGCTGGACGGATACATGAGACGTCACGGCATTGTTGGTATCAGCGGTATTGATACGCGCGCGTTGACTCGTATTATAAGAGACAGCGGCGCCATGATGGCTCTTATCTCTACTGAAGAATCCGCCGGGGCCCTTGTTGAATCAGCCAGAGTGGCACAAGGTCTAAAGGGCAGGGACCTTGCCTCAGTAGTATCATCAAAGGAGCCTTTTTCCTGGCATGAGGGGGTGTGGAGTATGGACGACCCTTTTAACGCCGGAGCCCATGTTGAGAAGGGACTTAAATACAAGGTCGCTGTATATGATTTCGGGATAAAGAGAAATATTTTAAGGCTTCTCTACGATGCTGGCTGTGATGTTACCGTAGTCCCTGCAAAAACCAGCGCCGAAGAGGTGCTTTCCACGAAGCCTGATGGAATATTTCTATCAAACGGTCCCGGAGATCCCGCGGCTGTTGGTTACGCCATTAATACGGTAAAAAAACTCGTAGAGAGCAGGATACCGCTCTTCGGGATATGCCTTGGCCATCAGATTCTGGCACTTGCCCTCGGGGCAGGGACCTTTAAGCTCAAATTCGGCCACAGGGGTATAAACCAGCCTGTAAAGGACCTGTCAACGGGCAGGGTAGAGATAACCTCGCAGAACCACGGTTTTGCCGTGGAACTTGAGTCTCTGGCGGGTCTTGCCGAGGTTACGCATATAAACTTGAATGATAAGACGGTAGAGGGTTTAAGGCTGCAGGACCGGCCTGTATTTTCCGTGCAGTATCATCCCGAGGCAAGCCCCGGGCCACATGATTCACAGTACCTCTTCCGTCGTTTTACGTCCATGATGGAGAAGCCTTAAGGTAGTAGATTTACGTTGGGAAAGGTAATTAACTGAAATTGAACTAAAGATCGTCCAATTTTTTTTAAAAAGGCATGGGAAGAATTGTAGTTAAGAGGTAAGGGACTATTATCCATATTGGTTTTCTTTATCTCACTTTCTTTTTTTTTAAAGGCATGGGAAGGATTGTAGTTAAGAGGTAAGGGACTATCATCCATATTGGTTTTCTTTAACTCACTTTCTTTTTTTTTTAAGGCATGGGAAGGATTGTAGTTAAGAGGTAAGGGACTATCATCCATATTGGTTTTCTTTATCTCACTTTCTTTTTTCCAAAAGAAAGTGAGGGAAGGGTATATTTTGCCAAGACGCAGTGACATAAAAAAAATACTCATCATAGGTTCCGGCCCCATTGTAATAGGCCAGGGCTGCGAATTTGATTACTCAGGCACTCAGGCCTGCAAGGCCCTTCGCGAGGATGGTTTTGATGTTATCCTTGTGAACTCCAACCCCGCTACTATTATGACGGACCCTGAGACTGCCAATAGTACATACATTGAGCCTATTACCTCTGCCATTGTGGAGAAGATAATCGAGAAAGAGTCTCCTGACGCCATACTTCCCACTATGGGAGGGCAGACGGCCCTTAACGTAGCCGTGGAGCTGGCTGAGTCCGGGGTTCTTGAAAAACACGGCGTGGAGATGATAGGGGCGCGTCTCTCTGCCATTAAGAAGGCCGAGGATAGAGAGCTCTTTAAGGCAGCCATGTTGAAGCTGGGCCTTGATGTGCCCCATAGCGTAGATGTCCGTGATATGGAGGGCGCGGAGGCGGCCATGGAAGGCATGGATTTTCCCGTAATCCTTAGGCCCTCATTTACCCTTGGCGGCACCGGCGGAGGCATTGCTTATAACATGGAGGAGTTTCTCTCCATGGTGGCCTACGGCCTTGATGCCAGCCCTGTCAATGAGGTACTCATTGAAGAATCCGTCATCGGCTGGAAGGAGTTCGAGCTTGAGGTCATGCGTGATACAGAGGATAATGTAGTTATTATCTGCTCCATTGAGAACATAGACCCCATGGGCGTTCATACAGGCGACTCTATTACCGTTGCCCCTGCGCAGACATTGACGGACAAGGAATTTCAGGTAATGCGCGACGCCGCCATTGCTATCATCAGGGAGATAGGCGTGGACACGGGCGGAAGTAATATTCAGTTCTCTCAGAACCCCGCCAACGGGCGTATCTGCGTAATTGAGATGAACCCCCGTGTATCGCGAAGCTCAGCCCTTGCAAGTAAGGCCACGGGTTTTCCCATCGCGAAGATCGCGGCGCGTCTTGCCGTGGGGTATTCTCTTGATGAGATTGCCAATGATATTACAAAAAAAACACCCGCCTCATTTGAGCCGACTATTGATTACGTAGTTGTGAAGATACCGAGGTTTGCCTTTGAAAAATTTCCTGACGCCGACCCTACGCTCACTATTCAGATGAAGTCCGTCGGCGAGGCCATGGCCATAGGGCGGTGCTTTAAGGAGGCCCTTAATAAGGCCGTGCGCTCCATAGAGACGGGCTCTCATGGATTTGAGTGGAAGGTGCGGAAGGGGCGCGAGGCCCCATTATTTACCCCCACCGAAGCAGAGCTTAAACGTATCACAGGCAGGCTTAAGACCCCTACACCGGGAAGGCCATGGTATATATGCGAGGCCTTTCGCGCGGGGCTTTCTGTAGAGGATATCTACGCTATTACGGCGATAGACCCGTGGTTTCTCCGTGAGTTCAGTGATATCACGGCACTTGAGGCCGAGCTTTTTGAGGCCGCAGGGCAGGCGCTCTCTCCTGAGCTTCTAAGGCGCGCAAAGGAATGGGGTTTTTCTTTTAAGTACCTTGCCAACATCTTTAATACTGCCGAGTTTGAGCTAATAAAGCAGGCAGGTAAGGAAAAGGTAAGCCCCGTGTTTAAGACCGTGGATACCTGCGCCGCGGAGTTTATGGCCTATACCCCGTATCTTTACTCCGCCTATGAGAGGCCCTTTTATAATCTCCTTAAGGGCACTGAGGCGGCTGCTGAATCAGAGGCCCCTCCCACGGATAGAAAAAAAGTTATCATCCTCGGCAACGGCCCCAACCGTATTGGGCAGGGCATAGAGTTTGATTACTGCTGCGTGCAGGCAAGCCTTGCCCTTAAAAACGAGGGTTATGAGTCCATCATGATAAACTGCAACCCCGAGACCGTCTCTACGGATTACGATACCTCGGATCGTCTGTATTTCGAGCCCCTTACTTTTGAGGATGTCCTTGCTATCGTAGAGAGGGAAAAACCACTTGGTATTATAGTTCAGCTCGGCGGGCAGACCCCGCTCAGTTTATCCGTGCCCCTTGAAGAAGCGGGGGTAAAAGTCCTCGGAACCTCAAGCGATTCCATAGACGAGGCAGAGGACAGGGAGCGTTTTGAGGCCCTCCTTGAGGGCCTTGGGCTGAAGAGGCCGGAGAACGGCCTTGCCCGTTCCGAGGAAGAGGCCCTGCGCATAGCCGCCTCCATCGGCTACCCCGTTATGGTGCGCCCCTCTTACGTGCTCGGGGGCAGGGCAATGGAGACGGTCTACTCAGAGAGCAGCCTTACCGAGTACATGACACGCGCCGTAGAGGCATCTCCAGAGCACCCTGTGCTTATAGACCGTTTTATAAACGGCGCGGTAGAGGTAGACGTTGACTGCATCAGCGATGGAGATTCCGTTGTCATAGGTGCCGTAATGGAGCATATAGAAGAGGCCGGTGTTCATTCCGGGGACTCTGCCTGCTCCATCCCGCCCTATTCACTTGCCCCCGCCGTAGAGGCCGAGATAAGGCGTGAGACGGTTCTGCTGGCCCGGGCCCTTAAGGTAGTGGGGCTTATGAACGTGCAGTACGCAGTAAAGGACGGAGAGGTCTTTGTTATAGAGGTAAACCCGCGTGCGTCACGTACCATACCATTTGTCAGCAAGACCATAGGCGTGCCCCTTGCCCGTCTTGCCACCTCTATCATGGTCGGTAAAACACTCGCCGAACTCGGATTTACCGAAGAGGTGCATCCCCCCTATACAACCGTTAAGGAGGCCGTCTTTCCCTTTATAAAGTTTCCCGGCGTAGACACCCTGCTTGGCCCTGAGATGAAATCCACGGGAGAGGTCATGGGCATGGGGCCGGATTTTGGCAGCGCATTTGTGAAGGCTCAGTTCGCCGCTGGCAATAATATCGTCCTTAAGGGCGTTGTATTTATCAGCGTAAAGGACGGTGACAAAGAGGCCGTACTGCCCTTTGCCGAGGCCCTTGAGGGTTTTGGTTTTGATATTCTCGCCACAACGGGTACGGCGGAGTTCTTAAAACAAAACAACGTCAGGGCGTCTCATGCATGGAAGGTTGCCGAGGGCCGTCCGAATATTGTTGATATGATGAAGAGCGGCGAGGTGGATATGGTTATTAATACCACCTTTGGCGCCGAGAGCGTCAAGGATTCTTATTCACTCCGCCGTACCACCCTTGATTATGGAATTCCATATTTTACCACCGTATCAGCCGCACGCGCCGCGGTGCTTGCCATAAAATCCCTTGTGAAATCCAGACTTGAAGTTAAGAGCCTGCAGGAGTATCATGAGCAGATTCGGGACTCCGGCCTCAAGGCCTGACCTTAAAAAATATCAGCCCCGAGAGGACCTTGATTAGAAGGCTTTTTTTTCTTAAGGTTTAAGATGAAGAAGATTTTAAAATCACTGGGCATAGTCTTCGGCGATATTGGGACAAGCCCCATATACACCCTTACCGTTGTTTTTCTCTTCGCTAAACCTACGGAGGATAATGTCATAGGCGTCCTCTCGCTCATGGTCTGGACACTTATCTCCCTTGTTACCGTGGAGTACGCCTGGCTTGCCACAAACCTCAGTAAACGAGGTGAGGGCGGAGAGATTGTGCTCCGCGAGATTCTCTCTCCATACCTGAAATCCGGCCGTCAGCTCGGCATTGTCTCTGTACTTACCTTCATTGGCGTCTCCCTGCTTGTTGGCGACGGCGTTATAACGCCTGCCATCAGTATCCTCAGCGCTGTTGAGGGCTCGCTTCTCATACCCGTCTTTGCTAATACAAGCCAGGACGTACTTGTCATAGTGGCCTGCATCATAGCCATAGTGCTCTTTGCCGTGCAGAGTAAGGGCACGGAGCGTGTGGCAGGGGCCTTCGGCCCTATTATGCTTGTATGGTTCAGCGCCCTTGCCGTCTCGGGAATTATCTCCATCGTGACTTTTCCCTCTATCGTAAGGGCCGTAAACCCATTGCATGGAATAGGTTTTATGATGCACCACGGCATAGCCGGATTTTTCATACTCTCCGAGGTAATACTCTGCGCCACGGGAGGAGAGGCCATGTACGCTGATATGGGCCACCTCGGCAGGATGCCCATTGTAAAGGCATGGAACTTTGTCTTTGCCGCCCTTATACTTAATTACTTCGGGCAGGGGGCTTTTCTCATTACCCATCCGGGGACAAAAAACGTCCTTTACAGCATGATCTACTCTGAGGCTAGTTTTCTCTACATCCCTTTTCTTCTCCTTAGCATAGCGGCTACCATTATCGCCTCCCAGGCCATGATTAGCGGTCTCTTCTCTATCGTCTATCAGGCCATTACAACGCGAATACTGCCCATGTTCAAGGTCTCTTACACCTCGGCAACAATGCGGAGCCAGATATACATAGGTTTTGTCAACTGGTTCCTCCTTGTCTTTGTTATTATCATCATAAATCACTTCAGGGAATCCGCGCACCTTGCCGCGGCATACGGCCTTGCCGTCACGGGCTCCATGTCCATTACGGGTATAATGATGTCCTGGATATTTTACAAGAGGCGCAGGCACCTGAAGATGGCCGTGGCCATTGCCATTACCCTTCTGGACCTTATCTACTTTGCCTCCAATACATTTAAAATTCCCCATGGCGGTTACTGGTCCATACTTATCGCCATGATACCATTTGCCATCATACTCATATATACGGAGGGGCAAAAAAAGCTCTATCGCTCCATGAGACCTCTGAAGCTCGATGTCTTTCTCTTGAGTTACGCCCAGCTCTATCAGAAACTGCCGAAGATAAAGGGCTCGGGACTTTACTTTGCCAAGGATGAGAAGTATATCGCACCTTACATCGTACACACCATGTTCAAGAATAATATAATCTACGAGGATAATATTATCGTCTCGATAGTGCGCCTTGAGGAGCCATTCGGTCTTAATTATTTTTTCAAGGAGGACCTCTCAGCGGGGCTGAGGGTATTTGAGATACACGTGGGCTACATGGAGGTTCCTGATGTCGCAGGCATACTTAAGACCGCAGGCATAAAGGCAAAGGTCATCTTTTACGGCCATGATGAGGTGGCCTCCAATAATATCATCTGGAAGGTATTCTCCCTTATTAAAAAAATTACTCCCACATATATGCAGTTTTATAAATTACCCCATAATAAACTTCACGGCGTTATTACGAGAGTGGAGATGTAGGTTTTTTCACTCTTACTCTCATCTCCCTTGAAGCGGTCTGCAGATTATGGCAATCAATATACAAAGGTTATGGGCGATACTGGCTGCCCTTAATAAACCCCTGCGATTCGCCGTCAATGACGGGTTTGCTCACCTTCATACCTTAAAAGGGCTCGAAGCCATGGCAGAACCTCTGCTTGAGGAGGCCCTTGTTATGATGGAGGGCCGCGGCGGGGATATTAAAGGGCCGCTTATTGAGTTACGCGATATATTCCGTGGTATTGATTCCTGTACAATTGAAGATAAAAAATCCCGTATAAATAAGGCCCTCTCTCTTACGGGGCCCTCTATGGAGAAGAGGCTTATTGAGGCGGCCTCGGAGAATATCAGGCGGCTCTCGGCCCCCTTAGGGGAGTTAAAGGGCGTTGGGCCGAAGGTCTCGGGTAAGCTCGCTAAAAAGGGTTTAAAGACAGTCTTCGACGTACTCTTTTATCTGCCTCGCAGATATGAGGACCGCAGCAGGTTAAGGAAGATAAGGGACCTTACTCCCGGGGAGGCATCTCAGACAGTAGCCGCAGTAGCGGCGGCGGGAGAGGGCGGTTACGGACGTAGAAAAATATTCGAGGTCGTCGTAGACGACGGCTCTTCGCTGCTGCACCTGAAGTGGTTTCATTACCGCGCCGCTTATGTGAAGAGGTTCACACCGGGGCAAAGGCTTCTAATCCATGGTCTTGTGGTTAGGTCGGGGTACAGCCGCGGGCTGGAGATAATACACCCTGATATTGAGTTCATAGGTGATGATGAGGCGGAACCCTCGGTCTCTCATGGTATTCTCGCCATCTACCCTGAGATAGAGGGGCTTCATCAGAAGGCCCTTCGTAAGATAATTGCCGAGGCTGTTAAGGGTTACGCCTCGCTTGCCCCCGGCGGAGTGCCGCCCGAGGTGCTTGCCAAAAGGGGATTTAAGGACCTGCCGTCGGCCCTTATGGAGGCTCACTTTCCAACGTCCATGCCACATGAGAATAAGGGGTCGGCAGGGGCTCCCGGCATGGCGGACCTGGCCTTTGATGAGCTTTTTTTACTTGAGATGGCCATGCAGTTAAAAAGGCTTTCCATGAAAAAAAAGAAGGGACTTCGCTCCTATGGCAGCGGTGATGGCAGCAGCGGTCTTGAGGGCAGGCTTCGTAAGTTGCTGCCTTTTTCTCTAACAAGAGCCCAGGAGTCTGTCTTAAGGGAGATTAAGCACGACATGGCGGGCAGCTCGCCCATGAACCGCCTCCTTGAGGGCGATGTGGGCTGCGGCAAGACCGTAGTAAGCCTTATTGCGGCCCTCCTTGCCGTGGACTCAGCTCACCAGGCCGCTATCATGGCCCCGACAAGCCTTTTGGCCGAGCAGCACTACAGCACAATAAGCTCATATGCCGAGAGGCTCGGACTTAAGACATGCCTCTTACTTGGCGGTCTATCGGCTAAAGAACGTGAAGGCCGTCTTCGTGAGATAAGAGATGGCGAGGCCGATATTATTGTAGGGACTCACGCGCTTATTCAAGAGGACGTACACTTTAAATCTCTGGGCCTTGTAGTCGTAGACGAGCAGCACCGCTTCGGAGTACTGCAGAGGGCGGAGCTTAGCCGTAAAGGGGCCCTTACCTCCTGTGAAGGAGGAGAAGGTGAGGCAGCGGCCGCGCCTGATGTGCTTATTATGACGGCAACGCCTATACCGAGGACCCTCTCCATGACAATATTCGGTAACCTTGAGGTCTCTGTTATCGATGAGATGCCTCCGGGAAGGCGGCCCGTGAAGACACGTCTTATCGGCGAAAAGGGCAGAGAATCCGCCTATAACCTCATAAGACGCGAGGTGAGGGGCGGTGCGCAGGCATATATCGTCTATCCCCTTGTAGAAGAGTCCGAGGAGCTTGACCTTAAGGACGCCACGCAAGAAAAGGAGCGCCTTGCCTCTGATGTCTTCGCCGGTCTTCGCATCGGCCTTGTCCATGGCAGGATGAGCGGCGCGGATAAGGATGGCGTGATGAGGGATTTTAAGGATGGCAAGATAGATATTCTTGTCGCCACTACCGTTATAGAGGTGGGCCTTGATGTCCCCGGGGCTACGGTAATGCTAATCGAGCATGCCGAGAGGTTTGGTCTGGCGCAGCTGCACCAGTTAAGGGGCAGGGTCGGCAGGGGTGAGAGAGAGTCATACTGTGTGCTTATAAAAAACACATTTGCCGGAGAGGATTCTTACC
>JBHHUP010000053.1:0-10489 GCA_046753845.1 Thermodesulfobacteriota bacterium
ATGGAGGTTTGTAATCCCCTTATCAGAGTCCACCATTGCAAGGGCGGGACGGGTCTTATAGACCTCGGCGATATCCGCTTCTATCTCCGCTCTTTTTTCATCAGGTAATGACTTTATCTTATTGTAAAGGTCACCGAGGCCGTTATTAAAATCAACACCGAGCTCTTTAATGGTATCGCTGTGCTTTGAGATGGCGTCTTTATAGTAAACTCGCACGGCATGGCCAAAGATCTTCGGGTCCGAGACCTTCATCATCGTGGCCTTCAGATGAAGGCTGAAGAGCACGTCCTGCTCCTTGGCCTCCGCTATCTGCTCCTCAAAAAACTTTACCAGAGCATTCTTGCTCATAAAGGTTGCGTCAACGACCTCTCCGGCCAAAAGAGGCAGGCTTTTCTTTAAGACAGTGACATTCCCGTCTTCATCAACAAACTCTATTCTGGCATCTGTGGCATTCTCCATGGTAAGAGACTGCTCATTTGAACGAAAATCTCCCGTACTCATACTTGCCACATGTGTCTTTGAATCGGCACTCCATGGAAGCATCTTATGAGGGTGTTTTTTGGCGTACTGCTTTACCGCGTCAGCGGCGCGCCGATCTGAGTTTCCTTCACGAAGCACAGGGTTTACGGCGCTTCCAAGGCACTTTGCGTACCTTGCCTTAATCTCAATCTCCGCCTCAGTCTCCGCGTTTTCAGGATAATCAGGAATATCAAAACCTTTTTCCTTCAGCTCTTTTATCGCGGCTTTGAGCTGGGGAATAGAGGCGCTGATATTTGGTAATTTTACAATATTAGCCTCGGGAGTCTTGGCAAGGCTGCCAAGAGCCGCCAGTGCATCAGGTACTTTTTGATCATCTGTGAGATTCTCGGGAAAATTCGCGCAGATCCTCCCTGCAAGAGAGATATCACTAGCCTCAACCTCAATACCGGTACCCTTTGTAAATGCCTGAATAATAGGTAACAATGAGTACGTTGCAAGCGCCGGCGCCTCATCTGTTTTTGTCCAGAAAATTTTGTGGGACATATCTCCTCCAGTCTCCAGGTTAAAGTGAAAACCTTTGCCAGGCAGGGTCTCTTTACCCATGCCGGCATGCTCGCTCTTATCTCATCTAAAAACCGGTCATTAATAACTTTATTTAAAGAAAGTAATACACATAACAAGGGGCTGATTATACTCTAACCGATTTCTCCTCTTATTCCGATAAAGCCACTTAATTCTTTGGGAATGGTCTGATTTATATCAATAATTACCTGGCATGTCAAGGCAAAAGGTGTGCGGGGAGGGGTCCTGTCTGAACTCTTAAATCTTGATTATAAGAGCAGCAAGTTTTTTTGTCTCCACACTTCATTATCTCAATTTAGTGATTTCTCAGGGGTTAAAGGCCTTTCCGTTCTTGGGCAAATGACCGACTTGAGGTCGTGTCTTCTCCTACCATAAAAAGGGGTGTGAAGATTACTCTTTTAAAGCCCGCCTCGCCTGCGGCTCGGAGGGCATCCAGTCGAACCCGGGTCTGCCTGCGGCAGAAGGGTTCGAACCCCTCCAAAATATAAAAATAAAAGAGACCGCACTTTCGTGCGGCCTCATTGATTTTTATGGCTCCGCATTTGTCACACTCAAAACAACTTTTTCCACCACAAGTTCTACTTCCTCATTCACCATAACGCCGGAGGCTACAAGAATAATTCCCTAAGGTCATTAAGGACTTATAACAAAAATGATATTCATTTTTCGTCTACACCCGCTAAATCTTCATCAAAAAAGCCCGAAACACCATGCGTAGCAACTCATCTTATAAGGGCCATGGAGTGGCAACGGCTCCTTGATACCGGCCATTTTAACTCCAGAAGCGCTATCGCCCGCCAGGAAGGTCTCAGCCGTGCGAGGGTAACACAAATCCTCTCCCTCATTAACCTTGCGCCCAAAATCCGACAATACATCATCTCCCTGCCCAAGAGCAGTAAAGGCGGAAAACGAGTTATTACCGAACATATCCTGAGACCCCTCACGATGATCAAAGATCAAAGAGAACAAATAGCGGCATTCGAACGTATAACCGGGGTATGTCTCAACCAACAAATCAGATGAGTTTTCCATGTTCATTTGTTAGATCTGGATTTGTGAGAGATGGACACCCCGGGAGCCTGAACTGTCCGCACCCTTCAATAAGACCGATTTTTTGCATGAAATAAGATTACAGATGGCTTTTCGCCAATGTCCCCTGCGTTAATGAATGTAACCTTAAGTCTCAATATTTCTTGCGAAGGGGTTCTACGGCACCTTCAACTACTTTCAATATCCCGCCCAATATCAACGAAGGCTCCGGAGGACATCCGGCGATATAGGCGTCAACAGGAATTACCCTGTTTACACCGCCAAGTGATGCGTAACTTTTCCCAAATATCCCGCCGTCACGAGCGCAGTCGCCTATGGCAACGACGAGTTTTGGCGCGGGCATGGACTCATATGTCCGTCTGAGGGCTATTTCCATGTTTCTTGCCACGGGGCCGGATACAAGGAGCATATCGGCAAAGCGTGGCGATGCGGTAAAGTGAATGCCAAAGCGCTCGGCGTTGTAGATGGGGTTGTTTATGGCCTGAGCCTCAAGCTCGCAGGCGTTGCATGAGCCCGAGTCCACCATCCTGATGGTAAGGCTACCCCTGAATCTTTTCATTATGGATTTTTCAAGTCTTGCCCCCACAAGCTCCACAACAGAATCCTCTGCCGGGGCAAGCGGTTCAGTAACTAAGCCTGTCTTGAATATCTGATGTAAGAGTCTAAACATCTTTTACCTCAAGTCGTTACAGGTCGTTGCCAGAGTACGATTGATTAAAGCTCTTGTTGCAGAGCGGAAAGTCGGGCACGAGATTACACTTTATGGCGCTCTCAAGGGCAAGCCAGTTCACTGCCGAAGGGCCTCGCACCATACAGCGGTTTATCTCCCCCTCAGGGCCGGAGTGTAGCCAATAGACAATCTCGCCTCGCCACCCCTCTACGAGGGCAAAGCCTTTTTTATCAGGTTCAGGATTTTTTATCGGCTTCTTTAACGTGCCCTCCGGTAGCCCTGAGAGCATAGACTTGATAAGCCTCACTGATTCCCTTACCTCCTCTATCCTCACCATGATACGTCCGTGGACATCGCCGGTTTTTTCGGTACGGATATCCGGGGGCAACGTATCGTATGGCGGGTATGGCATTGAAATACGCGCATCAATTGGGACATTGCTTGCCCTTGCCACAATACCCACACAGCCAAGCTCTACCGCCGTCTCCCTTGAGAGAAAACCCGTTCCATAGACCCTGTTGCCAAGGGAGGGGTTGTCTATATAGATAAGCGCAAGGAGTTCAAATTCAGCTAATATGCCCTTTAACTCGTCTTTTATAGAGGTTATATCCTTAGCGTTCAGGTCTGCCGTGACCCCGCCGGGAATTACCCCATCCATCATCAGGCGATGGCCGAAGATTGTCTTATTGGTTCGAAGAATTGTCTCTCTCAGCCTTGAAAACTGGTAATTAAAGAAGGCGAAAGCCGCGTCATTGCATATGGCGCCTATGTCTCCAAGGTGGTTTGCGATGCGCTCTCTTTCGAGCATGATGGCGCGCAGCCAGTTTGCCCTTGCCGGAGGTTCGCAACCGCAGAGGGCCTCAAGAGCGCGGCAGTAGGCCGTGCTGTGGGCAACGGTAGTGTCTCCTGAGACGCGGGCCGCGAGGCGCGCGCCCTCATACCACGAGAGGCTCTCGAACCTCTTTTCGATGCCCTTATGAACGTAGCCGAGCCTTTCCTCAAGATTAAGGATGTCTTCGCCAAGGGCCTGAAAACGGAAGTGCCCCGGCTCTATGATTCCCGCGTGCACAGGGCCCACGGGTATCTCATAGACCCCATCGCCCTCGGCGCGTACCCAGGCGTAATCCCCATCTATACGGGGCATTTTTTGCGCGGCGTCAAAGGTCTTTCTGAGGGGAAAGGCATCTTCGGGCCAGTCTTCGTGTTTTATCCATGGCCGTTTATCGGAGAGTCCTCCCGGTGTCAGCCCCATAAGGCTGTGAATTGTGCGTTCAAACCTTGAGGCCGCCACAAAGTGCTTTGATAAACTCGGAAAGGTGAATGTTCCGGCCTTGAGATATGATGTGAGAATAACATATTCCTTTTTTTTGGCGTAGGATGCATGTACCGCAAAACCACGTTCAAAGGCCGTATCATCGCTTGCCCACTCTGCGACAAGTCTTGCCTCTTCTTTTTTCAGCCTGCGGCCTACCTCGGCAAATTCCTCAATGGGGGCGATAAAGCCGGGGATATGTTCGTGGCGCAATGAGCTGTCTGCTCTTAGCCCTGCCCACTCCGGACTCTCTAATATAGCGGTTAGCGAGCTCATTTCAAGATCTCCACGGCCATGTATATCCATCGCGAGAGTAGAGCGGGGATATAAAGACCCAGTATGAATATGATGGTGATGTGAATAACAATGGGAAGGCCCGCCGCCCTTAGAGTAGAGAGGCCCTCTCTTGCCGGGCCCGAGACCATCTGCTGAGCTTTACTCAGTATGGCGGCAAATGCCACGGCGAGGCCGATGATGAGCAGGGGGCTTAAGAGGGGGGCCGATTTTATTGTGGCCGTAAGTATAAGAAACTCGCTTATGAATATGCCGAATGGCGGCATTCCCGCTATGGACATGACGCCAAGCAGAAGGCCCCAGCCCATGAATGGAGTGTCTCTGATGAGTCCGCGTATATCCTTGAGGCTCTTTGTCCCGTGCCTCTGCACAACGGAGCCCACGGTGAAGAAGATGGCCGATTTTGTAAGGCTGTGCAGGAGCATATGCAGGAGCGCCGCAAAGGTGGCAAGCTGGCCGCCGAGGCCGAAGGCAAAGGTCGCGAGCCCCATGTGTTCTATGGATGAGTAGGCGAAGAGTCTCTTGATGTCGCGTTGCCTCAGTAGCGAAAATGCCGCTACGAAGAGCGAAAGCAGACCAAAGCCCATCATGATATGACCGGCCATTGCCGTGCCGGTCGCGCCGTCAACGAGTATCTTCATCCTCAATACGGCGTAAAGGGCCACGTTAAGGAGCAGTCCCGATAAGAGGGCGGATATGGGTGTTGGGCTCTCGCTGTGCGCATCGGGCAACCAGTTGTGCATGGGGGCGAGACCAACCTTGGTTCCGTAGCCTACGATAAAAAAGATAAAGGTCAGTCTCATGATATTCGGCTCAAGTTGCCCCCGCACGTTATAGAGGTTTGTCCACAAGAGGGCCCCCTCGCCCTCGCCGAATATGGACTCGGCGGCAAAGTAAAGGAGTACCGTCCCAAACAGAGCAAGGGCAATGCCAACGCCGCAGAGGATAAAATACTTCCATGCCGCCTCAATGGATGTAGGGGTGCGGTACAGGGATATGAGAAGAACGGTGGAGAGGGTGGCGAGCTCCGTTGCAATCCACATGACCCCGAAGTTATTAGTAAGCATGGCGAGGAGCATGGAGAATATGAACATCTGGAACATGACGTGATAAAAACGCGTGCGCCTTTTGTTCACATGGCCCTGCTCTATCTCCGTGCGCATGTATCTTCTGCTGAATATGGCCGTTGTAAGTGAGACAACGGCGGTAATACAGGCAAGGTATACGTTGAGCGCGTCGGCGTGGAAAAAAGCATGCGCCTCTGTCATGGCCCCGCGGGCAAGGAAGGCCGCGCTGAGGTATATGCCCGCCGCGGCGGTGAGGCCCGAGGCGCAGATGTTTACCTCCGGGGCGTATATGCTGTCTCCGACCAGGGCAAGCACGAAGGCGGAGATAAAGGGTATGGCTACAAGTATTGTTACAGGCATCGGTTATCTCTCGGTATCCTCTCTCAGGGTTTCCATCTCTTTCAAATCGAGGGTCTCGAATGTAGAGCTTATATGAAGAAAAAATATGCCGAATATTACTGCGGCTATAAGTACGTCAAGGGCAATGCCCAGCTCCACTACAAGGGGCATGCCTGACGTAGCGCTTGTTGTCATGAAGATAAGCCCGTTATCAAGGGCGAGAAAACCTATAGTCTGTGTGATGGCCTTTTTTCTTGTAATCATCATGAGTAGGCCCAGCATGACGGTGGCCATGGCAAGGGCGATAGTAGAGCGCGTTACCATGGTTGAGGCCGAACTTACGGAGGTGGTCATATAATAAGAAAATACGACTATTACTATGCCCAGCAACATGGTGGCGGGCAGGTTTATAAGGGGCTCTACCTCTCTTTGTACCTTAAGTTTGTGTATGAGGCGGTACAGGAGGTAGGGGATAAAGATGACTTTTATAAGCAGGGCGAGGAGCGCCGAGATATATAGGTGGTGCGCCCCTGTGATATAGGCCACCAGGGCCGTGCTCAGGGCGAGAAAGAGCCCCTGAAGGGCGAATACATGCACAAGGCCGAGCATACGCCTCTGCACAAGGAGGCCGAAGGCCGTAAGCAGTATACAGGCGGCGAAGATGCTGTTTATCTGAATGGCGAGGTTTGTGCTCATGTCTTTACTCCAGTATAAAAAACAATATCATTCCCAGCGTGGCGAATAGAAAGGCGCTTCCTATGAACTCCGTCATACGGAAGAGCCGCATCTTTGCCATTACCGTCTCTATAATAACAAGCAATATCCCCGCGAGGCCGAGCTTTAGAAGCAGGAAGACGAAGGCTATAAGTAACCCCGTAACGGTGTTATGCTCGGCGATGCCCCAGGGCATGAAAAACGCGCTTCCCATTGATATGAAGAGTAGGAGCTTTATCATGGATGACCACTCGATAAGGGCGAGATGTGGACCCGAGTACTCAAGTATCATGGCCTCGTGTATCATCGTGAGCTCAAGATGAGTGGCGGGGTTGTCTACGGGTATCCTACCTGTCTCGGCAAGGGAAATTAGCGTAAAGGAGAGTATGGCAAAGGCCAGCGAGGGCCGGAGTATTATGCCCCCGTGGATATGCAGGGTGTTATGGGCGATTTCCGTTAGAGAAGTTGAGCCGTTGGCAAGCGATACGGTGAAGATGGCCATGAGCATGGCGGGCTCCGCCAGAGAGGCTATGGTCATTTCACGGCTTGCCCCCATGCCGCCAAAGGCCGTGCCCGTATCCATGCCTGAGAGCGCCGTGAAAAACCTCGCTATGGCGAAGAGGGCCACAAGGGCAATGACATCGGCGGTGGCCCCTATGGGAAGGTCCACCGAGAGCATGGGCACAATGGCGCAGGCGAGCACGGTTACGCCGAAGACAAGGTATGGCGTAAATCGGAATATCCATGAGGCGTTCTCGGCGAGAACTATCTCTTTGGAAAAGAGTTTTCTGATGTCCTTGTAGGGCCGAAGCAGGCCCGGAGAGGTGCGTCCCTGAAATCTGCACTTCAAGGTCTTTACCCACCCCGCAAGGAGGGGGGCGAGGAAGACCGCCATAATCATCTGCAAAGTTTGAGTCATGTAAGGATTCATCAAAAGACCCTCAGAAATACCATAAGGACGATAATCGTAAGGAAAGAATAGAGTAGATATACCTGTATCCTTCCATGCTGAAGTTTGCCGAGCCAACGCGATGTCCCGAAGGCCGCTTTGATAAGAGGTTTATATAAAAATCCCCATACCCTGTCCCTTATGCGGAGGTGATAATGTATCCTCTCGGGCAGTGCCGTATGTCCGTGAAAGCCATCTATGCGGGTGTTTTCCCTTATGTCAAAGAGATAGCCGAAGATACGCCTTATGGGCATGGCAAAGGATGTGGCAGTGTACTGCATGCGGGGGGTAAGTTTTTTGAAGCCGCAGTCCCATATGGGGGCTCTGCGGACGGCGCGATTCTTGAGGTGGAGTACTGCGTACACAAGTATAATAAGGAGGACTATGCCGGCAAGGACTATGGGGCCGGAGTAGGAGGCCCGGTTAAAGGAAATGGGCGCGAGCCACATCCAGCCGAATTTTCCCGCCGATGGCGCAATCCGTCCCTTGACGAGCATGGCGGGCACGGTGTCGAGCCACCCTATGGCGAGGGTGGGCAGGACTCCGAGGCCGAGGCAGGCAGCGCCGGCCATTATCATCGCCGCCCTCATAGGCCAGCCGGTATCATGTATATGCTTTTTGTGGTGTCCCCGCCAGTGCCCGAGAAAGGTAACGCCGTATACCTTTACGAAACAGGCCGCGGCCAGCGCCCCTGTAAGTGCGAGCATGGCGGCCCCTATGGGTATGATTATCTTCATCATGGCCCCTGGTAGCACGGGCGAGAGGAGAAAGGCCTGAAAGGTAAGCCATTCGGAGACAAATCCGTTAAAGGGCGGAAGCGCCGAGATGGAGACGCAGGCGATGAGAAAGAGAAAGGCCGTCCAGGGCATCCGGTGGATAAGCCCGCCCATCTCCTCCATGTTTCTTTCTCCCGTTGCGTGAAGCACCGCGCCCGCGCCCATGAAGAGCAGGCCCTTGAACATGGCGTGGTTCATGGTGTGATAAAGGGCGGCCGTGAGGGCAAGGGCCGAGAGTACGGGCAGATCAAAGGCGGCGAAGATAATGGCAAGCCCCGTGCCGATGAGTATTATGCCGATGTTCTCAACAGAGTGGTAGGCAAGAAGCCTCTTGAGGTCGTGCTGCATGAGGGCGTAAAGGACGCCCATTACGGCGGAAATGAGCCCCAGTATGAGCACCACTACACCCCACCACCAGAGGGCATGGGGGAGGATGTCAAAGCCCACCCTCATAATTCCATATATGGCGGTTTTGAGCATAACGCCGCTCATGAGGGCCGAGACGTTTGAGGGAGCCACTGGATGGGCCTCGGGGAGCCAGACGTGCAGGGGGATAACGCCGGCCTTTGCCGCAAAACCGAAGAAGGCGAGAAAGAAGGCGATGCTCGTCCAGGGGTTTGTAATAACGCCGTGGCGCATGGCCTCGAAGGTATAGCCGGTAAGTCCACTGCCGCCGGCGTGCGCCGCCATGATGCCGAAAGATAGCAGTATGGCGAGGGCGCCTATGTGGGCCACTACGATATAGACAAAGCCGCCGCGCCTGTTGGCCGATTTTTCGTCTTCTGTAATGACGAGAAAGTATGACGAGACGGCCATTATCTCCCATGATATGAGAAAGATAAGGGCGTCGTCGGAGACGATGACAAGAAGCATCCCTGCGATGAAGAGGCAGTAAAAGAGGACAAACCTCGGTATGCTCCTCTTGCCGAGATAGGACCTTACGTATTCAATGGAATATATGGATACAAAGAGGCTGAGCAGAGAGACCACTACGAGGAAAAAACCTGCCAGAGGGTCTATCCTGATGTGAAAGGGCAGGCCCGGTAAACCGAGCGGAAGGTTCATGGCCACTGCCGTGCCCTGCGCTACGATGATAAAGCCGGCGATAATTCCAAGGAGCGAGGCAATGGAGCAGAGCGAAAAGGCAAGGGTTATGAGAAGGCCCTGATGTTTATGGAAGAGGGGCGCTATAAAGGCCGTAAGTACAAGGATAGAGACGGATGAGAGTATAAGTGTTGTAGGGGACGGTATTGTCACTTCGCCATTTCCAGTACCTCTGACTCCTTGTCCTTGATAAGTTCAAGCATCCTGGGGCGAAGCGGCAGTTCATTAAGTTTGCTCAGGAGGTCTGCCTCTTTGAGGAGCCTCAGGAGCCTTGATTGTATCTTCAGGTAACGCTCTTCACTCTGTGGAAAGATGAAAAACAGGACGTAAACATCCTCGCCGTCTAGGGAGTCAAAGGCAATGGGGCTCTCAAGAAAACAGATGGATATGGATGAGCGTCTGCTCATAAATTCTCCGAAGGGCCTTGGATGGGGCATGGCTATACCGTGGCCTATGGCCGTTGAGCAGAGGTTTTCTCTCTTCATTATAGCCTCGAAGAGCCTCTCGATGTTTTCGCCCAACTCTTCTTTCTTGACCGATATGAGGGAGTTTCTTATAACATCTTCTCTGGTATCGCCGGCAACGCGGTAGTATATGCCGCCCTTCAGGAGTAAGCTTGATATTGATATTTCGCCGATTTCGGCCTCAGGTAGAGTCCTAGGAAGGACTGTTGAAGGCGTTGAGACCCCCGAGGACCTGACCCACTGAAGGAGCTCCCGTTCGCTGAACCTCCAGAGCCCCCCTATCTTGAAGCAGGGAATACTCTGATTCTTTACCATCCTGTAGATGGTTTTTTCCGATACGTTCAGAAGATTTGCCGCTTTTTTTACGCCAAGTTCCATAATAGAGTTCCCACATTGCCCGAAGTTGTCCAAAATTGTCTAAACAATAGAATAAATGACCATAGCAGTACTGTCAAGTAAAATTTCTTCAGACATTCATTCTGCTGTAGTTGCAAGAAACTCTTAAAAATGGCTGTGACTGGTAAACCCACCTTCCCACTTCTCACAAAGTGAGTGCCCTGAAGGTACTTGACGGGGCCCGCAAGGCTACTTCACAAAAACCGCACAATCCCAAAAAAAAGGACTTAACCATAAATGGCTAAGTCCTTGAATTTACTGGCTCCGCATTTGTCACACTCAAAACAACTTT
>JBHHUP010000054.1:0-9625 GCA_046753845.1 Thermodesulfobacteriota bacterium
ACCCAAACTGGAATGCGGCTGTTTTGGCTTGACAGCCAAGACGGTATCTACAAAGTTAAGTGATAAAGATAGTGGATTAGTATCAGGCCTTTTTCTTCCCACGCAGGGCCGCCTCGTATCCTTTTGTCGCCCAGAGGTAGAGTTCATCTTTATCCTCAAGGGCCTCTTCAGGGGCCATGTAATAACTCATGGTGCAGTCCCTGCCCTTTCTCTTGTATGTAAAACGTGGAAGCCCTTTTGCCTCAAAGAGCTGACGGTTAAGGTCATCAGCCTTGATGTATAGAATATTATCAACGACAATGGCAAAGAAGATATCATCAGAATAAATGCCGTACCCGCCGAACATTCGTTTGACCCGTACGGCGCCGAGGTCTTCGAGCATTTCCAATAGGTATGAGATGAAGGTGTCTGCTCTGGGCATATGATTACCTTTATGTTAATTGATATGAGAATCAATAGTAGACTGGGTATAGTGGAGCGAAACCCGGCAAATTTGAGAGATTCAAAAGATATGTTGGGTTTCGTGCCTCTACCCAACCTACTCTACTATTGCCTCACCACCTTTTTTCAGAAAAGGAAGTACCGTTGAGATGACAATTGATGCTGTAAGAGGTTCCATATCAGGCTTCCTTTTAATTTTTCAATTGATTGAATAAAACCAATATACCCTGTACACGAAAAAATATCAAAATATCTCCCCCCCTTCTCTATCCCCTCACCTTCTTAAGGGCAAAGGGCAGGGCCATGAAAACTCCGGCAAGGATAAACATAAAAACAAGATTTGATACAAAATAAGAAACGCCGCTGAGGAGTGCGCCGCAGACAAGGGGGATGGGTTTTTTCTGTTTTATGCCGTACATCAGATAGCCAAATCCAATGGCGCCGAAGATAAAACCCCAGAAAAATATGTTGGAATTGTTCATCAGGTCACCACAATTATTATCTTAATATCAGGGATAATCCGCCGCCGCGTTATCCCACTACTCTACGGCATCAAAGGCGTTTCTTACAAGCTCTATCTTTGCCCTTGTGCCCTCCCCTGTGATGCCAACAACATCGAATCTTACGGGCTGGTCTTCAATATGATTTAACTGTAAATAAATACCGGCGGCGGCTGTAAGGTGAGATTGTTTTTTAGCTCCAACGGCGGCAAGAGGCGAGCCAAAGCCGTCACTGCTCCGTGCCTTTACCTCGATAAAGACAAGGGACTTTCCGTCCCTCGCGATTATGTCAACCTCGCCGAAGTGGGTGCGGTAGTTTTTTTCCAGAATTCGGTAGCCCTTTTTCTTCAAAAATCTCTCGGCCAGGGCCTCGCCTTTTTTACCTTTTTTTATATTATCTGAAGCCATGTATAGTCCTTTGGATTTAAGTGGTGGGCAGTGCCCATCCTACTTTAGCCTCGTGGGGCGCTGAGTAAATATTCATAGAACCAGACTTCGTACCCAATTGGTTTTCTTTATCCAACTTTCTTAATAGTTCTTAGTTTCTATAATTCCCATTGTCACACAAGGACACCGGGGTACAAGCTCCCGTTCAAAAATCTTTCTTTTTTCTAAAAGAAAGTGGAGGTTATTTTAATACTCCCTTAAAGGTTTTTCTATGTATGGGGCATGGTCCAAGAGTTTTTATGGCATCCATATGTGCCTTTGTGCCGTAGCCTTTATGAGACGCGAAGCCGTAGCCCGGATATATTTTTTCATAAGTTATCATAATCTTATCACGCATGGTCTTGGCTACTATTGAGGCGGCGGCGATTGAGATACTGAGGTTGTCTCCGGATATAATGGCCTCTTGGCGCAGCGGGTTATCTATGGTGAATTTACCGTCTATGAGTAGAAAATCAGGGATATGAGCAAGCCTTGAGACGGCCCTCTCCATGGCGAGAAGCGAGGCGCAATGGATGTTGATACTGTCCACCTCGTCATGGCGGGCGAGACCGATGGCGATGCATAGCGCGGAGTCGTGAATCTCCGAAAGGAGTCTATCGCGTGTCTTTGGAGAGAGTTTTTTAGAATCAATAATACCTGAATCTAAGGGAAGAGGATCTTTAAGTATAACAGCGGCGGCCACTACAGGCCCTGCCAGAGGGCCGCGGCCGGCCTCGTCTACACCGGCTACAGAGGAAAAACCCTCAAGGGATAATTTAGACTCCCAGGTATCCACTATTTAGAGACCTCTTTTAAAATATAAAAGCCGGTTTACTTTTGTAGAGTATTCCCTGGCTGTAAGAGCTGGAAAGGCCCGCCTGCAGACGCAGGCGGGCCAGAATTATTTACCATGAAAGCTCCGGGGGCTCTGAAAAAATAATACCCCGCTCACCCCTCTTATTTACGTTCTTTGAGCCTTGCCGCCTTACCCTTGAGGTCACGGAGGTAGTAGAGCTTGGCCCTTCTCACCTTGCCGCGTCTCAGTACCTCGATGGAGTGTATGGAAGGCGAGTTTACGGGGAAGATCCTCTCAACGCCTATACCGTAAGAGACTTTACGTACCGTAAAGGTTGCCCTCACGCTTGAGGAGCGTTTTCTTATTACCACGCCCTCAAAGGGCTGCAGCCTCTCCTTGGCTCCCTCTTTTATCTTTACCTTTATACGCACCGTATCGCCGGCGCCGAACTCCGGCAGGTCCGTGCGTATCTGGTCTTTTTCAATGTCCTGCAAAATACCCATTCTGACTTTCCTCCTATTAGTTTCCTTCCTGTTCTTTTTTTAACCTGGTAATTATCTCACAATCACCGGCTCTTATGGAAGCCTTTTCCAATAAATCCGGTCTTTTTTTTAAGGTGCGTCTAAGGCTCTCTGTTCTTCTGTATTTCTCTATCCTGGTGTGGTCTCCCGAGAGCAGCACCTCAGGTACAGATAACCCGTTAAACTCTGGCGGCCTCGTATACTGAGGATATTCAAGTAATCCTTTGGAGAATGAATCGTCTTCCTTTGAATCGCCGGAACCGAGCACACCCTGCACAAGCCTGCTCACTGAGTCTATTAGAACAAGGGCGGGAATCTCACCGCCCGTAAGTACGTAATCTCCTATGGAGACCTCCATATCCACAAGGTCCCGTATCCTCTCGTCAACGCCCTCGTATCTGCCGCAGATGATAACGAGTTTCTCTACCTCTGAGAGCTCACGGGCAATATCCTGCGTAAAAGGCGCTCCCTGCGGCGTGGTAAGGATAATCCTGCTGTCTGCTATATCATCGCTTCTGATGGCCTCAATCGCCCTTGCCACGGGCTCGACCTTCATAACCATACCGCAGCCGCCGCCGTAAGGCGTATCATCTGTGGTGCGGTGCTTATCAGATGTGTAATCACGTAGATTATGGGCCTTTACCTCTATAAGCCCCTTTTGTATGGCCCTGCCAGTAACGCCGTAGCTCAGAGGGGCCTTAAAAAAATCGGGAAAAATAGTAACTATATGAAATCTCATGAGAGATTATTCACTCTCTGGCAACAAACCTTCGAGGAGATGTACTCTTACGCGTTTTTCCTCGAGATTAACCTCTAAAATCGTATCCCCGGTAACAGGGATAAGAACTTCGCCAAAAGGCCCTTTGACCTCGAAGACATCATTACCGCCTCCGGCGGAAAAAACATCTCTTATAAAACCAAGCTCTTTGCCGTCATCTGTAATAACAGCGAGCCCTTCTAAATCTTTGTAATAATACTCACCCTCTTCGGGCTCGGGAATCTTATCTAAAGGAACAGAGACCTCTAATCCTGTATGCAGGGCGGCCTCTTCGCGCTGATTAATACCCCTTATAGTAAGAAGAAAGGCCCCTGTCTGGGTCCTCACATTCTCGACTTGAAGGCGCCTGAGGTTCTTATTCATTACAACGTAGATCTCAGTCCAGATAAAGTCCTCAATACCCTCGTAGGGCTTGAACTTTATCTCTCCCCTCACCCCGTGGGGGGCACCGAACCTGCCAAGGGGAACCAGATTTTCAGGGGGCCCCTTACTCAAGTATCTCAAGAACGCAGCGTTTGTGAATCTTCGTCGATGCCGCGGTAAGTATGGTCCTCATGGCCTTTGCGGTGCGGCCCTGTTTACCTATGACCTTACCGAGGTCCTCCTTTGCCACGGATAACTCAATGACAGATGTCTTCTCACCCTCTATCTCAACAACATGAACGGAATCGGGAGCATCAACAAGCGCTTTTGCCATCTGTTCTACAAGTACTTTCATAAAATAACCCTGGTAGAGTGAAACCCGGCTTTAATAACCGAGTAATCTTAAGTGGTTATACAACTTATTTCAGTAAACTTATAAACAAACGCCGCAATCTGGAGACACAGTTTTTTAATTAGCGCCTGTCTGAGGTGAGGCATTAAATCTTTTAATTCGGCTCATTATCAAAAAAAACTAAGCCCAAAAAAAGAACCTTTCTCTTTATCAAAACCCTCTCAGGCGGCTTTTTCTTTAAAGACACCGGATTTTTTCATCAGCTGCTTTACCGTTGTTGAGGGAAGAGCCCCGTTATCCATCCAGTACCGGACGCGGTCTTCTTTAAAGGTAACACCTGCGGGCTCGATATTGGGGTTATAGTTTCCAACTATCTCAAGGAATTTACCGTCGCGAGGGCATTCGGTATCAGAGACCACTATCCTGTAGTAGGGTTGTTTCTTGGCGCCATGTCTTGAGAGTCTGATCTTTACGGACATTTATTGATATACCTCCTAAAGTGTTTTACAGCTACATCATGTTCTGGAACATGCCTTTAAGCCCGGCTCCTCCGGACTTCTTCATCTTTTTCATCATCTTGCGCATCTGCTGGTACTGTTTGATAAATTTATTTATATCCTGCACGCGGGTGCCGCTTCCACTTGCTATGCGTTTTCTCCGAGAGGCGTTAAGGCAGGCAGGGTTGCGGCGCTCTTCAGCGCTCATGGAGTTTATAATGGCCTCGATCCTCGTCATCTCAGACTCGTCAAAGTCTATATTCTTGGCCTTTTTCATGGCCCCGAATCCCGGTATCATGGAGAGAATATTATCAAGGGAGCCCATCTTTCTGATGCGTTTCAGCTGGTCCTTAAAGTCTTCGAGTGTGAATGTGTCTTTTTTTATTTTTTTTTGTAGTGCTTCGGCCTCTTTCTCATCAATCGTGGTCTGGGCCTTCTCTACAAGGGTAAGGACATCACCGAGATCAAGGATTCTGCCGGCAACACGCTCGGGGTGAAAGACCTCAAGACAATCTACTTTTTCACCGGTGCCTATGTACTTAATTGGTTTACCGGTAATCATGCGCATTGAGAGCGCCGCTCCGCCCCTTGCGTCACCATCGAACTTTGTAAGTATTACACCTGTTACATCAAGGGAGGCGTCAAAACCCTTTGCGGTATTCACGGCGTCCTGACCTGTCATAGAGTCGGCGACAAAGAGTATCTCCGAGGGCTTTAATATGGTCTTAAGGCCGCCGAGCTCGCCCATGAGTGTCTCGTCTATATGCAGCCTGCCTGCCGTATCAACGATAAGGGTATCGTATTTTTTCAGCCCCGCTATCCTTAAGGCCTCGGTACAGACCTCCGCGGGGGAGCTGTAATCGGTGCTGTCAAAACAATCAACGTTAATGCCGCCCGCGAGGGTCTTCAGCTGATGAACAGCGGCGAGACGGAAGAGGTCGGCAGGGACGAGGTAAGGTGAACGCCCCTGTTTTTTAAGGGCATAGGCAAGTTTTGCCGCCGTAGTAGTCTTACCTGAACCCTGAAGACCGCAGAGCATGATAACGGCGGGCCTGCCCGAGAGCACAAGGGCTGAGTCCTCGCCGCCGAGTATGGCGGTAAGCTCGTCATGGACAATTTTAGTAAACTGCTGACCCGGCGTAAGGGACTCAAGTACATCCTTACCAAGGGCTTTTTCTCGTATAGATGCAATAAAATCCTTAACTACCTTGAAGTTGACATCGGCCTCAAGCAGGGCGAGACGCACGTCTTTCAGGGTCTCGTTTATATTGGCCTCGCTGAGAGTACCCTTGCCCCTTACGTCGCGAAGGACCTTATTAAATTTGTCAGATAGTGATTCAAGCATGAGTCTTGTGATTTAAGTTAATATTAATATTGATTTAATAGGGTATTCTATATAAGAAAGTGGAGTAATGTCAAGGTGTTTGTGTGATATATAGAAAAAATCAGGGCCAATAGTCCAGTCTTCTCCCTCCAGGTGCAATCTTCGGCGTTGACAGGGCCGAGTTTTTACTGGTAACCTCTTATATATGAACAATCAATACACCATCTCGCTACTTATACTGCTGACGCTCTTTGCCTTTGTTATTAACCTTCCTTTCGGCTATCTCAGAGGCAAATCAAAAAAATTTTCATTTCAATGGTTTCTGTATATCCATCTGCCAATACCATTTGTCATAGTCTTCAGACTTATCGCCGGTTTCAGTATGAAGATAGTCCCGATTATTCTCGCCGCTTCCATATTGGGGCAGATCGTAGGGGCAAGACTTGATAGATTCAGGTCCACAAATGAGCAAAGATAGATTCCATTCAAGGCCAAGCAGACCCGCCGGGAGGGGCGCAAGGCCTTTTAGCGCAAGCTCTGTCATGGCCGGGGCTCTTCCCAAGATCGCCATAGGCCCGCGTCTACGCGAATACAAGATAAAAAAAGAGTGGCCCGCCATCGTCGGAAAGAGAGTTGCGGAAAAGACCAAACCAAGGGCCCTTATAAAAGGCACCCTCTACTGCGTGGTCACCTCAAGCGCATGGATGACGGAGCTGAATTATCAGAGACCGCTGATTATAGAAAAAATTAACGAGGTTCTGGAATCTTCGATGGTAAAGGCCATAGTCTTTAAACCCGGGGTGCTTCCAGAGTCCATAACCGCACCTCCGCCGGCCCCGCCGAAAAAGTGTTCCCTCACGGATAGCTATATAGAAGAGACGGCCTCAAGGATAAAAGATGATTCACTTAGAGAACTTGTAAGCAGGGTTATGAAAAAATACCCCTTTTAGGGAGCCCCTGCCCGGCACCGCCCCCGGTTCTTTCCCCTCCTTCAGCCAAACTCCCATATGCCCTGCTGACAATATGCATTTAAGGACTTTTAAAAACAGACCGTAACGGTTTTCGTTTCACCCTTACCTGTGGATAAGATGCATTTAAGGATTTTTAAGACTTTTAAAAGACCTTTACGCACTACATTGCCACATCACCTTACCTTAAATAAACCGGCCCCTCCACTATCTCACTCTCATCCCACGGCCCATGGCGCGCCTCTACAAGGACACGGCAGGCAGGCGCTTCTTTACGGGGATGGATAAACTTTACCCTCACGGGGCGAAGCCCCCTGGACTGCAGCTCTCCGAGAAGCTCAGTAAACCTCAGGGCAGGAAAGATTATATAAAGGCCTCCCCCGCTGCCCGCGAGGTGAGCTGATACACTGATAAGATCCCGGAGCCCTCCGAAGACCTCGCTTCTCGCCGCCTCACGCTCAAATATGGGGCTTGCCCTACCCGTACCCTTTTTCATATAAGGCGGGTTGGTAACAACATGGGTAAAGGCCCCATTCGGGAACTTTTTACTAATAGTGCGGTAATCGACGTTAAAAACAGAGAGGCGCCTTGAGAGGCTGTTTACCTTGATATTAGAGCGCATCACCTCGGCTCGGCCCGGCAATACCTCTATGGCCGTTATCTTCACCTCGGCATTGCCGGCCGCAAGGAGCAGCGATAGGGCGCCGCAGCCTGCGCCTATATCAATAACAGAGTCTGAAGCAATTAAGGGAGGGATAAAATCAGCGAGCAGCAGCGTATCCGAGGTTATCTCGTCACTGCCGCCCTGCCTGAATGAATAGGAACCTATCTTTTCCATGAAAAAACACGTATCTAAAGACCATGACAGGCGCGGTTGCAGCCGCTCATGGCGTAAGATTAAGATAAGGAATCAGCGGCTGTAAGATTATATCCCGTCTTTACTGTGTACGTTAAGGACAAGCCCTGTTAAGAGTTTCGGATAAAAGTAAGTAGATTTTTGAGGCATCTTGCAACCGGCCTCGGCTACGTCCTTTACATCAGATACCCTTGTGGGGTTAAGGAGAAAGACTATCTCGTTAGCGGGGTCGTCCATGGAGGCGAATGCGTCCTGGTAGTTCTTTACATAGACGATATTCTCCTGACGCTCCTGAGCGCCGCGCGAAATGCCGAGAATACCTGAGAGTATGAGCTCGTGCAGGACTGTTACGTCAAGATTTTTATATACATCGGGGACGGTATCGTCAAATACACCCTCAAGGTTCTGCCCGGCCAGAGAGGTAAGCTCGTAGCAGACAGACTCGCCCTTTAAGTGCATGCCAAAGCAGTTAGCCCCGGCTCCATGAGCCTCCATGGAGGCAATCAGAGAGCTATGGACCTCATCCTTTGTATCATCATTATACTCTAATACATTTATCTTAAAGTATTTTTTAAGTTTATCAAGAAACTCTTCGGGCTTAAAACCAGGGAGATTATGTATCACCCTGTGCGTGGGCCATACGGTCATGCCCTCATCATCCATATTGGAAAAATACATCATCACAAAGTCATAGGGCTGGTCCCCCGAGGCCTCGGGGTGCTTCTCATGCATGAGTTTTTTGTAATTAAGGGCAGTCTCGTAGCGGTGGTGGCCGTCGGCGATAAAGAGGGTTTTTTCCTCCATTACCTGAGCTACGGTGGCGATAACAGATGGGTCGTCAACCCTGTGCACGATGTTCTCTACACCCTCGTGGTCAAGTACATCGATAATAGGGTCTCTGCCCACAACGTACTCATCAAGGAGTTTATTTATCTTAAGTGTTACCCCTGAGTAGAGGGTGAAGATAGAGCTGAAGTTCGAGGCGCAGGCCTCCATGAGTCTCAGGCGGTCGGCCTTTGGCCCCGAGAGCGTGCGCTCATGGGCGTGAATCTTACCCTTGCCGAGGTCTTCAAGGCGCGAGAGCGCCATAAAACCCTTTCTTACGGAGGTGCTTCCGTCAAGCTGTCTGTAGCGCTGTTTATAATAGTATATCGAGGGTTTTTCATCTACCTTCAGCACACCGCTGCTAAGCCACTCTTTGAGGTCTGCGGCCGAGCGTGAGTACCTGTCAGATCCCGGGCTGTCGTCCTCGAACTTACGTCCCAGTATAAGCCTTACCACGTTATTGGGGTGGGCCGCGTAGAGTTTATCGAGAAACTCCGGGGAGATTACGTCATATGGAGGGGCCATTACGGCCGTAAGGTCTCCTGTCTTTTCTTCGTCATACAATACCGCTTTAAAGGGCTTTATCTCTGCCATTTGTTTAAAATTCCTCACTTTCGCTGATTTTGATTTCTGTACTATACCCTAATTAAAAGAGTAATAAAACCGATTTTTTGCTTAATTTAAGAATCTTCTATGCGATGCCGGCAAGTTCGAGTCTATGACTCCACCTGGCCTTCAGAACCTTTGCTATCCATGGCCCGTAGCCCCTTGTAAGGCCGCTCGTCTCACAAACAAAGGTCTCTGCCTCAGACTTTGCGGCCTTTACAAGGTCGTAATCTAAAAGGGCCCAGGCGAATTGGAAGTCAGCGATCCCCGATTGACGCTCACCGAGATAATCTCCCGGCCCGCGTATCTTAAGGTCTTCCTCGGCTATGCGAAATCCGTCTGTGGATTGCTCCATGACTTTGAGCCTGCGGT
>JBHHUP010000055.1:0-9455 GCA_046753845.1 Thermodesulfobacteriota bacterium
ATTTTTTTATTTGACTTGATTGCATTATCAAGAAAGAGCGAGGTGTCCTGAATGTGACCGGCAATCTTCTCGGCATAAGACATGTAGCGGTTGTATATCTCATGTGTCTCGAAGCTCTCACCGTGGAGCACGGTCTCGATGTAATGATTTTTGAATAGCAGATTTGTCTTGAGTTTCTTCCTGAAGACTTTTTCGTTCAGGAGGTCGCCGCACCTGATGCCGCACCGTGAGACCTTGTCCTCATAGGCCGGGCCGATGCCCCGTTTTGTCGTGCCTATCTTCGCGTCTCCGCGCAGCCTCTCGCGGGCCGCGTCGAGAGTCTTGTGGTATGGCATGATGAGGTGAGCGTTCTGGCTGATAAGAAGTCCCGCGGGATCGAAACGTCCCATCTTTTTCAATACCTCTATCTCGGCTACAAGGACCTCGGGGTCTACCACCACGCCGTCTCCTATGATGCAGGTCTTGTTTTTGTGCAGTATGCCTGAAGGCAGCAGATGAAAGATGAATTTTTCGCCGTCTACTATGACCGTATGCCCGGCGTTGTTTCCGCCCTGAAAACGTACGATTACACCGGCCTCTTCGGTGAGGATATCTACAATCTTACCCTTACCCTCATCGCCCCACTGTGCGCCTACTATTACAATGTTGTTTGCCATGGTCCGCACCTCTATGCAAGGAGTGTACTGCGTCTTTAACTGATTTTTTTCAGGCAGTGTAGGGGAAGAGGTATATTAAAAAGTATTATGTTTCGTTCCCCCGTAGTTTTTTTGTCTTGCTTTCTTTTTTCCAAAAGAATTTTTTTAATAGTCCGGTAATACACCTGCGGCTTCTTGGTTCCGTAGTGCCCGATATTTCTTTTATTAGTCCTTTATAAGCTCCAGAGCGGCAACGACGTTTTCTGTCTCAAAGGCAAAGCCCGTAGCAGCCTTTGGCGTAGAGCCGTATTTTTCAAGGAGGTGGTCGTAGCGGCCACCGCTAAGAAGCGGTTTACCAAAGCCTGCGGCAAAGCCCTCGAAGATGAGACCTGTATAATAATCAAAACCACGGACCTCGCCGAGGTCTATTGTTACAAAGTCGACAAGTCCCTTACCGCCTATGATGGCCAGAATTTCTTCGAGGTTGGTAATAACGGCAAGGGCCGCTTCGCTCTTTATTATAGAGCGCGCGCGGGTAAGGACATCCGTCTTGCCAAAGAGGCCGGGTATCTCAACAAGCCGTTTTTTATCCTCGGCGCTTATGCCCGTCCCGGCTGCATCAAGTGTGACCTTTAGCGCTGAGCTGTCTTTTAACCCAACGGCATCCCTTATGCTCTGCTGTACAGACGGCTCGATCTCAAGACCGGCAAGGATATTTTTCAGGAAACTTACGTCTCCTATATCTATCTTAAAGTCACTTAGCCCAACGGCTTTTAGGGCCTCGATGGCCATGATAATCATATCAGCGTCGCTGCGGGCGTCGGCCTTTTCCGAGATAAACTCAGCCCCTATCTGCGGAATTTGCCGAAGTTTTGTACGGCCCTGTCCCACGTACCTTATTGCGTTGTCGTTGTAGTAGAGCTTAAGCGGCAGGGGGTGGTCTTTCATCCTTGTTGCCACAAGACGCGCCACCTGCGGTGTAATGTCGGGGCGTATGGCAAGGACACGGCCTGTAAATGGATCTATAAACTTCAGAACTCGTTCCATGAGGTTGCCGCCCATGCCAAGAGAAAGCGTGTCCTCGTACTCAAGAAGGGGCGTGATTATTTTTTGGTAGCCATAATCCATGAAGAGGGAGCATATTGCCTCGGCAACGCGCTCTATCTTCAAGGCCTCTTCGGGAAGGATGTCCCGAACGCCATGTGGAAGCGATATTATCTCAGGTGTTTTCATTAACGTGTTCTTTTATTACGAGACAATAAGTCTCTTGAATATATGAGTGAAGAATATCTTAAAAACCTATCTATAAAAAAGGGGCAGGGCGGTTTTTTTGAGTGCAAACCTTTTCTTGCCTGCCGCTCTTTCATATCCTCTCCATTGCTCGCTCGGGTCTGTGACCGGGCTTCTGTAAACCGCCCCACGCGCCCTTTAGAGCTGTATTAAGCGCGCCGATAGTATGGATGGAAGAGTTAGAATCTTTTCTATGAGCTCCTCGGAGAGGGGCGTGTCGATGTTCCATACAGATACGGCCTGGCCCCCTGTTGCCTGCCGGCCAAGGTGCAGCCTCGCGATGTTTATCTTATTCTCGGCGAGCAGGCAGCCCACGTTGCCGATGACGCCGGGTTTATCCTCGTTGTACAGGAGGAGCAGGCAGCCTTCGGGGATGGCGTCGAGGAAGAAGTTGTTTATACGTACGATACGGGCTTCGCGTTTACCGAAGAGCGCGCCCTCGACAAGGTCCCCGCCTTCTTTTGTCTTAACCTTTATGGTGATTGAGCTGGCAAAGTCTATGCTGCGCGAGCTCTTGGTCTCAATGACGCGTATGCCGCGTTCCTGGGCTACAAAGGAGGCGTTCACGAAGTTGACGTTCATATCAAGGACCTCTGAGAGGATGCCCTTTACGCAGGCTATTGTAATGGGCGTGACATCAAGGTCAACGACATCGCCGCTGTACTCGATGGTGACCTCCTCAATGCCTCCGGCGAGAATCTGTCCCTGAAAGTTGCCGAGTTTTTCACCAAGTGAAATATAGGGGGCAAGTGAGGCAAGAAGCTCCGATGGCACCGATGGTACATTGATGGCGTTCCTGATGGTGCCGTCAAGGAGGTAGTCGCATATCTGCTCCGATACGGCTACGGCCACATTTTCCTGTGCCTCAAGTGTCGAGGCCCCGAGATGAGGTGTAAGGATAATCTCATCGACTCCAAAGAGGGGATTATCGGCTGGAGGGGGCTCTTTTTCATAGACGTCAAAGGCCGCTCCGGCTACGATGCCTTCTTTTACGGCAGCTACGAGGTCCGTCTCGTTTACTATGCCGCCGCGGGCACAGTTGATAATACGTACCCCGCGTTTCATCTTCGCGAAGGCATCTTTGGAGAGCAGGTTCTTTGTCTCCCCGGTAAGGGGCACATGCACGGAGATAAAGTCGCTCTTGGCGAAGAGCTCATCCATGCTCACGATGGTAATGCCCAGCTTGTCTGCGGCCTCGGCCGATATATAGGGGTCATATGCGATGACTGTCATCTGAAGCCCAATGGCCCTTAAGGCCACAATGGCGCCGATGTTGCCTACGCCGAGGATGCCAAGGGTCTTGCCTGTAACCTCTGTACCCTGGAATTTTTTCTTTTCCCACTTTCCGGCCTTCATGGAGGCCGTTGCCTGCGGGATATTGCGTGAGAGTGCGAGCATCATGGATACGGCGTGCTCTGCCGTGGTGACAGTGTTGCCGCCGGGGGTGTTCATGACCACTACGCCCTTTTCCGTGGCCGCGGGCAGGTCTATGTTATCCACGCCTGTTCCGGCCCTGCCGATGACCTTGAGGTTAGCGGCGGCCTCTATTATCTCAGGCGTGGCCTTTGTTGCGCTTCTTACTACAAGGCCGTCAAAGTCCTTTATCTTTTCCTTTAGTTCCTCGGGCTTAAGCCCTGTATCTACTACGCACTCGATGCCGCGTGCCTTGAATATCTCCTCGGCGCGCGAGCTCATGCTGTCGCTTATAAGTACCTTCATTATTTATAAACCTCGCTGAGTATTTTTTCCGCAGCGCTTACACCCGCACCAAGGGTTACGTCTGCGCCGAATTTTTTAAGGGCCATCTCAATAGCGGAGATAGCTATTACTACATCAAAGGTATCGGCGTATCCAAGGTGTGCGACGCGTACGATCTTGCCCTTAAGATGGTCCTGGCCTCCGGCGATGGTTACGCCCATATCGTCACGGAGGTACTTTACAAAGGCCGCTCCATCGATTTTTTCCGGCACAAAGATGCCTGTTACGGCGTTGCTCGGGGTATCAGGGGCGAGTAGCCTTAGGCCTAGGGCGGCACCTGCGGCCCTTGTAGCGCGGGCAAGACGGTCGTGTCTGGCAAAGGTGTTCTGCAGGCCCTCTTCCTTTATAAGGCGCAGCGACTCGCGTAACCCGACGATAAGGGATACGGCCGGCGTGTATGCCGTTGTCTTTGCCGCGATTTTTTTACGCTCTTTTGGAAAATCAAAGTAGTAACGTCTGGACTCTGATTTTTCGGCAAAACCCCATGCCTTCTCACTTAGCGCCGCGAAGGCAAGTCCCGGCGGGAGCATGAATGCCTTCTGCGAGCCCGAGACCAATACGTCTATGCCCCACTCATCCATGGGCACGTCAAATACCCCTACGGCCGTAATGCCGTCAACAACGGTAAGGCAGTCTCTGTCTTTTGTAAGGGCGGCTATCTCGCGAACGGGATGGGCCACCGTGGTAGAGGTCTCCGATGCCTGAGTAAGTACGCCTTTTATATTAGGGTTGGCGTCAAGGATTTCTTTAACCGCGCTTACCTCTACGGCCCTGCCCCACTCAACTTTCAGCCAGTGTACCTTAAGGCCGTAGGCCTCGGCGATCTGGCCCCAGCGCTCTCCGAACTTACCGCCGTTTACGGCGATAACCTCATCGCCTGCGCTGAAGAGGTTTGATATGGAGCCTTCCATGGCCCCTGTGCCCGATGAGGCAAGGATAAGGACCTCGCCAGTGGTCTGGAATACGTACTTCAGAAGCTCCTCGGACTCGTAAAATATCTCCGAGAACTGCGGTGTCCTGTGATGAAGAATAGGCCCGGACATGGCCATCAGAGTGGATTCGGGCACGGGCGTTGGACCCGGCGCGAGTAGATATTTTTTCATGAACAAGAGACCTCCCTTTATTTTTTGATAATCAGGTTTTATTGTTTTTTGGGACTAAATAATCCCGGCGGACAATTTGTTGTACTTGCCGCCGGCAGTAAATTTGCCGGTTTTCTGCATAACCCCTTCATTCCTTTCCCCTTTTAAAGCCGGATTTTTCAAAATATCAAAAGAAGGGGCTCATGTCAAGAAAGGGCTTTTATTCCTGCGTGCTTAGGTCTTTTCTCTACTCATCTCTCAGCTCACGGGTCATTAACCCCAGAACCGCTTCTTTTGAGGTCTTTTGACCCTCTATTACGGCGAAAACGGCCCCTGCTATGGGCATTTCCACTCCGTTTTTGTTACTAAGGGCCAGAAGGGCCCTTGAGGTCTTTACGCCCTCGGCCACCATATGCATGGAGGAGACGATCTCATCGATTGATTTACCTCTTCCAAGTTGAAGGCCCACGTTGTAGTTTCTGCTAAGAGGCCCTGTACAGGTAAGGACAAGGTCGCCGAGGCCTGATAAACCAAAAAAAGTACGCTCCAGCGCCCCCAGCGCGGCGCCGAGGCGGCTTATCTCGGCAAGCCCCCTTGTAATAAGGGCGGCGCGGGCGTTAAAACCGAGTTCGAGCCCGTCGGATATGCCTGCGGCTATGGCTATAACGTTTTTGAGGGCCCCGCCAAGCTCTACGCCGAGGATATCGGCGCAGGCATAGACCCTGAAGGCCGGGGTGGAGAAGACCTCCTGCACGAGCTTTGCCTCATCGGCAGAGTCCGAGGCCGCGCTTAGCGCCGCGGGGAGCCCCTCGGCCACCTCCACGGCGAAAGAGGGCCCCGATAAGACCGTAAGGCGGCAATCCTGCTTCAGCACATCTTTAATAACGGCAGAGGGTGTGAGCAGACTTTCTTCCTCAACGCCCTTTGAGGCGCTTACAATGTGAGCCCCTGAAGGTATGTTTTGTTTAATCTGCTCGAATACTCCCCGCACCCCGTGGGAAGGGACTACGCTCAGGAGCAGCTCCGCGCCTGTGACGGCCTTTGTTGCCGAGGCCTCGGCCGTGAGGTTAGGCGATAGTGTAGAGCCGGGCAGGAATAACTCGTTTAGACCGCGGGAATTTATGCTCTTTACAACTTCGTCTTCTCTTGCCCAGAGCCTTATCTTGTGGCCCTTTACGGCAAGGAGGTTGGCGAGGGTAGTGCCCCAGCTTCCGGCCCCAAGTACCGTTATCTCCATGGGTCTCATCGCCTCGACCTCTTTGATCTCTTGGCTTTTTTTGCTCTCATTCGCGTCTTTATCCCCTTGATGGTGCTCTCAAGTACGTCTTTGTTAGGGTATGTATCACGGAGGGACTGCAGGATTACCAGTGCCTCGTCTTCTTTATCAGAGTCCTCAAGGGCCTTTGCCAGGTTAAATGAGGCCCTTACGGCAACGGTCTCTTCGGGGAACCTTGATATTATTTCCTCAAAGTTTTTTATAGCCTCAGTGGTTTTGCCGGTTATATAAAAGGTATCGCCCCGCAGCAAGAGGGCCTTTGCGATAATGTCTTTTTTCTCTGCCGAGCCAAGGAGCTCTTTAAGCTCGGCTCCTGCCTGCTCGAAGTCGCTCATCTTGAAGTACTCTAAGGCGATGATGTAACGGTAGTCATCGGCCTTTAGAGGTTCAACGCGGCTGTCGAGTATCCACTGATACTGCTCCACTGCCTTGGTGTGGTCGCCGGCTGCGGAGTATATGGCCGCCAGATCCTGACGGGCTTTATACGCCTCTTTTGCCTCGGGGTACACTGAGAGCACTTTATAATAGGCATCTACGGCCTTTCTTTTATCTAAGAGAAAACGGTTATAGATAAGAGCTTTTTTATAGAGGCTTAAAGGGGCAAAGGGCGTAGTCTCGAAATGCTCTGCTACGAACTCGTATTTATCAAGGGCAAGTAAAAACTTACCTCTGCCAAGGAGCTCCTCGGCCTCTATGTAGCTTGCGGAGGCGTTATTATTTGTGCGCACGCTGCATCCCGCAAGTAAAGAGTGGAAGAAGATGAGCAGTGTGAGCGGTATAAAAAGTTTTTTAAATTTATTTTGCAATCTCTTATCGTTGTATCTCCGGTCTTTTGGTTTTTTTATCTTTTATCCCGGTTTCTTTTTTTAAGGGTAAGTCAGTTGTTAGCTTAGCCCTGAGTCAAGGCCGGTGCGTAGCCGCCGTGCTCTTAATGTAACAGATGCTCAGCTCGGGCTTTTGGTTTTCTTTATCTTAGTTTCTTTTTTTAATGGTAAGTCAGTTGTTCGCTTAGTCCTGAGTCAAGGCCGGTGCGTAGCCGCCGTGCTCTTAATGTAACAGATGCTCAGCTCGGGCTTTTGGTTTTCTTTATCTTACTTTCTTTTTTCTAAAAGAAAGTAAGGGGTGTGAGGTTTATTCGGCCTCCTTATCCCCGTCTCTCTCGGCTATAAGCGCTATATCTGCGACTTTTTCGCCCTCGCCCTCTTCTATATCCATAAGTCTTACACCCTGGGTGCTGCGTCCTATGATGGAGACTCCCTTTGCGGCTATGCGTATAATCTTGCCTTTTGTAGTTGTAATCATAAGCTCGTCAGCGTCGCTGACCTTCAGTATGCCTGCCACAGGACCGTTTCTATCCGTTACCTTGAGGTTTATAATACCGCTGCCGCCTCGTTTCTGCAGTCTGTACTCGCTGAATATTGTTCTTTTTCCATAGCCGTGTTCTGTAACGGTAAGAAGACATGAAGAGGCGTCGGAGACCTCCATTGATATGACGCGGTCTTTTTCAGCGAGTCTTACGGCGCGTACCCCCCGGGCCTGCCGTCCCATCTCGCGCACGTCGGCCTCGTTAAAATGGATGGCCTGGCCGAGCCGTGTGCCGATAAAGAGCTCGCGGGTACCGTCTGTAAGGCGGGCGGCTATGAGTTTATCGCCCTCGTCGAGGCTGAGGGCTATGAGCCCGCCTGTGCGTATATGGGAAAAGCTCATGAGGTCTGTTTTTTTAATCACTCCGCTCTCGCTGGCCATGACGATGTAGTTGTTCTCGACAAATTCCTTTACAGGCAGGAATGCCGTGATTTTCTCACCGGGAGCGACGTTAAGGATATTAACGATGGCTTTGCCGCGTGCGGCGGGGCCACCCTGGGGGATATCGTAGACCTTAAGGGAGTATGCCTTGCCCTTGTCTGTGAAAAAGAGGATAAAGCTGTGCGTGGAGGCGATGAAGAGGTTTTTGACAAAGTCCTCGTCTTTGGGGGTCATGCCGCGCTTGCCCTTACCGCCTCGGCGCTGGATTCTAAAGAGGCTCGTTGGGGTGCGTTTGATATATCCGCTTTTGGATATAGCCACCACCATATCTTCCTCTGTGATAATATCCTCTATGGATATATCTCCGGTGTCTTCTACGATGTCAGTTCGTCTCTCGTCGCCGTACTTTTTTTTGACCTCAATAAATTCTTCTTTTATAATTCCTTCAAGGAGGGCTTCGCTTGCGAGTATCTCCTGCAGTGACTTTATTAGTTTCATAATCTGGCGGTATTCTTCTATTATCCGTTCTCTTTCGAGGGCCGTAAGCCTCTGGAGTTTCATATCAAGGATGGCCTGGGCCTGAATTACAGAGAGGGTGAAGTTCTCGACAAGGCCGGTGCGGGCCTCCTGCGGAGACTTTGACGCCCTGATGAGCTTTATTACCTTATCAAGGTTATCTATGGCGATTTTCAGCCCTTCTAATATATGGGCTCTGGCGCGGGCTTTTTTCAGGTCGAATATGGTTCTGCGGGCCACTACTTCTTTTCTTGAGCGGAGGAACTCTTTTATGAGGCCAAGGAGGGTGAGCACCTTTGGCTGGCCGTTTACAATGGCAAGGTTTATGACGCCGAAAGAGGTCTTCATCTGGGTGTGGAGGTAAAGGTTGTTAAGGACTACCTCGGCCACCTCGTCGCGTTTGAGCTCGATGACGACTCTCATGCCCTCTCTATCGGACTCGTCACGGATATCGGAGATACCGGTGATTTTTTTATCTTTTACCAGCCGCGCGATAGACTCGATGAGGCGGGCCTTATTTACCATGTATGGCAGCTCTGTGATGATAATGGCCTGCCGATTTGTGCGCGGGTGTTTTTCCGTAAGTGCCCGGGCCCGAATGCGTATAACGCCGCGCCCCGTTGTGTAGGCGTCTCTTATACCGCTGTGGCCGTAGATGATGCCCCCTGTTGGAAAATCCGGCCCCGGCACAAATGGCAGGACATCCTTTACCGTGGCCGCGGGGTTCTCAAGGACGAAGATAAGGGCATCGATAATTTCAATCAGATTATGTGGAGGCATATTCGTAGCCATGCCCACGGCTATGCCTGATGATCCGTTAACAAGGAGGTTGGGCACTACTGATGGCATAAGGAGGGGTTCAGCAAGGGACTCGTCATAGTTTGGGGCAAAGTCAACGGTTTCTTTCTCAATATCCTTAAGGAGCTCTCCGGCAAAGCGCGCCATACGGACCTCTGTGTAACGCATGGCCGCAGGCGGGTCGCCGTCTATGGAGCCGAAGTTTCCCTGACCATCTACAAGGGGGTAGCGGAGAGAAAAGTCCTGTACCATCCTTGTAATTGCGTCGTATACAGCGGAGTCGCCGTGGGGATGGTACTTACCTATGACGTCGCCGACGACGCGCGCTGATTTTTTATAGGGTTTATTCCACTC
>JBHHUP010000056.1:0-8946 GCA_046753845.1 Thermodesulfobacteriota bacterium
CCAGGTACGTAATCGTCCTCAAGCATTGCCATGGGGGTGACGGCCTCGGGGCCCGCTATCCTTGTTATCGGGGCCTTCAGATAAAATAAAACCTCTTCTGCCGCAAGGGCCGCTATCTCGGCGCCAAGCCCGCAGTTTTTCGTGGCCTCATGGACGATTACAAGACGGCCTGTCTTTTTCACGGATTCAAGTACGGCCTCTTCGTCAAAGGGTTTTAAGGTCATAAGGTCGATTATCTCGCAGTTAAAACCCTCTGAGGCCTCCATGGCCTTGTGCAGCATGGCCCCCCATGAGACAAGGGTTATATCAGAACCCTCCTGCATAATCGCGGCCTTTCCAAGGGGTATGGCGTACTCTTCCGCTGGCACCTCGGCCTTAATGGCGCGGTAGATGCTCGCAGGTTCCAGAAAGAGGACAGGGTCTTCATCGCGAATGGCCGAGACAAGGAGCCCCTTTGCGTTATAAGGCGTTGATGGGGCAACGACTTTTATGCCAGGCATATGACAATAGAGCGCCTCGGCGGACTCGCTGTGCAGCTCCGGGGCCTTTATGCCGATGCCGTAAGGGGTTCTAATTACCATGGGGCAGGTAAAACGTCCACGTGAGCGTGAGCGAATGCGGGCGGCGTGTGAGAAGACCTGCTCAAGGGCCCCGTAGGTAAAACCCATGAACTGGATCTCCGCTACGGGCCTGAGGCCGTAGGCGGCCATTCCGATGGCCGTGCCAGCTATGGCAAGCTCGGCAAGGGGCGTGTCTATAACGCGCTCCGGACCGAATTTTTCAAGGAGGCCGTCAGTAACGCGGAATACTCCGCCGTCTACGCCGATGTCCTCGCCGAGAAGCACCACATCCTTGTTCCGCTCCATCTCCTCGGCCAGTCCCTGATTTATGGCCTTAACTATGGTTATTTTTCCCATTTCATGGCCTTTATGTCTTTTTTCTGTCTCAGACTAAGGGTGGCGCTGGTATATCTAATAATATCCGCTGGCTCGGGCGCGCTAAAGGCCTCGGCCTCTTTGACGGCTGCCTTTACAAGTTCATCGGCCTCTGCGGTTATTTTTTTGTCTATGTCCGCATTCAATATCCCTTTTTGTTCGAGAAAAATTCTAAACCTTATAAGCGGCTCTTTTTTCTGCCACTTTGCCACGTCCTCATCCGTCCTGTACCTTGATGAATCGTCGGCCGTGGTGTGGTCGTCCAGGCGGTAGGTAACGCACTCTATAAGCGTTGGGCCCTCGCCCGCGCGCGCCCTTGCCACGGCACGTGTAGTAGCGGCATAGACGGCCATTATGTCGTTGCCGTCTACCTGAACTCCGGGGATGCCGTACCCCGCGGCCCTCTGCGCTATGGTCTCGGCCACGGTCTGCCGGTCTCTGGGGAGCGAAATGGCCCACTGGTTATTCTGGCAGAGAAAGACAACAGGGGCCTTGAATACGCCGGCAAAGTTCAGCCCCTCGTGAAAGTCTCCCCGTGACGAGCCGCCGTCACCGAAGTAGGTGACGGCAACATTCTTATCTTTTTTTATGTTCATGGCCATGGCCGCGCCAACGGCATGGGTTATCTGGCTCCCCACGGGTACGCTCATGGGAAAGATATTCATATCGGCGGGGGCCTCCATGCCCCTCTCATCGCCGCGCCAGTAACGAAATATGCGCCATAGGGGGTATCCGCGCGAGATAAAGACACCGGTCTCACGAAAGGACGGGAATATCCAGTCTGCAGCCGGAAGGGCAAGGGCAGAACCTATCTGCGAGGCCTCCTGGCCGAGGATGGAGGCATAGGTGCCGATACGTCCCTCGCGCTGCAGGGCAAGGGCCATACGGTTAAAGGTCCTTGAAAGGGTCATTGCTCTGTACAGATTAAGAAACTCTTCAGCAGATAGCTCGGGCAGCAGCGCGGCATCGGCGGCCCCTGATTCATCTATAATCTGAAGAAACTTTACCCCAAAGCTCTTTATGATTTTTTCGGGCATGAAAAAAGTTTAGCACCACTTGCGGGTATCGTCAAGATGGGAATATACTTTTTATCCTTAAAAAAATGATCTCTAATGTGTTATAATTCAAAATTTCGATAGCTTATTTATAACTCCTGTAAAGGCAGGTTAATGTGCCGGAAATCATGAAAAGAGCGGCTGTGGACAAGAGGGATATTTCTCTTAAAGATGCCCTGGAGATGGCCGGAGATGTAGCGCCGGGCCAGGAGCTCAGTATATCGGGGCTGCACGGCGCCTCGGGGGCCTTTTTGCTGGCATCTTTTTTCAGCTCTGAAAACCGCCCCCTACTCGCCGTACTCTCTGATACGCGGGCCGCCGCTCGCTTTGCCGAAGACCTGCGGTTTTTTCTTGGCCCTGAAGCTGTCTATCTCTTTCCCGAGACTGAATTGCTGCCCTTTGAGTTGAAGGCCCCGCACCCCTCCATACTCGCGGCGCGTATGGAGCTTTATCACAGGTTTACCGAAGGTCGTCCTTTTGTCACGGTGACTACGGCGCGAAACCTTGTGCAGAAGCTGGCTCCGGCGCCTGTCTTCGAGTCCCGGGTAATAAGGCTTGTCCGCGATGAGGAGTATATGCGCGACGTCCTGGTGAGCGACCTGCTTGAGCGCGGATTTACAAGGGTTCCCATGGTGGAGGAGAGGGGCGAGGTAAGTGTGCGCGGGGCTATTGTGGATATATTTCCCGCTACAGGGACGCGTCCCCTGAGGGTGGAGTTCTTCGGCGATACAGTGGAGTCCATACGGTCTTTTGATACACGAACGCAGAGATCTGTTGCCGCTCTCAACGAGGCCATTGTCCTGCCTGCAGGCGAGGCGGGGTACGGCGAGGCAGAGAGGGCCGCTGCGCGAAAAAAGGTCATGGAGCGCGCCGCAGAGCTCGATCTGCCCCCTGAGGTCTGGCAGCCTATCTTTAACAGGCTTAAAGAAAATTCTCCGGGCGAGACCGTTTACGGGCTCTATCCTTACTTTAATGAGAGCCTTGATACGTTCTTTGATCATATGCCAGGGGAGACCGTCTTATTTATACCGAACCGCCGTGGTGTAGTCGCTGCGATTGAGGAATTTCAAGAGGAAATTAAGGAGAGAGAAGAGTCCTTTGTCGAGAGAAAGAGGTTTTTTCTTACCCGCCAGAGCCTCTATGCCGCGGCAGCGGAGATTGCTCACGGTCTCTTGAGATTTCCCGTTATCGCCATGGAGTCGCTAATTGGCGGAGGCGGCAAAAAAGATGGCAGGGAAGTTACGGTTGCTTCACGCTCTAATATTGAGCTTAAGGGCGAGGTTCAGCAGTCAAGGACGGGCAGGGACCTGCCCCTAAAACCACTTGCCGAGGCCATAGGCGAGTGGGTGGAGAGGGGGACGGATGTCTATATTACCGCCCATAACAGGGCACAGGCAGAGAGGACCATGGAGCTGCTCCAGGGTTACGGTATAAAGGCCCTTTTATCGCCCTGCCGCGCCGTGCTTAGTGCCGCTTCAAAGGGGGTCTTTATCTCCGAGGGTTCTTTGTCGGCTGGTTTTTCTCTCCTTAACCCGGCTATCGCCTTTATCTCAGAAGAGGAGATATTCGGGGCCAGGGTAAATAAGAGGCCGCCGCCGCCGGCAAGGCCGGGAGAGGCCCTTACAGAGCTCGGCGACCTTTCCGAGGGAGACTTTATCGTCCATACCCTGCACGGCATAGGTCTGTACAGGGGCCTTAAGAGGCGTATTGTTGAGGGCGTGGCAAAGGATTTTCTCCTACTTGAGTATCTGGGGGGCGACAGGTTGTACATGCCTGTTGAGAGAATGGACCGTCTTGTGAGGTATAATAGCTTCGAGGGCCGAGCCGACCCTGAGCTCGATAAGCTCGGAGGGCTGAAGTGGAAGAAGACCAAGGGTAAGATAAAAAAGGCCATTGAGAACATGGCAGGAGAGCTGCTGAAATTATACGCGGCAAGGCAGGTGGCCCCGGGGTTTGCCTTCTCCGCCCCTGAGGCCACCTTTCGCGAGATGGAGGCAGGGTTCGAGTATGAGGAGACGCCCGATCAGGCGCGTGCCATTGAGGAATGCCTCTCTGACATGATGAAACCCTCGCCCATGGACAGGCTTGTCTGCGGCGATGTGGGTTACGGTAAGACCGAGGTGGCGATAAGGGCCGCCTTCAAGGCCGTCCTTGATGGAAAGCAGGTGGCAATCCTTGTGCCCACTACGGTGCTTGCCCAGCAGCACTACATTACCTTTACAAGGCGTCTCGGCGCCTATCCCGTAAATGTAGAGGTTATAAGCCGCTTCAGGACTAAAAAAGAGCAGAGAGAGGTCCTAAAAAAACTTGCCGCGGGCGGTGTGGATATAATCATAGGTACGCACAGGCTCGCTCAGGGTGATATCAGCTTTAAGGATCTCGGCCTTGTCATCATCGACGAGGAGCACAGGTTCGGTGTGCGCCAGAAGGAGAGGCTTAAAAAGCTCCGCAGTACCGTTGATGTCCTGGCCCTTACGGCGACCCCTATACCGAGAACACTGCATATGTCACTGGCGAGCCTCCGTGATCTCAGCATAATCAACACCCCGCCCGAAGACAGGCTTGCCGTAAGGACAGAGGTCACGAGGTTTGACGAGTCTCTTATAAAGGAGGCCATAGAGCGTGAGATGGATAGGGGCGGGCAGGTCTTTTTTGTCCATAACAGGGTCCAATCCATGCCGCCACTTGAGGAGATGCTTGGAAGAATTCTCCCTCACGCGCGCATCGCCGTGGCTCACGGGCAGATGCGGGAGCATGAGCTTGAGAAAAAGATGCTCGGTTTTGTGAATCGCGAGTTTGATGTCCTTCTATCAACTGCCATAATAGAGTCGGGCCTTGATATCCCATTGGCCAATACCATAATAATCAACAGGGCGGATGCCTTCGGGCTTGCCGAGTTATATCAGCTCCGCGGCCGCGTGGGACGCTCCAGTCACCGCGCCTACGCCTACTTTATGATACCCGAGACAATGAACCTTACCCCTCTGGCGGAAAAGCGCCTTGAGGTAATCCGTGAGCTCTCTGAGCCCGGCTCGGGCTTTAAGGTGGCGGCATACGATCTTGAGATACGGGGCGCCGGAGAGCTTCTTGGCACAAACCAGTCCGGCCAGATTGCCAGCGTGGGTTTTGAGATGTATACTCGTATACTTGAGGATACGGTGGCCGAGATGAAGGGTGAGACAATCTCCGAAGAGGCCGAGCCCGAGGTGAATATAAAGGTATCGCAGTACATCCCCGATGATTACGTGCCCCATACAGGCCAGAGGCTCGGCCTTTACAAGAGATTTGCCTCTATTAAAAACGATGAAGAGCTTCGCGCTATTGAAGAAGAGGTCAGGGATCGCTACGGGCCCCTGCCGGTTGTGGTGGAAAATATCCTGGAGACGGTCTCTATAAGGCTGCTCCTGAAGTCTCTCAAGGCCAGAGAGCTTGACCAGAAGGCAGGCAGACTTTATATTAATTTTAACGGCGCAGGCGATACCGCAACGGATGTCTCTGTTGTAAATAACGCTACGCGTCTTGTTCGGCTTGACGCGTCGAGATTTCGTATATCAAGCGACGGCAGGTTCTCCGCGTGCCTTGGCAAGGACGCCGAGCCTCTTGGTGAGGCCCAATATGTATTGAAAGAACTTCTTGGCGGGTGTTATAGTGAGAGTTAAGGGCAATAGGGCAAAGTTTAACAGAGGCCTGCGTATCTTTGCGGCAATGGCCCTTATTATCTTTCTCTTCGGATGCGGCGGCGGCAGCGGCGAGCCCTCGGCTGAAGAGGTGATAATAAATGTGGGAGGACGCACCGTTACTTACGCTGATTTTACGGCAAGGGTAAAGAGGAGGCTTGCCGGTGCGGGCGGCGAGGGGGTAGATGAGGCTTACGTAAGAAGGGATACTGCGGCGGAGATGATAGAAGAGGAGCTTATCCTTGGTGAAGCCGCCAGGCTGGGGATCAGGCTCGCGGCCGGGGAGGTTAGCGCCGAGGGTGTGCGGATAAGAGAAGAGGCCGCAGGCGAGGGCTTTAATGAGGGAATTATCAAGGCCTTTGGAAACATGCAGGGCTGGTTCGATGAACTTGGAAGAAGACTGCTTATTGAAAAGACCATAACCGTTATCGTGGATGAAGGTCTGGAGATAAAAAAGGGCGAGGCCCGCAAATATTACAAGGAACATATCAAGGATTATGATACTCCGCAGAAGGTCCGCGCGAGGATGATAGTTCTCTCAACGGAGGATGAGGCCGAGAAGGTTAGAGAAGGCCTTACAAAGGAGAACTTTGCCGAGCGGGCCCGTAAGGTATCTCTCAGCCCCGAGGCCGCTAAAGGCGGCGACCTTGGTTTTTTTGCAAGAGGAGAGATGCCCGAGGAGTTCGAAAAAGCTGTATTCTCACTAAAACCCGGCGAGATAAGCGGGACAATAAAGACAGAGTACGGCTATCATATCTTTCTCCTTGAGGCCAAAAAAAACGGTAAACATCTTACCTTTACCGAGGCCCGTAAAGACATCAACGAGACACTGCGGCGCCGGCAGAGGGAGACCCGTTTTGAGAAGTGGATAGACTCATTAAAAAAGAATACGCAGATAGAGGTAAGGGAGGAGTTTTTGTGATTAGTGAAAAAAGATTTTTTTTTACTGTAACCTCAGCAGGGGTTTTGCTGCTTGTTTTAGTCTTCAACAGCGCGTCCTTTGCAAAGGTCATGGACAGGATAGTCGCTGTGATAAACGACGAGGTGATAACGCTCTCGGAGCTTAAAGCTACTGTCGCTCTTGAGAAGAGCGCCTTTAAGGACACCGAAGAAGGCGCGGCGGGAGTCACGGAAAAAAAGATTCTCGACTCGCTTATTAAGGAAAAACTTATAAAGCAGGCCTCTGACAGGGTTGGCATAGAGGTCAGTGAAGAGGAGATAGATAACGCCGTTAAGGCGGTGCAGGATCAGAACGGCTTTACCCGTAAAGAACTAATGATGGCCCTTGCCTCAAGCGGCCTTACTAATGATGAGTACAGGGACAGGCTGCGCGAGCAGATACGCTCATCAAAGTTTATGGACATGAGGTTCCGTTCACGGATAGATATAAAACCTGATGAGATAGAGAACTATTACAGACAGCACATCGATAAGTTTTACGGCACGCCTTCGTACAGGATAGGTCTGATTTTTATTGAGGGAGAAGATAAGGCGAGAGCCGCCAAGAGGCTTTATCAGGTGGAGAAGGGGTTAAGAGATAAGCAGGAATTTAGTGTGCTCGCAAGGTCTTACTCCGATGACCAGAGCGTGGAGTCCGGAGGCGACCTTGGTTTTATAAAGGCCGGCGAGCTCGATGAGTCTCTTGAGCGGGCTATTCGTGCGCTTAGTCTCGGCGAGGTAAGCCCGGCCATAAGAAAGCCCGAGGGCATATATTTTGTGAAATTTATGGCCTATCACGCCGGAGAGCCGGCGCCTCTTGCAAAGGTCAGAGAGGTTATCTATCAGAAACTCTTTAGCAAGGTCTACAGGGAGATGGTGGAGACGTGGTTTGAGAACGAGAAGGCCCTTGCTAATATTGATGTAAGGCTCTGAGACGGAAGACAGCGTGGAGAGTGTGAGACAAAAGATAGCCCTTACCATGGGCGACCCCGCGGGCATCGGCCCCGAGCTTGTACTGCGGGCCCTTACTGACTCGCGCGTCCTTGCCGTTGCCGAGCCTCTTCTTTATGGAGACGCGGGGGTCCTTGAGCTTGTAGCAAAAAAGCTCGGTCTTCCAGGACCCGCTCCTGAGCGGGTAGTGGAGACAAGCTCCATTGATACGTCTAACCTTCAGCCGGGCCGAGCCGGCTCTGAAGCGGGGCGCGCCATGATAGCCGCCGTGGAGCGCGCCGTAAAAGACGCCCTTTCAGGTAAGGTATCGGCAGTTGTCACGGCGCCCATAAATAAAGAGACGGCAAGTTTGTCGGGCTTTTCCTTTCCCGGCCATACGGAGTTTATCGCCCACCTCTGCGGAGATATCGACCCCGTGATGATGCTCTGCGGACCGCGCTCAGATGACCTCAAAGTAGCCCTTGTTACCACCCACGTATCCATGCGGGAGCTTCCCGCCCTTATTACCGAAGAGAGTATTTTTTATACATTGAAGGTTACAGCGGATTCACTTAAGAGCCGTTTTGCCATAGAAAAACCCTCCATAGCCGTTGCCGGCCTTAACCCCCATGCGGGCGAGGGCGGTATTTTCGGTGCCGAGGAGCAAGAGGTCATCGCACCGGCCATTAAGAGGGCACGGGCCGCGGGGATTAATGTAACTGGTCCCGAGCCGCCTGATACAGTCTTTTACCGCGCCGTACGGAAAAAAGAGTTTAACGCCGTTGTCTGCATGTACCACGACCAGGGGCTTGGGCCATTAAAACTCCTGCACTTTGACGACGGCATAAACGTCACGCTGGGTCTGCCCGTTATACGCACCTCGCCGGACCACGGCACGGCATATGATATCGCATGGAAGGGAGAGGCAAACCCCTTGAGCCTCATCTCCGCCATAGAGATGGCCGCTAAGATGGCGGGAAATAGGGAAAAATTTTTGTAAGATTAAAAGTAAATACGGTTAGGCCGGCGGGCCTGGCCCGCCAGTTAAAAAAATTTTCTTTTGGAAAAAAGAAAGTAAGACAAAGAAAACCAATAGGGGATGGGGCTCAGAGCCATGAAGTTACTCCCCGCGCCCCACGGAGCATAGAGTAGGGTGGGCTGTGCCCACCAAAAACAAAGGCATATGAGGCGGCCATGCCCGAATACCGAAGATCAAGGTTGGGTAACACCTACTTTTTTACTGTTGTTACATATAAAAGGCACCCTATCCTCTGTATTGATGAATCAAGAGTAATATTAAGAGAGGTCATAAGAGAGGCCCGCAGATTATATCCCTTTGAGATAACGGCATGGGTCCTGCTCCCCGACCACATACACACCATCTGGAAACTTCCGGAAGGAGATACAAGA
>JBHHUP010000057.1:0-8413 GCA_046753845.1 Thermodesulfobacteriota bacterium
GGTTTTTAAGACCAGCCCCGGTTTTTAAGACCAGCCCCGGTGCTATCAGTCGAAGACACGGATGGCGAAATCAGGACACCTTAGATCGCATAGCTGACACCTGGTGCAGGCCTCAAGATTTTGCACCGCCGCGATGGTTCCCTTCATCATAAGGACCTTTGTGGGGCAAAAATCAACACATATAGCGCAACCCTTGCAACGCACGGCGTCTATTTCAATTCTCGGAAGTTTCTTCTCGGCCTCTGCCATTATAAGCCGTCCTTATTAATTGTGTTTATAAAGGATATATTGATGCTGTATATTCGTGAGTGTGTGTATATTTTTACCATGTAGGGGGCTTAAGGTCAATAGGACCTCTTGAAAAAATCAGCTTTTTTTAAGGATTTTTTGTAATGTAGAGCCAATTTCCGCCGGGCTCTCAGTGACGGCTATGCCCGCCTCTCTAAGGGCCGCCATTTTTTCAGTAGCCGTGCCCTTGCCGCCTGATATTATGGCTCCCGCATGGCCCATTCTCTTTCCCGCGGGGGCCGTGACACCGGCTATGTAACCAACTACGGGTTTGGTCATCTTTTCTTTCACAAACTGGGCGGCCTCTTCTTCTGCCGTGCCGCCTATCTCGCCTATCATTACAACGGCCTCTGTCTCAGGGTCGGCCTCGAACATTGTAAGTATATCAATAAAGTTAGTGCCGTTCACGGGGTCTCCGCCTATGCCAACGCAGGTGGTCTCTCCTATGCCGAGGCGTGTAAGCTGGTCTACGGCCTCGTAGGTGAGGGTGCCGCTCCTTGAGACCACTCCGGCTATGCCTTTGCTGTGAATGTGGCCCGGCATTATGCCTATCTTGCACTCGCCGGGGGTTATTACTCCCGGGCAGTTGGGGCCGATGAGCCGTGAGTTTGATCCGTCCATGAACCTCTTTACCTTTACCATATCTTGGACGGGTATGCCCTCGGTAATGCAGATAACAAGTGGGATACCAGCGTCTACGGCTTCCATAATGGCATCGGCGGCAAAGGGCGCGGGCACGTATATTACAGTGGCGTCGCAGCCCGTCTCTATTGCGGCGTTGGAGACGGAGTTAAAGACCGGTATACCGTCGATTTTCGTGCCGCCTTTACCGGGGGTAACTCCTCCTACCATATTGGTGCCGTACTCGACCATCTGGCGCGTGTGAAATGTGCCCTGCGCGCCGGTAATGCCCTGACAAATAACCCTTGTGGAACTATTAATAAGAATGCTCATAAGGGACTCCGTTGTATTTTTGTAGGTGTTAACCGCATGAGGCCGTCTTTATTGCGCGGCCTCTACGGCGAGCCTTGCCGCGTCATCCATCTTATCTGCGGTGATTATATCAATGCCTGAATCTGCCAGGATTTTTTTACCCTCATCGACGTTGGTGCCCTGCAGCCTTACGACAAGGGGTACGGTGAGGCCAACTTCTTTTGCCGCCGCCACAATGCCCTCGGCGATGATATCGCAGCGCATGATGCCCCCGAATATATTGACGAAGAGGCCCTTTACGCGGGGGTCGGATACGAGTATCTTAAAGGCCGCGGTGACTTGCTCCTGCTGCGCGCCGCCGCCTACATCGAGAAAGTTTGCGGGGTTTCCGCCGTAGAGTTTTATAATGTCCATAGTGGCCATGGCAAGGCCCGCGCCGTTTACCATGCAGCCGATATGGCCATCAAGGGAGACGTAGTTAAGGTCGTACCTTGCGGCCTCGGTCTCTGAGGGGTCTTCTTCGTCAAGGTCGCGCAACGCCTCGATGTCTTTATGGCGAAATAGCGCGCTGTCGTCAAAACCGAGCTTTGCGTCAAGGGCTATGAGATCACCGCTGCCCGTTACCACAAGGGGGTTTATCTCCACAAGGGCGCAGTCAGAGGCCGTAAAGGCAGTGTACAGGTTGGTGAGGAGTTTTACGAATTTATTGATGGAGGGTTTCTCAAGGCCAAGGGCGAAGGCGAGTTTTCTGCCCTGAAAGGGTATAAGCCCTGTTGCCGGGTCTATGAACTCTTTGAATATCTTCTCCGGCGTCTTTGCCGCTACTACCTCTATCTCCATGCCGCCCTCGGAGGAGGCCATAACGGCTACCCGCTCTGTGGCGCGGTCAACAACAAGGCCGAGATAGAGTTCTCTGCTAATATCGCAGCCCTCTTCGATGAGGAGTTTTCTAACCTCTTTACCCTCGGGGCCTGTCTGATGCGTTACAAGGGTTGCCCCGAGTATACTCTTTGCGGCCTCAAGCACCTCGTCGGCGGAGCGGGCAAGCTTTACGCCTCCGGCCTTGCCGCGGCCCCCGGCGTGTATCTGCGCCTTTACCACACATACCCCTCCGTCCCCGGAGAGGAACTCTTTTGATGCCTCAACGGCCTCGGTGGGCGTAAAGGCGATATTGCCCTTTGGTACTGGTACATTAAATTTTCCAAGTAGTTCTTTTGCCTGATATTCGTGAATATTCATGGATACATCCCTCTCCTTTTACAGGTTACGGATTGCCCTGAATCGATTCAGTTAGTATATTTAAAAAAACTATCTTAATCAAAACGCCTTTTTGCCACGTGCTCCGGCGTGTAGTCGGGAAGAAGCATGGGACCGCAGGCCGCGCTGCCAAAACCTGCCTCTTTAAGCTCGGCCTGAAAGGCCTTTACGTGTTTCAGCGAGACCTTCTTTGATGGTTTACACTCCGCGGAGTACTCCGAGGCATTAAGCCCCGCGCGTCTTCCGAAGACAAGGATATCAAGTAACGAGTTGCCCATGAGACGGTTTCTGCCGTGCACGCCTCCTGCTACCTCCCCTGAGGCGTAGAGCCCTTTAATCGTAGCCTCGCCCTTATCATTTATAAGGAGCCCCCCGTTCTGATAGTGGAGCGTGGGGTATACGAGCATGGGCAGTTTTGTTATGTCGATATTATAGCGTTTAAACTGGATAAATTTTGCCGGAAGCTCTTTACGTACCGTGCCTTCACCGTGAAGCATATCTATCATCGGCGAGTCGAGCCAGACGCCGTACCTGCCCGTGGGCGTAAGCACGCCTTTGCACTCATCAAGGCACTCTCTGATGATGCACGAGGATTCCACATCGCGTGGCTCTAATGGAAAACAGAACTGCTCACCGGCCGTATTAAGGAGCTGAGCTCCGAGGCCGCGTACTTTTTCTGTAATAAGGAGCCCTACGTTCTGCTCGGGGTATACGGCCCCTGTGGGGTGGTACTGCGTGGAGTCCATGTCCTGGAGCTTTGCCCCCGCGCGGTAGGCCATGACAACGCCGTCGGCCGTTGCACCGTAATGGTTCGTAGTGGGAAAACCCTGTATGTGGAGCCTTCCGAAACCTCCCGTGGCGATAATGACGGACTTTGCCCGTACCACGTAATATTCTTCTGTCTCCATGTTGTAGAGCATGGCTCCGCCGCATCTGCCTTTATCGTCAATAAGAAGCTCTACGGCAGGGGTGAACTCCATGACCTTTATGGAATCTCTGCGGTTACGTGCCTCGTCGCGGAGCACGCGCATTATCTCGGCCCCTGTCATATCGCCAGATGAGTGCATTCTTTTACGCGAGGTGCCCCCGCCGTGGCGTACCCTCATCCTGCCGTCGGGGTGTTTATCGAACATCATGCCAAGCTCTTCAAGCCAGCCTATTATAAGGGGGGCGTCATTGGCCATGGCGGCTACAAGGCCGGTCTGGTTTGAAAAATGGCCGCCTCCTATTACGTCAAGGTAGTGATAATAAGGTGAGTCGCACTCCTGGTCAGCGGCCTGAATGCCGCCCTCGGCCATGACCGTGTTGGAGTCGCCGTGGCGGAGCTTTGTGGAGACTATGACACGCTGGCCCTTTTCTGCGGCCGTTAGAGCGGCGGCCGTACCGGCCCCTCCTCCGCCGATAACAAGGACATCGGTCTCGTAATCGGGTTTGGAGAGGGTGAGGCGAGCCGTACCCAGCCTGCTCTTTGACTCGATTACCGAGGCAAGTTCCTCGGGAAGTACGGTACCCTTATTCGGGCCTACGGCAAGGGGACGCCTGCCCTCGGTCTTGTAATCAGGGTGGTATCTCTCAAGGCGTTTTTGCCTATCTTCCAAGGTGAGGGCAGGGAAGTGTTCTCCTTTTCTGGCTATGGCAACCCTCTGGGCTCTTGTGGCCTCTACCTTCTTAATCTGTTCCCTAAGTTCCGGTGTATATCCGCTCATCTCAGACTCCCTATTACTGTCATGATTCTCTCTCTGTTTATTTTTTACAGGTGGCTCACGTCTTCGGGCATCCACGCGCCGGCTTCACTCATATCAGGCTCACGCTGACGCTCTACGTAGAGTTTTTTTACTGCCTCCTCGTCCATCCCGGCAAGCTCATCAAGCATACCCCTGTACTTTCCGCTTGTTATCTCTTCGACGCGTTTACCAAGGTGCGTTGCCCGCGGCATAATCTCACGGGCGTATAACCTTCGCACGAACATGGCGGCTGTGAACTGGGATATCTGCGCAGGGCACCTTGATGCGCAGAGCCCGCATAATACGCAGTCAAAGGACTTTAACGACGCGCCCTTCAGGTCGCCTCTCTTCATAAGGGCTATGTAGTCCATGACATCAATATCCATGGGGCAAGTCCTTGTGCAGGTGCCGCAGCCCACGCATTTGAATACCTCGGGGTAGAGTTGACGCAATACCTCGTGGGGGGTATCTTTGATGGTGCTGAGGTCGTAATCAGGCCGATTTGAGGGAAAAAAGGGCAGCTGCATGATTATCATGCCCTCTGTTGCCACGGTCTGGCAGGCAAGGCCCGTTCTAAGCCTGTAGTCCCCTACAAAGCGGTAGAAGGTGGCGCATGCCCCGCAGATTCCTCCTCTACAGCCGCAGCCCCGTGTGTACTTATATCCCGAGTACTCGATGGCCTTCATGATGGTAAGGGTCTCGGGGACCATGTACTCTCTGCCCATGATGAAGATGGGTATCATCTTTGCTCCCTTGGGCGGGATAGTGCGGTCTCCTGTGGCGGCTGGTTTTATCTTCGTCATGGCAGTCTCCAAATGTTATTACTGTATGTTCAATTTTTTAATAGTCACTAAAGCGGCCCTGCGGTAAGTGGGCCGCGCTGTTTTTCGTTTGATGGGTTGCGCTACGCTCCACCCATCGTACAAGTCTTTTTAATCTGCCCACACGCCACCTTAGAAGTCGTAGTACATCTTTTTTATATCAGCGGCGGTATATACGGGGCCTTCCTTACAGATATAAATATCTCCCACATTGCAGCGGCCGCATTTACCTACGCCGCACTTCATCTTGTTCTCAAGGGTGGTATAGACGTCCTCGTCAGAAAAACCCAGGTCTGAGAGCACGTTGAGGGAGAACTTTATCATAATGGGCGGCCCGCAGATTACGGCTACGGAGTTCTTTGGCGATGGGGCGGCTTTTTCGAGTATCATGGGTACAAAACCAACCTCGCCCTTCCACTCAGGTGTCTCGCCTCCGGGGTCTACGGTCTGGTAGAGGGCCACGTCATCGCGGTCGTTCCAGTGAGCGAGCTCGTTTTTGTACACAAGGTCTTCAACGCACCTTGAGCCGTAGACAATGGTTATATTGCCAAAATACTCGCGCCTGTCAAGACAGTTAAGGATTACCGAGCGTACAGGGGGCAGACCGATGCCTCCTGCTATGAAGACAATGTCTTTTCCCTTCCACTCATCAATGGGAAAATGGTTGCCAAAGGGGCCGCGAAAACCCATGGTGTCGCCTATGGATAGGTCGAAGAGCCCGCCCGTTACGCGCCCCGTCTTTCTGAAGGTACACTGGATGTAACCTTTGCGTGTGGGGGCGTTGGATATGCAGAATGTGGACTCGCCGAGGCCGAAGGCGGAGTATAGCCCGAACTGGCCTGTCTTAAAGGTAAAGCTATCACGAAGGGCCTTGTCCTTGAAGACAAGCCTGAAGCTCTTCACATCAGGGGTCTCAAGGTAGGCGTCTTCGATGGTTACGAGTTTTGGCAGATAAAGGTTTTCCATTTTTTCCTACTCAGTGATTTGAGATATCTCTTCCATGACTTCTGTTATATCAAGGCGCACGGGGCAGACCCTTATGCAGCGTCCACAGCCAACGCAGCCCGTGGTCTTGAACTTATCGGGGTAGTACTTGAACTTGCACATAAAGCGGTTACGCCACCTCTTGAACTGTGTATCGCGGGGGTTGTGGCCGCTTGCGTGTGCGGTAAAGTGGTCGAACTGGCAGGCGTCCCAGTTCTTGCGCCTCTCTCCGCCAAAGGCCGTGCCCTCGTCTGTAATATCAAAGCAGTGGCACGTGGGGCAGCTGAATGTACAGGCCCCGCAGCCAAAGCATTTACGCGTCAAGCGGCTCCAGAGCTCGTTCTGGTAATTATCCGTCCTTCCAAGCCAGGCGCTTATCTTCTCTTTATCGATGCCTTTAATCTCTTCTGGCAGCTTTAGCTCAATAAGGCCGGGTTCGGCGGCCCTCTTCTGATGGAAGAGTTTGTTATGGGCCTTTATAAAGGCCTCGCCTTTTTCTGTAACGGCAGTTGCGAGATACTCTTCATCAGTGGTCTCGCGAAGATAAATATCAGAGCCAACGGTAGATGCCGGCGAGAGCTCCACGGTAGTGCAGAAGCACTCGTCGTCTATGGCCGTGCAGCCTATGGTAATGACCGTGGTGCGGTCCTCGCGCCGCGTGTAGAACTCGTCCGTCTCGCCCCAGGTGAATACGGAGCGCAGGGAGGCAAGTGAGGCCGCCTCGCAGGCCCGAGCGCCGAATACTACGGTATCACCGGGGTCAAGCTCCACGCCGTCAAGGTCTACGTTGTCTTTTGTAACGGCAAAGGTGGCCACTACCTCAGTCTGTGGGAAGACCCATTGCTTATAGGTATTGGCGGGGATTATATATTCATCTGTTATCTCATCGGCAGAGGTTAGTTCTTTATAGACAACACGTCCCGCCTCATGGGCCGGGGCCACAAAGACCGCGCCGGAGTCCCGCACAGATTTGATGAGCTTATCTATTTCCGATTTCTTTAAAAGTATTTTATTCATAATATGAAAGATCTCTTATTTTATAAAGTTTTCAGTGTCATCAGGGCTGTAGACGATCATCGGGGGATGGAGCTTCTCGTCGTAGCCGGACTTAAAGTCGAATGCGTCTTTTACCGTAAGCACAAGTTTCTGGTTTACGAGGTTGAGTTTAATGTTTGCCGGGCAGGAGCGTTCGCACTCGCCGCAGAAGGTGCAGCGGCCCGCAAGGTGCATGGCCCGCACGAGGTTCCAGGCGATGTTGCCGCGCTGGTGCGCGCTGGTCTCAATCCACTGGGGCACGTTTTTTTCCGTAATGCAGCGCTCGCAGTAACAGAGCGAGCAGGCCTGACGACAGGCATAGCACTTTATGCACCTCGAGAACTCTTCAAGCCAGAAACTCCAACGCTCAGAGGGGCTCATGGCATCAAGGGCGGCAATTTTATCAAAGACCATGCCCTCGGGGTTCTCAGGAGGGGTAAAGTCAATCTTATCGCCTATGACATAATCCGTAAGGTGCGGGTTGCGCACATCGCAGTTATGGCACTTTACGGGCATTATCTCAGGCTTTAGCTCACCCTTCCATAGCGGCTGCTTATATACTACGCCGTTACAGGACATACCGATTATTACGACGTCTTCACGTTTAACCTGACCCTCGGCGATGAGGACTACGATGTTTTTTATATCACAGCCCTTGGCCACGATAGCGGGCTTGCCCATCCTCTGAATATCCTTGTTCTTTCTCGTAAGATATATGGAGAGGTTGTTTACGCAGAGGGGGTTGAATACAAGGCGGTCAACCTCATCGGGCTTTGTAATGAAGGCCGGGGTGACGCGCGTCTTTCTCTTATTCCACTCGTAGCCAATGATGACATTGGCCGCGCCAGTGGTAAGGAGCTCTCTTGCTTTTTCTCTCAGTGCTTTTTCCATATCTTTTATTACCAACCCCTGTATGGCTTGATTTTGTAATAAGCCCCTTTAGCCCTTAAGGTTCTTAAAGTCCATGAAGGGCCCCAGGGCCTTAATCTCATCAGTGACGTTATTTATAAGGTCCACCCATTTCAGGGCCTCAGATGCCGATATCCATGAGAACTGCAGACGCCGCGTGTCAATACCTGTAAAATCCATAAGGCTGCGGAAGGCAATCCAGCGACGTTTTGCGTGGTAATTTCCCGCCGTGTAGTGGCAATCCCCGGGGTGGCAGCCTGAGACCAGTACGCCGTCGGCGCCGTTCTCAAATGCCTTTATGATGAATAGTGGGTCAATCCTACCTGTGCAGGGCAGTTTTATAATCCGCACATTGGGGCGGTACTCCATACGGCTCGTCCCGGCCAAGTCTGCCCCTGCGTAGGTACACCAGTTGCAGACAAAGGCCATAATCTTGGGCTCGAATTTCTCTGTAGCCGCAGT
>JBHHUP010000058.1:0-8141 GCA_046753845.1 Thermodesulfobacteriota bacterium
GGCGAAAGTGGCACAGGAAAAGAAGTGGTGGCAAGGGATATTCATCGCAACAGCACAAGGAGAAATAACTATTTTTTTCCCATAAACTGTGTATCCATGTCTGAAAACCTTCTGGAAAGCGAGCTCTTCGGCCATGAAAAAGGGGCCTTTACCAGCGCTGTCTCACAGAAAAAAGGCAAGTTCGATATGGCCGATGAGGGTACTATCTTTCTTGACGAGATAGGGGACATGAGCCTTAAGACTCAGGCCAAGATACTGCGGATACTTCAGGAGCAGACATTTGAGAGAGTAGGGGGCACGGACCTTATCAAGGTGGACGTAAGGGTAATAGCGGCTACCAACAAAGACCTTAAGGAGGAGATAAAGGGCGGCGGTTTCAGGGAAGACCTCTATTACAGGCTTAATGTCATACCCTTTGTCGTGCCGCCCCTCAGGGAAAGGAGCGAGGATATAGCCCTTTTAACAGATTTTTTTCTAAGAGAATTTTCACAAAGCTCCGGCATTGAGACGAAAAAGGCCGATGCCAAGGTAAAAAGACTTCTAAGAGAGTACAGCTGGCCGGGAAATATCCGCGAGCTTAAAAACCTCCTTGAGAGGCTCGTTATTATGACTTCAGGGCCAACCATTACCGTTAAGGATATACCATCCTATATAAGCGGAGCCCGTGCAGGCGACGGCGAGAGAGACCTCTTCAGCCGAAGCCTGCTGCGTGACGCGAGGGCCTCATTTGAGAAGGAATTCATCGTAAGAAAGCTCAGAGACAATAGCGGTAATATAGCAAAGACCGCCGAGTCCATTGGTATTGAACGCAGCCACCTCTACCGTAAGATAAAGAGCTACGGTATCGAGGACGAAGACCTGTAGTACCTCTTCTATAATGAGAGAAAGGGCCGCCGGTATCTTGGCGGCTTTTCTGTTTTCTATCGCTGAAAACCCTTCATTGCGGGCCCTTGATGATGATACCGGTTATGAGATAACCCTTATAACCACGGGAGCGGCCTTTCTATTATTTGACACTTAAAAACACCACTTTTAGGGGATTGACATTATTTGCCGCATCATGGTATAAATTAACAGTTATTTAATTAGCAAAATTAAATACCCCGACCCCTTTTCTATTTATAGCCACTAAAGGATAAGGGAAGTTTGTTATAACCATCAAGACAAGGAGAAGCGCATCATGAGATTATTCATCTTACTGCTCTTGCAGGTTCTGCTCTTTATGCCTATAACAGGTTTCGCGGCAGATGGGGTAAAGAGCCCGCTTATTCATGAGAATAATGCAACAGAGCTCAATGAGCCCCAAAGGTCGGAGCTTTTAAATGCCTACGGAAGTTTACCGCTTTATTTTATTCAGAACAAAGGTCAGGTGGACGGTGCGGTCAGTTTCTATGAGAGGGGCGCGGGACACGCGACATTCTTCACAGGTAACTCCGTAGTGCTTGCTCTTAGTAAGAATGACGGCAAGGCCGCAACTGAGGCCCTTCGCCTCTCTTTTCTCGGGGCTAATGAGGACGCCAGGATTATTGCCTCTAAGAAGAATACCGGCCGTGTAAATTACTTTACCGGTAATGACAGGACAAAATGGCGTACCAATATTGCCACCTACGGCGCCCTTACATACGAGAATGCCTACAAAAATATCGACATTGCCTTTTACGGTAATAATAAAAACATAGAACATGATGTAATCGTAAAGCCGGGCGGAGATATCTCAAAGGTCGTCTTTGCCTATGACGGCGTGCGGGGTTTAAGGACAAATAAGGCCGGTGACCTTGTGGTCAGCCTTGATAACGGTACCCTTACCCAGAAGAGCCCCCTTGTCTATCAGGAAATTAATGGCCGGCGGGTGGCCGTTGAGGGCAGTTACAGGCTTTTAGGGGCCAAGGACGGCTCTTTTACCTACGGCTTCAACGTGGCCTCTTATGATACAACCAGAGACCTTGTTATCGACCCTGTGATTAGCTACTCCACCTATCTTGGCGGCAGCGATACTGATACTGCTTTTGCCATTACCGTTGATAGCACGGGCAGCGCCTATATTACAGGCGAGACCCTGTCTTTTGATTTTCCTATATTCCCCTTACCGCTGAGAGTTCAGGCCCCACCCTCTAATCTTGATGTTTTTGTAACCCGTCTCGATCCCTCGGGCTCTGTCTTTATTTACTCAACTTTTTTAAGTGGTTCCGGTAATGATTCCGGAAGCGGCATTGCCGTTGACAACACAGGGGCGGCCTATATTACAGGTACCACGGATTCTGTGAATTTCCCTCTCTCGCTTACCCCTGCGCAGGGAGTATCCGGCGGAGGTTCGGAGGCATTTATCACCAAGCTTGACGCTGCCGGCTCCGCCCTTCTTTACTCCACATACCTCGGGGGTGGAGCTACTGATAACAGCAACGGAATCGCCGTAGACAGCGTAGGAGCGGCCTATGTAACAGGCATCACTAATTCCACGAACTTTCCAGTCGTAAGCGCCAAGCAGGCAGTTTATGGCGGAGGGTTCTCAGATGCCTTTGTAACAAAACTTAACGCCGCTGGCTCGGCCTTTACCTACTCGACATACCTCGGCGGCACTGTTGATGAGAGCGGCCATGCTATTGCTGTTAACGCCTCAGGCGAGGCCTATGTTACGGGTTTTACCACCTCTGCGGATTTTCCCATTATGAACCCTCTGCAGGGAAGCTTTGGCGGCGTTGCTGACGCCTTTGTATCAAGACTAAGCGCCGCAGGCTCGGCCCTTGTATACTCTACTTTTTTAGGCGGCACCGAGAGTGAGCATGGAAAGGGCATAGCCCTTGATGCTTCAGGCGCGGCCTACGTTACAGGTGATACCAACTTCACTGACTTTCCCGTTGTAAACCCCATCCAGGGGAGCTTTGGCGGGCTGGCAGACGGGTTTGTATCCAAGATAAACCCGGCTGGTTCTGCCCTTGTCTACTCAACTTACCTTGGCGGAAGCGATAGCGACTTTGCCCAGGGCATAGCTGTCGACGTCAACGGCTCGGCTTATGTTACCGGATATACCTTATCCACTGACTTTCCCGTAGTAGAGCCGGTACAGGGTGCTCTTGCGAGCGTAAACTTCCTCGATGCCTTTGTCACCAAGATAAATCCCCAGGGCACGGCCCTTACTTATTCCACGTATCTGGGAGGAACCTTATCTGATGACTCTATCGCCATAGCAGTTGATTCAACACAGTCAGCCTATATCGCCGGGCAGACCGCGTCGACGGATTATCCTCTCTTAAGCCCTGTACAGGGTGTCTATGGAGGTCTGGTTGATGCTTTTGTCAGTAAACTAACCGGCCCTGTTGTACTTCTTACCCTTACACCTGATTCCAACACCGTAGTAAAGGGCTCAACCCTCGGGTATCAGGTTATGGTCACTAACACTACTGCCGTACAGCAGTGCTTCAATTACTGGGAGAATGTGACCTTAACTAACGGCTCGACCTTTCCAACTGCCGGCGAACTCTTCGGTCCGGTTCGTTTCTGCATTAATGCCTTTGCCTCCCGGTCCATACATCTCACTCACGGCGTGCCTGTTGTCGCGCCTGTAGGTACATATGTCTTTAACGGCTTTTTAGGGGCCTACTCTTTCCCTTCTCTCCCTCATGTTGTTGATGAGTCACACTTTAACCTGGATGTAACGGCCTTCGGTCCTCCTCCTGTAAATCCTCAGAGGTCGTGGCGTTTACTTCCATGAGGCTTTAGAAGGTAGAGTAGGATAAATACCATTCCCGTTGTTAAAAGGGGCCGCCTGTAAAAGGCGGCCCCTTTTTTACTCTTTAAGTTCAAGCTCCGTACATATGTTTATATGATAGAGTTAAGGTCCGCACTTCTCACTATTTTGTAAACTATCACAGCGGCCCTTCTTTTACCTATCGTTAGATACACTTATTATTTACTTAAATAGAGAATCATTTAAACTAATGCTTGACAAAGATTTTGAATTGGTATATAAAGGAGATAGATTTAATAATTAATTACATTCAAATAGCGCTTTACATCTGTTCAGCATATTCTACTTGAAGATACTTCAGAGGTCTTATCATGAGAATACAAGCGCCTGTCTTTGATGATAGCAGTGAGAATGAAGCTAAGAGCAGGACACTGTCATGGAATATCCCCATGGCCGGTGGAGCAAAGGTTTCTAAAAAAACAGCTCTCTCTAAGACGAAAGACTCTAAGCTCAGCATCACTTCTTCTGAGAGAAATACCGGCAAGGAAAATCTTCAACGCAGGAGCGCTGATGAGGTAACTTCCACCTTTGGTATCATCGGCATCTCACCGGCTATGACTTCTATATATCACACCATAAAAATGGTTGGCAGAACCACATCAAGCGTCCTTATTACAGGTGAATCAGGTGTTGGTAAGGAGCTTGTAGCAAGGGCTGTACATAATACTATGGCCGGCGGTAAGACAAGGCCCTTTGTACCCATAAACTGCGGTGCCATGCCTGCAGGCCTAATGGAGAGCGAGCTCTTCGGCCATGAGAAAGGGGCCTTTACAGGTGCTCAGGTAAGAAAGACAGGTAAGGCGGAACTTGCAGATGGCGGAACGCTCTTTCTTGATGAGATCGCCACCATGCCCCTTCATCTACAGGTAAAGCTCCTTCGCTTTGTTCAGGACAGGACCTTTACCCGTGTGGGAGGTAATAAAGTCGTAGATGTGGACATACGTGTTATAGCCGCAGCTAATACCAATCTTCGCGAGGCCGTCGCAAAGGGCGAGTTCAGAGAAGACCTCTTTTACCGTCTTAATGTCGTCCCTATAGTGGTGCCGCCGCTTCGCGAAAGGGACGTTGATATCTCGCTTCTGGCTGAGTTTTTTCTAAAAAAATACACTGATAAGCACTCAAGGCGTATAAAGGGTATATCTGCCGGGGCTATGCGGGCGCTTACAACCTACAGCTGGCCCGGCAATGTTCGCGAGCTTGAGAACATCATGGAACGCCTCGTTGTCCTTGCCGCTGATAAGAACCTCATATCCGGCGCTGATCTTCCTGCTGAGATATTATCAGGCAGAGAGGAGCAAGTTGAAGAGAGTTTTACAGGTGATTTCAAGGCAGCCGTGAAGTCTTTTGAACACTCCTATATAACTGCGCTCCTTGAGAAAACCGGGTGGAATAGAGTCGAGACGGCGCGGCTTATGAAGGTACACAGAAATACGCTTCTAATGAAGATGAAGTCCCTTCATATCAAGATACCGGCTAAATCTCAGCATATTTACAGCAAATCATCCCCCTATAGAGCGGGTTCAGCGTAATAGGCCCCTTTTTACGTATCTCTACCACTCCCCTTGTCTCTTGCCTCCAGGTTTTCTTCAGACTCTCTATCTCTAATACAGCCAAATGCAGCTCTCACTTTTGGCAGCGTCTTTTAATTATTCTCATAGATATCACAGCCCTTCTCTGAGTATAAGTTAAGATTGAAATTGAAAAGAATCCTCTTTTATGTTATTAAAACCTATATAATAAGAGGGCGGTGCTCTGATACGTCACACCTTTATCACTCCTTTTTTAAACTGATAAATAGCTTACCCTGGTTGGATCGGCAGATTATAAAGCGGCTGGAAGTAAAGTTATCTTCAGGAAGAATATCTCTACTTAGAATTATCATAAAAGCAAAAAAATACTTACTTGAAAAACGGGGGGTTTCATGTCAGGTCATTCCAAGTGGTCCACTATTAAACATAAAAAAGCCAGAACAGACGCGAAGAGGGGAAAGATATTTTCAAAGATAGTCAAGGAGCTTATAGTAGCCGCGAGGATGGGAGGCAGCGACCCATCAGGTAATCCGCGGCTTCGTACGGCAATCGATAAGGCGAAATCCGTTAACCTACCCGGAGAAAATATGGAGCGTGCAATAAAAAAGGGCGCAGGCGAGCTTGACGGGGTAGCATATGAAGAGGGCACTTATGAGGGTTACGGCTCGGGCGGGGTAGCCGTAATCGTTGAGTATATGACGGATAATAAGAACCGCACGGCCTCTGATGTGCGTCACGCATTTACTAAACACGCGGGAAGTCTCGGTACGAACGGTTCTGTCTCGTGGATATTCGAGCAGAAGGGATTTTTTGTTTTTTCCATGGATTCCGTTGCCGAGGATACGCTTATGGAGGCGGCTATCGAGGCTGGGGCTGATGACGTTGTTACCAACGCCGAGGATAAGATATACGAGGTATATACGGACCCCGGTGAGTTTCATAACGTGAAGACGGCCTTTGATGAGGCAGGACTTATTTACGAGCAGGGCGAACTTACCATGATACCCAAGAACGAGGTTAAGGTAGAGGGCCGCACCGCCGTAAAGGTGATGAAGCTCCTTGAGGACCTTGAAGACCTTGATGATGTGCAGAACGTCTACGCCAACTTTGATATATCCGCCGAAGAAATGGAGCGCATAGCCTGAGTGTATTGAAATCCTGGTTTTCTTTGCTTACTTTCTTTTTTCTAAAAGAAAGTAAGAGAGTTTTAAACATTGGGGGTCTGCAGTGAAAGTACTTGGAATAGACCCGGGTAGCGTCATAACAGGTTATGGTCTTATTGAGGAGAGCGGGCGGGGCGTCTTTACCTCCATCTGCCACGGCGAGATTCGTCCCCGTGCGGGTCTGCCTCTTCCTGAGAGGCTTCTGGCCCTCTCAGAGGGTCTGGAAAAGGTTATTCAGGAACATAGTCCTGATGTCTTGTCTATTGAGTCCATATTTTTTGCCAAAAACGCGAAGAGTTCCATCGTTCTTGGCCAGGCTCGAGCCGTGCCGCTGCTCCTTGCGGCCAAGAGCTCTATGAGCGTCTTTGAGTATGCCCCCCGTATGGTCAAACTTGCCATAACAGGCTACGGCGCCGCCACCAAGGCGCAGGTACAGAAAATGGCAGGCTCGCTTCTAAATATCGCCGATATGCCCGGCCCCGATGCTTCCGATGCTCTTGCTCTGGCGCTCTGTCACTTTTTTCGCACTGCCGATGGCCTTGATGAGAAACCTCTTCGCAGGAATGGGAAAAAATCCTGGCGCACATTTAATCTACAAAAGGCCGGTAAAGGTTAACCTTACACAATGATCGCCCATCTTAGCGGAACTATAATCAAAAAAAGCACCGAGGCCGTGGTTATTGACGTCGGAGGCGTTGGCTACGAGTTGGCCATACCCCTATCCACCTATGCGGCCCTGCCGGAGCTTCGCGACACAGTAAGCCTTCATGTACACACCACGGTGCGTGACGATTCCATAAAGCTATACGGTTTTTTAACCTCGGGCGAGAAAGACCTCTTCCGCCTCTTTATTACCGTATCAGGCATCGGGCCAAAGCTGGCGAGAAACATTCTATCAGGGTTATCTGTAGATGACCTTCTGCGCGCCATATCAACGGAAGATAAGGCAAAGCTCTCCACCATACCCGGTGTCGGCAGAAAGGCCACTGAGAGGATTATTATCGACTTGAAAGAAAAGGTTGCCGCCCTTGGCGTGCCAAGAGCTGAGGGTCCTGCCACAGGCAGCGTGCTTGCCGATGAGGTGACCAGCGCGCTTCTTAACCTTGGATACAAGGCCGTGCCGGCCTCTGATGCTGTTGACGGGGTGATTAAGAGGCTTGGGGGCGCTGAGGTAGCCTTTGAGAAACTTTTAAAAGAAGCTCTCCGTGAGATATCCAAGCGATAATTTTTTAACGGTCCCTGGAGACTTCATTTAACCAAAAAGGGCATTTTATGTGGAGACAAAATTGGACGAAGACGTAGTATTGCCCATAAAGACCGCCGAGGACGAGGGCTTTGAGGCTACTCTTCGGCCCCGCGCCCTCTCTGACTTTATCGGGCAGGAGAAGCTCAAAAACAACCTTGCCGTATTTATCGAAGCCGCCCGTGCCAGAGGCGAGGCCCTTGACCATGTGCTCTTTTACGGCCCTCCGGGCCTTGGAAAGACCACGCTTGCCAACATCATGGCAAATGAGCTTGGAAGCCAGATAACCACCACTTCAGGGCCCGCCATAGAGCGCACAGGCGACCTTGCCGCTATGCTTACTAACCTTGAGGCACGTGATTGCCTCTTTATTGACGAGATTCACCGCCTTCCCACCGTGGTGGAAGAGATGATGTACCCGGCCATGGAGGACTATCATATTGATATCATCATAGGCGAGG
>JBHHUP010000059.1:0-7752 GCA_046753845.1 Thermodesulfobacteriota bacterium
CGGGCACTTGAATTATGTTCTTATCGAGCTTTTCATAGGCTATCTTTGCCTGTGCTTTCGCATACTGTTCCTTATCAAAGATGCGCTCTTCTGATTTGTCCCGCTCGGGTATAGTAATTTCTACTACCTCGGCCCCCTCTGATGACGGCAAGGGTAGGCGTGGTCCTGCCTTACCCCATTGTTTTTTCGCCCAATATCCGGCACCGGGCAGAGGAATGTTGAATTTCACACATCTTTTTCTCAGTCCCACGTCTGATAAGCCATACTTCTTGGCAAGTTTGGTCATCGGCTCAGACCAGACCTGTTCATATAACTCTTTTCGGCTAAGCCTTAAGGTGTCAGTAAACTTATTCAGATAGGGAGCCTATGTTAAACCTAACCGGGTTGCAACGTCTTCATAATCGGGCGCTTCGGCGTAGATCTTTTCAAGGTCTTTTCTTGCGCGTTTCTTCTGTCCGAGCCCATCGTATACAAGGGCACGCTCGTAACGGATGGCTAGGAGGAGGTCATCAGGACGATCTTTCTTTCTGCGTAGTAGCGTGGTGAGTGCGTCACGGGCGGCATCAAAGAGGCCGAGGCAACGAAAGGCGCGCGCCTTGTATAGGAGAAGGCCCGTATGAAGGGGAGAAGAGTTTTCGATATTTTGGGTGAGTTTTACTATTGCCTGAAAAGATTTGCTGTCTCCTCCCTCAACAAGAATTTCTGCGAGGGAAAGTTTTACAACTACGTCATCTGGTTCAAGCCTTCTTAGTCGCTTTAGGGATGTAATGGCCTTATCTCGGTTACCAAGGCGTTGATAAACCTCGGTGAGGGCAAGGAGAACGCCCCTGAGGTAAGGCTTCACATGGGCCGATACCTCTTCGGTTATGGCCAGGCTCATGGTGGCCGATACGCCGTATTTTGAAAAATACTTTCCAAGGCTTTTGTAATTATCCCTTGCAGATGATAAATATTTTTCCGCTTCGTTGAATTTGTTGTTCTTGAGGGCCAAATATCCGGCCATGAAGGCGCCGTCGGCAAGGTGAGCGGCCTTTTTAAGCTTTGTATAAGCGCTCTCCTCATTACCAAGGGAAAGCTCCCGTAGGCCGTCCACGAGTGCCTCTTCTTCCTTTGGCGTTACAAGGCGTTTGAAAAACCCGAGGGTCAACTTGTCTTCAGCGTTGACCGTGGGGCGAGCCGTAGCCGCGCTCGAATTACCTCTCTTACCTTTCCGCGTACTTCCGTATGTTTTGGTATAAAAAAGTCCTGTGCCGGGAATGCCTACGCTGGTGCGCCGTCCATGTGGGCCTACGGTAAACTTCGCTCCACGCGGCCCAAATGAAAGAGAGCCCCCCGATTTACTCAGGTTCAGCGTAACGCCCGGTAAAATTTTAACCCTTCTCCAAAAACGAAAAGACATATATTACTCTTCGATTCTCCAGCGTTTTTTGAGTCGCTCGACTGTATGCGTCCACTTCCGAGCTTTTGGCCGAGCGGCACTATTCTGGTTGCCAAAGAAGCCTTTCTCCCTAACAGCTTCTTCCAATGGGACAGTATGACACCACTTTACGCGAACATAGTATTCAAGCAGTTCCGCTGGTTTATCAGGGTCTGGCAGATTATTAACCACCTCCTTAATAGAAAGCTCCTGACCACTTGAATCCGGTATTGTAAACTCAGTAATGGGTTTAGCCTTTTCAAGCACTAAGCCTACGCCAACGTAGCCACGTCCGGGCACGTTAACCCAGATACGGCTACCGGCTTCCAGAATATCGAGTGTCCTGCTATACCATGCGCCGCCACCAGCGGCAATGTAGCCATATTGTCGGGCATCGTACCACTTCCGTGTCGCTCCTTCGCCAAAAGATACATAGAACTCTCCGTTCCAGGGCTCTTCACCGCGCTTCTCAACCACTTTTACATCAGCCTCACCAGGGTCGATCAGCCATACACGAGTTATATACTCCTTGTCGCCATCCTTAAAAAATCTAAAGTAGACAGCATTAATCGCCGCCCCATATTCGTCAGCCAGATAATTAACAATGCGTTCCGTGCTATCATCAAGCTCAGTGGCTACTACCACCAACTCATGGCCATCGTTAATAGATTCGGGCATTTCATTGAGACCGAACCGTCCACAGAACGCCTCGTCAATGGAAACAACTGAATCTCGTGAACAATATTTTCGTAAATATTCATCAAAAATAGTTGCTATATCTTCGTCTTTAAGTTCTCTCACCCATGAGCCGTAGTCGAGAAGCTGAGCAATAACATCGCGAGGGGTCTTGTCGCGTTTGAGTTCGATGACAACGAGCTTACCGTCTGCGTCCATTGCCAATATGTCTACGACCTTTCCAAATGATGTATGAACCTGCCGCCCAATCAAAAGGAGATTTGGATCGAGAATTGATATATCCTCTGCTAGTATATCCTCAAGTCTCTTCTCAGAAGGCATCTCGGAGAATTCCACTCGATCGGCCTTATCTCCTAAACGCCATATTCCTACTTCAATGGGCATATTTTCCTCTCAGACGTATAAATTTTATTTTTCAACCCAATCCCTGCAAAGAACTTCCGCCTGCTCTAAAACTGTTTGTGTCGCTTTTTCCTGCTTGTCAGGAGGATAGCCGTATTTACGTAGGATCCGCTTCACGATAACTCGAATCTGGGCGCGGGCATTCTCACGAACAGTCCAGTCTATTGTTACACTTCGCCGCACCGCCGTAACGAGCTCCTGGGCTATTATCTTCAGCGTCTCATCCCCCAAGACTTGCACGGCGCTATCGTTGACTTCCAGTGCGTCGTAAAATGCTACCTCGTCATCGTTCAACCCAAGCGCATCACCACGTTGTTGAGACTCGCGCATTTCTTTGGCTAATTCTATGAGTTCTTCTATGACCTGAGCCGCCTCAATAGCCCGGTTCTGATATTTGCGTATTGTTCTTTCCAGCATCTCAGCAAAGGAGCGCGCCTGCACAACATTTTTGCGCCCCTTGGTCTTAATCTCATCATTAAGGAGTTTTCTTAATAATTCTACGGCAAGGTTACGGTGAGGCAACTGGCGGACTTCCTGAAGAAAGTCATCAGACAGGATAGAAATATCCGGTTTTTTAAGGCCCGCTACAGCAAAAATATCTACTACCTCTTTAGAAGCCACTGCCCTTGATATGAGCTGTCGAATCGCGCTATCCATCTCATCAGGGGCCTTGCCTTCGCCTTCAACGGTTGCCTTTGCCAACGCGGCGCGCACCTCTTGAAAAAAACCAACATCATCACGAATCAAAAGGGCTTTTTCGTGCGGGACAGCAAGGGCAAAAGCCTTTGAGAGGGCCGTCACCTCTGTCAGATAACGCTTTTTGCCATCTTCCAACTGAAGTATATGCTCCATAGCGGCCGCGAGACCGGCGATACGTTTTGCCGGGTCTGCGTGTATCAATGCGGAATAATCAAAGCCATGGTACATGGCTACGATAACTTCGTGCTTTTCCGTCAGCACCGCCACGGCCTCTTCCTGATCCACCGCCGCCTTACCCCGACCGCCCGCTTCGGTATAGTCAGCAAGGGCCCGTTTCAGCTGATCCGCAAGGCCAAGGTAATCAACGACCAAACCGCCCGGTTTATCTTTGAATACACGGTTAACGCGGGCTATGGCCTGCATGAGACCGTGCCCCTGCATGGGTTTATCGAGGTACATCGTATGAAGCGAGGGGCAATCAAAACCCGTTAGCCACATATCCCGCACTATTACCAGTTTCAGTGAGTCATCAGGATCTTTGAAGCGTTTTGCCATGGCCTCTCGGCGCGGCTTACTGCGGATATGGGGTTGCCATTCCGGCTTATCAGAGGCAGAGCCTGACATGACTATCTTCAACTCGCCCTTTGCGTCGTCATCGCTATGCCACCGTGGCCGGAGCTGTACGATGGCGTTGTACATATCCACACATATTCGACGGCTCATGCATACCACCATGGCCTTGCCGTCCAGGACTGAGAGGCGGTCCTCAAAATGGTCTACAAGGTCTTTTGCTATAAGGGCGATTCGCTTGTCCGTGCCAACCATGGCCTCAAGTGCGGCCCACCGTGTGCGCAGTTTTTCTTTGCGCGCCTCTTCCTCACCCTCGGTAATCTCCTCAAACTCAGGGTCTATCTTTGGCCTTTCCTCATCTCGGAGCTCTATTTTGGCCAGTCTGCCCTCATATAAAATAGGCACGGTAGCCCCATCCTCAACGGCCCTCAGGATGTCGTATTTATCTATATACTCACCAAAGACAGCCGGTGTACTGCGGTCAGTGCTCTCAATAGGCGTACCAGTAAAGCCGATAAAAGAGGCCCGTGGCAGGGCGTCATGCATATGGCGGGCGAATCCGTCGATAAAATCATACTGGCTCCGGTGCGCCTCATCTGCGATAACCACGACATTCTCGCGCTCGGAAAGCATGGGGTAGGCCTCGCCTTTTGTCTCCGGCATGAACTTCTGTATCGTCGTAAATATCACTCCGCCCGAGGCCACCTTGAGTAACTCTTTTATATGCCCCCTGTTTTTTGCCTGTACCGGTGTCTGGCGAAGCAGGTCTTTACACCCGCCAAAGGTTCCAAAGAGCTGATCGTCAAGGTCGTTACGGTCGGTTATTACCAGCACAGTGGGGTTTTTCATGGCCGGATGGCGGATAATCTTTCCGGCATAAAAGGCCATGAGAAGGCTCTTGCCGCTTCCCTGTGTATGCCAGATAACGCCAATGCGGCGGTCGCCGAAACTTGGGGAGTTTTGGCCATAGGCCGTCTCTTCCTCTTTTACCAGAAAAGGATTCGCCTCTTCCATGACAGGGAACCTGCCAAAGAGGATATCAGCCCCGGCCTTTATACCACAGGCCGAAAGAGTGCAGTTTACGGCCTTGTTAACGGCATGGTACTGATGATAGGCCGCTATTTTTTTGACCACTTGCGCGCCGTCATCCTCAAAGACCACGAAGTTCAGGATAAGGTCGAGTAAACGCTTCTTGTCGAAAATACCTTTAAGTAGGACCTCAAGCTGAACCGAGCCCGGCGGAGCTACTGTAACGCCGTCAATGGTGCGCCATGGCATGAAGCGGTCCCACCCGGAGGTAAGCGTACCTGCCCGCGCCTCAAAGCCGTCTGAGATAATAAGAAGCTCGTTGTACATAAAGAGCCCCGGTATATCCTGTTTGTAGGTCTGAAGCTGGTTATAGGCGTGCTTTATTGTCGCCTTCTCGTCCGTCGGATTTTTAAGCTCAACTACGATAAGGGGAAGGCCGTTTATGAAGATAATAAGATCGGGCCTGCGGTTTCTTTTATTCTCAATAACGGTGAATTGATTGACGACGAGCCAGTCGTTGTTCGATAGATTATCAATATCAAAGAGCCAGACCTTGTCATGGACCACCCGGCCATCGGCCTTGTAAGAGACGTCCACGCCGTCTGTAAGCATGCGGTGAAAGCGGCGGTTATTTTCTGTTAAGGAGGGTGTATCGCTCCGTGTGACCTTCCCGATGGCATCGTCGATAGCCTCTTTTGGGATATTCGGGTTTATCGCGGTAAGGGCAGTACGAAGCCGTCCCGTAAGGACCACGTCGCCGTAGTTGGCATCGGCCTCACGCTCCGGGTGAATACCGTCAAAGGCAATGTCCGGACCAAAGGCGACCTCAAAACCAAGGTCCCTCAGCCAGAGAAGGGCGGTCTCTTCAAGGGCGGATTCAGTGATTTTATTAGGCGTCATACTCAACAGGCATTTCCTCTATTTCCGAGACATTCTATTGCGGCTTTTACGAATTTTATTGACAAGCTATACAAGGAGACTATAATAAAAATATAAGGACTGGGGATTCCCGGTCGGCAACTGGCCTCGGTGGATTCATCGGGGCTTTTAGCTTTTTTAAGGGAAACATTTTAACCCCCACCCGTTCTTCTCTCCGGAGTTATTGGTATAAAACTTATTTGTTACAACTTCAACTGCGCGGTTGGTCTGTTCAGGCCGTAATATTGACATGCCTATAGGACGGGCGATGAGGTCGGCAAGCTGTAGGCCTGGCAAATTTGCTTTCTTATCCGCAAAAATTATCTCAAAAGGTAGGCGTTTATTCATGAAGTTTGCCCCATCACAAATACGTCTGAACTCCAGCTCAAGCCCGGCATCTTCTTTTTTACCACGTTTTTCGAAGATAAAGTGTGTAATCTGTTCTTTTTGCCCCATGGAACGCAGGTAATGAAAGGCGCGTTCCAGCCCGAATTCTGTAGCTAAATGGTATGGGTTGTCAGGATCAACATATCGGCTCTTAAGCTCCTTTAAGCGAATTACAGGTGTTATGAGAGTGAAATCCGTGCTGGATACTATGCTGGTAAGTTCGTTTAAGAAAGCTACTTTTTTTTCCTTTGACTTTAGCATTGTAAACTCTCCAATATCTTTACGAATATCCCGCTCATGCAAAATCACGCCGTCGTGCCCGAAGTGGTCGAATTTAAAGGCCTGAACAGCAGGCGAGAGCTTACTTGCATAGTCTTCCTTCCTGATTATGCAAAATGCCAGAACAAAGATAGGATAGTAAGGATCGATTGATGTGAGGCTTGGGCACCCGCTCTCGTCCACGAAGACTATGTAATCGCTAAATTTTTCACTCATTGTGTGCCCCTAAAATTCTCTCTGCTTCTTTCACTCTCAACTCGTCAGAGATAAGTATGGGCAGAAGCATATCACGGATGGCGGCGAGGGGCATATCACTTCCTCTCCCCGCTCAGGCTGGCAATGGCCGCCTTTAATACTTGAAGGCAAATTTCGGCTGTGTGCTGGTCCGGATAAAATTTAGACGCCATCTGTTCATAAGGGTGTATATAATTTCTAAAGTCCCTCAACTCGTGGCTGAACTTCTTTACATCCAGCTTTAAGAATCCCAGTTCGCAAGCTACATCAATAAACTGCGCAAGTGACCACTTATGAAATGCTTTAACCTTTCCTGATATACCCTTTGGGCTATTAGGGGCCTGATTAAACTCACGTGGCTTTTGAAGTGCCACTCCAAGCAGAAGTCCTTCAAGTATACTCCCACACAAAAAAATAACAGCCAAGGGGGAGTTGCTTTGAAAACATTTATTAGCCTCTGCCAGTCTACCTTCAAGAATAGGGAGCAGACTGGAGTCGATTGGAATCTTGTGTAGTGAAATGCTACCGAAGTCCTGCTTGAGAAACTGTTTTTCCGGTTCTTTCTCTTCAACCTTCTTGCCAAGTAGCCTTCCAACTATCGCCAGGCACGCATCATATCGAGGGTCTCTTGACATCGAATCACTTTGTGAATTTTGATATTTCCAGACATCCAGTATCTCTGCGAGGACTTTTCCAACAGCCAAGTCCGATTCTACTTCCATGAATGCGCGAAGTCTTTTGGCTTTTGAATCTCCGTTAAAAGCATATTTTTTGGAATAAATGTCTTTTGCCACTGTCTCCCTGAGAAGCTCAGCAAAGGTATTGTTGGTAAAGTCGAGCACATAACCGCCGGCCATGCCGAATAGGTCCTCTAAGAGTCTTTTCTCAACGGCTTTAAGGCTACTCATACTGTAGCCTCCACAAACTTCTCCACATCCTTCACCCTTATCTCACCGGAGATGAGTTTGGGCAGAAGAGTGTCGCGGATGGTGGCAAAGGTTGCGGATTCCCTAACATTGTTTACAGTCTGCTTATGCATTGGCTTAACGAGATCAGAAAAAGCAGCAAGCACCTTCTCCGACGGCACTAAGGTTGGAATAGGCCTAAAATACTTCTTACTT
>JBHHUP010000060.1:0-7568 GCA_046753845.1 Thermodesulfobacteriota bacterium
GCAAGACCCTTGCCGCACCAGCCGTAGCCGCTGACCACAAAGTTACTGCCCGCAATTAATCTGTTCGTGGCCCTCAGAATGCCGTCAAGGGTGGACTGGCCCGTGCCGTAACGATTGTCAAAGAAGTGCTTTGTGGCCGCGTCATTAACAGCGATAACAGGGAATTTAAGAAGGCCGTCAGCTGCGAGGGACTTAAGCCTGATAACACCCGTGGTGGTCTCTTCCGTGGAGCCGATAAGTCCGTCGGCAAGGTGAGGCTTCTCGCCATGGATTACAGAGACAAGGTCAGCTCCGTCGTCCATTGTAATATTGGGTTTTTTATCAAGGGCCGCGTTAAGGTGCTTATAGTAAGTCTTATTGTCCTCTCCCTTGATTGCGTAGACAGGTATCTTATTATGTTTTACAAGAGAGGCCGCCACATCGTCCTGAGTACTAAGAGGATTGGAGGCGCAAAGCGTAACATCGGCGCCGCCGGCCTTCAGAGTAATCATAAGGTTAGCCGTCTCCGTGGTAACGTGAAGGCATGCCGCGACCTTAACACCCTTAAGAGGTTTTGTTGCGGTAAAATTCTCTTTAACACGCCTTAGTACAGGCATATCCCTCTCGGCCCACTCTATCCTCTTCTTTCCCATCTTGCTAAGGGCAAGATCTTTTACGTCATACTTCATCTGTCCTCCATGTTACTGCGTTTTTTTTTAATGGTTAAATAGGAAACTTCTTTACTTCAATTGGATTAAGTATAAAACACCGCTCAAAAAGCGACGGGATTAAAATTTATACACTAAACAACCTCTATGCATCTCTTTTACCTCGCCCCGGTGGATATAACAAAATGGCCGGTATGAAGGTCATACACGGCCATAATGTCAGAAGACGAAAATTCATGCGGCTCATATATAAAAGAGCTGCGAATTACTCGTTTATAAGCCCGCGGCCTTTCTTAAGGCCTCGGCCTTGTCCGTCTTTTCCCAGGTAAAACCCGGACCCTCTTTACCAAAATGACCGTAGGCAGCCGTGGGGCTGTATACAGGACGAAGCAGATCAAGGTCTCTTATTATCTCAGCCGGTTTCAGGTCGAAGTGTTCTCTTATGAGGTCCTCTATCTTCTGCTCGGGCACAAGTTCAGTGCCAAAGCAATCGACCATAACAGATACAGGCTCCGGTATGCCGATGATATAGGCAAGCTGCAGCTCGCACTCGCCGGCAAGGCCTGCGGCAACGATATTCTTGGCCACGTATCTTGCCATGTAGGAAGCAGAGCGGTCCACCTTGGAAGGGTCCTTTCCGGAAAAAGCCCCGCCGCCATGGCTGCCGTGTCCGCCGTAGGTATCAACAATTATCTTCCTGCCCGTAAGGCCGCAGTCCCCGTGGGGGCCGCCGATGATAAACTGGCCCGTGGGGTTAATAAGATACTTTGTATCAGCGGTAAGAAGCTCTGCGGGTATGGCCTTCTTAATTACCTCTTCGATGATTCCCTCGGTAAGGTCCGCGGCGCTCACACCGGGGCTGTGCTGACTCGAGACTACAACGGTATCCACGGTGGTGGGTTTCCCGTCAAAGTACTTTACCGTAACCTGGGACTTGCCGTCGGGCCTTAAAAAATCAAGTGCATTACTCTTTCTGACCTCGGCAAGCTTACTTGAGACCTTATGAGATAACATGATGGGCATGGGCATAAGCTCAGGGGTATGATTGCAGGAGTATCCAAACATAAGCCCCTGGTCTCCGGCGCCCTGCTCTTTTGTCTCGCCGCTGTTTACTCCCATGGCGATATCAGGCGACTGCCTGTCAAGGCTTACCATGACGGCACAGGTCTTATAATCAAATCCCATGCTCGCGTCGGTGTAGCCGATATTCTTTATTGTCTCTCTCACTATGTCCTGATAATCTATCCTTGCCGTGGTAGTTATCTCACCGGCCAGAATAACCACACCGGTTGTAACCATGGTCTCGCAGGCTACACGGCTTGCCGGGTCTTCGGTAAGAAGCGCGTCAAGCACGGCGTCTGAGACCTGATCCGCCACCTTATCGGGATGGCCCTCTGTAACGGATTCTGATGTAAAAAGATATTCTCTGTATTCCATATAAACTCTCCTTTTGAGCTTCGTTGATTAAAGGTTTTTATTATCTACTCATTTTCCATTCTTGTCAAATAAATTCATATATAAAAACATGCAGACAAAAGGGAGTATAACCCCATGAAGGCATGAAAAAAATTACTAAAAAAAATCTTCATACCCGCGGCGAGAGAGCGGACCTGTTAATAACTCTTTAAGGAGAGTTCTGCCGCAATCCTCAGAGAATTTTAAGAGGCAAATTTAACGTGAGAACTCATCGCTGTAAAATTCAGGCAGCCTCGCGCTTACATGCCTTTCTACCTCCAGAGAGGTGGCAAACCCGGCTATCTCATCGCATATCTTAATGGCCCATGAGTAATTAATGGAGCGCATAAGCCTCTTGACCTTCAGCAAGGATATGGCGTTCATACTGAGCGTCTGTATGCCGAGGCCGAGAAGTATAAGGGCATACTCAGGCTCTCCGGCCATCTCGCCGCAGACCCCTACATCAACGCCGGCATCCATGGCGGCCCGGGCCACGCCTTTTATAATACGGAGGATAGCAGGATGATATGGCTCATAAAGATAGGCCACGTGCTCATTGGATCTGTCTATGGCAAGTGAATACTGAAGTAGGTCATTAGTGCCTATTGAGATAAAGTCCACCTCTTTCACAAGGAGATCTGCTATCATGGCAGCGGCGGGAACCTCAATCATAATACCTATCTCAATATCCGCGTTAAAGGGCTTACCCTCCCTTAGAAGCTCCGCCTTTGCCTCATCAAGTATGGCCTTGGCCATACGCAGCTCCCCAACGCCGGAAATCATGGGAAACATAATCTTTACATTGCCTTCGGCGGAACTCCGGAGCGCCCCCTTAAGCTGCGCCTTAAAGACATCCCTGTGACTAAGGCATAACCTTATGGCCCGAAGCCCGAGAGCGGGATTGGGCTCTTCAGAGGGGTTAAGGCCCGGCAGATCCTTATCACCTCCGATATCAAGGGTCCTGATTATAACTGGATGAGGAAAGACCTTCCTTGCCACCTCAGAGTAGGCATTATAATGCTCCTCTTCCGTAGGCAGGTCCCTTCGGTTCATGTAAAGAAACTCCGTCCTGTAAAGCCCTATACCCTCGGCCCCGTGCTCTTTCAAGGAGGTAACATCATCTATAAGCTCCATATTACCGCGAAGCGATATGCTGCGCCCGTCCTTGGTCTCGCATGGCAAGTCGCGGTAATGGTGCAGTGTCCTGTCATAATCAGCGTACCGCTCCTGCTTCTTCCTGTAGACGGCGATGACACTCTCTGGCGGGTTTATAATAACCGTGCCCGTAGTACCGTCAATAATAACAGTATCTCCCGTGGCTATACGTATGGTAGCGTTCTCAAGACCTACTATGGCAGGTATCTCAAGGGCCCGGGCCATGATAGCCGTATGAGAGGTCTTTCCGCCAAGGTCGGTAATAAAACCCAGTATCATCTCCTTGGACATCTGCGCCGTATCGGCAGGCGAGAGGTTGTGGGCAACGACAATGGCCGGCTCTTTTATACCGGCAAGGGAGTAGTCCTCGTGCCTGCCTGTAAGATTAAAGATAATCCTGCTGATTATGTGTTCAAAATCATAACTCCTCTCGCGAAGATAATCATCATCAACACTATTAAAATGGTCCATGAGCTTTTTGAGAACTTTTTTAAGGGCCCACTCAGCGTTTATCCTCTCCTGCTCAATAATCTTTATGGTATCGCCGATGAGCATATTATCCTGCATCATCAGAAGATGGGCGTCAATAATCTGAATATGCTCTTCTTCCCTGCCGTCAGACTCCATCTTTGCCCTTACGCGCTGGAGCTGAAGTATGCTGTCCTCAAGGGCCTTCTTAAGGCGTGTTGTCTCGTGCCGACTATCATCACTCGTAAGATGGCAGAACTGGGCCTCGCCCTCCATGCCCCTCTTTATTACATAGGCGCTGGAGATGACTATACCCGGAGAAACACCTATCCCCTTGATAAAATCCGCATGTTTTCTCTGCTTAGCCATTATTCCTCACCAAAACGGTCATTAATAAGCTCCTCAAGGGCATCTAACGCGGCGGCGGCGTCTTCTCCCTCGGCGCGCAGCGTTATTTCAGCTCCCATAGGGGCCGCGAGCATAAGGACGCCGAGGATACTCTTGCCGTTCACCTCCTGACCGTCTCTTGAGACAAATATCTCAGATGTAAAACGATTTGCCGTCTGTACAAAAAAAGAAGAGGCCCTGGCATGCAGCCCGAGTTTATTCTGTATAAGAAAAGTCTTTTCCATAAAATTATGCGCGTCCGGCCTCTGCCTCGGGCAGAGCCCTCACATCTACTCTAACGCCATGAGAACGCAGGCGTTCGAGCGCCTTTTCCTCCTCCTCAGTTATCATGGTAGAGGCTGAGAGTCTTGTCTTAAAATCCCCGTGGTGGATATTACCGATATTAAGGGTTGTATAATTAAAATCCGCCTTATAAATTTTTTCCGCCTCGGCGATGGATGACATTACAACCATTACCCTTCTATTATCAAGGGCCGCGTCCTTCAAAAAAGAACAGGCTCCAAGGTCATCAAAGACCTTAACCTCACAGCCGCATTCAGCGGCAAGAGATGAGAGCTCTTTTTCCAGTATCCGGTGTACGGACTCCTCGGCCACCACTACAAGCATGTCAGACCTTGTAGCCGGTACCCATGCGTGGATAACCTGCCCGTGAAGCAGCCTGTCGTCTACCCTTACAAGTGTTATCATAGCTGAATTATCCCAGCTGCCGCAGCCATCGCGCCAAACCATCCATATGTTCCCGCCCCCTCAGGCCATCTCACCACTTCAGCTAACCTCCCCCGTCCAGCCCCCTGCTTGCCCCTGCCCGAACCCTCTTCCGACCCTACTTACCTCGCAGCATATCCCCTGCTATGGTCATGCTCTTTCTTCCGTAATCTTCAAGAAAAGAAGCCACCTCGGTAAGGGTCCTGCCATCACGGTAGGTATCGAACTTGAGAAGCACAGGCAGGTTAACACCTGTCATTATCTCTACGGCCTGATCTTCAAGTATTGACATGGCGATATTAGTGGGGGTGCCCCCGAATAGATCTGTAAAAACCATTACACCGCTGCCGCCGTCTACCTCCGCTACAGCGCCAAGAAGCCTGTCGCGAATGTCTCCCACGTCATTGTAATCAGCGATGCTTACGGGTTTAATCTTCTTCATACCGCCCTTTATCGCCCGGGCTGAATCAAGAAGCGCCCTGCCTACATCACCGTGAGTTATAATAACAGCGCCTATCATAAATACTACTCCTTAAGCTTTTTCGATATCACGGTACTTCTGCCTGAGAGTTGTAATATCCGTCTTAAGCGTATCCGCCATGGCATCACAGATTGCCACGGAGCGGTGTTTTCCACCGGTGCAACCAATGGCCACGGTAAGATAAGATTTGCCCTCTTTCCAGTAAAGGGGCAGCAGGTACGAGAGCATACCCTTGAGTTTTTCAAGAAACTCATGGGCCACGGGGTTTGAAAGGACATAATCCCTGACCTTGCCGTCTCTGCCGTCGAGGTTACGCATTGACTCGACAAAAAACGGATTAGGGATAAAGCGCACATCAAAGAGCAGGTCAGCCTCCGCAGGTATCCCGTACCTGAAGCCGAAGGCAACAAGATTTACGGTAAGCGTACTGCGTGTCATCGTACCTGAAGAGTAATCTCGTATAACGTCTCTTAACTCATGGACATTATATGCGCTTGTATCAATCACCCTGTCCGCGTGGAACTTAATGTCCTTTAGCAGCTTTCTCTCTATGACGAGCCCCTCAAGGGGGCTCTCAACGGCGGCAAGGGGATGAGAACGCCTCGTCTCGCTGAATCTCCTTACAAGGACCTCGTCAGTGCCCTCAAGGTATATTAGAGTGGTCTTGTATCCGGCCTTTTTTACGGAATCAAGTACCGTGATAAAGTCCTTTAAAAAAAGGCCTTCGCGTACATCTACGACAAGGGCTACCTTCTTCGCACCCTCATCATTGCCGGAGACAAGGTCCATGAAGCCGCGGATCATGGGCACGGGCATATTATCCACGCAGAAGTACCCCGTATCTTCAAGGGCCTTAATAGCCGTACTCTTTCCCGAACCCGAGGGGCCGCTTATTACGACAAGATGAACGTCTCTCAATGCCTTGCCTTAAGGGGTGTCTCAAGGGCAGCCTTGAGATTGGCCTCAAATTGTTTTCCGGGGTGCTTGCCCATAATCTTCAGTATGCGGTTACGCGCCGCCACCTCAATAATAGTAGCTACGCTTCTGCCCGGGCTTACGGGAATCTTAAGGTAAGGCACATTCACGCCGAGTATATCAAAGGTGTTGTCCTCAAAACCGAGCCTCTCATAATCTCCCGCAGGGTCCCATTTCACCAGCTCCACGACAAGGTCGAGCTGTTTACGCTCCCGTATAGCCGTTATGCCGAATAGATCCTGAATATTAACGACACCTATACCGCGTATCTCCATATGGTAGCGGATAAGGTCGGCGGCGGTGCCGATAAGGGTGGCAGGAGGGAGTTTTTTCATGATAACAACATCATCGGCTACAAGCCTGTACCCGCATGATACAAGGTCAAGGGCGCACTCGCTCTTGCCTATGCCGCTCTTGCCCTTAAGCAGTATGCCTATGCCGAGTACATCCATTAAGACGCCATGGAGCCGTACCGTTGGCGCGAGCCTGTCGTCTAAGAACTTGGTAAGGTCCTCTATGGCAACGGAGGTGGTAAGTACGGTGGTATAGAGAGGGATTGCCATCTCATCGCAGAGCGCTATTAGGGTATCGGGAGGGGTCTCGCCCTTAGTAATAAGAATAGCCGGTATCTCTGGGCTCTTGATGACATTCAGAGTCCTTGCCAGTTTTTCGCCCTGCAGCCCTTTTATATAACCGCACTCCGCTGCCCCGAATATCTGTATCCTGTCAAGATGGAGCTCATCAAGCATACCTGTGAGCAGGAGACCGGGTTTCTGGATATGAGGTGTGGAGAGTTCTTTACCCGTCCCATTACCACCGGCCACAAGCTCAAATGCGAGATGCGCTATCGTACTGTCTTCAAAGAGTTCTTTAACAGGTATGCCCATAGTTAAATAATATCCTCACCGCTTAAGCCCGCCAGGCAAAGGCAAAACAGCCAATACCTCACCTGCTGTTCTTCTTATCCGCCTCGGAGATGATATTGAAGATAGAGACGGGGTCGTCAGCGTTCATAAGCCGGCGGCGAAGCTCCTGGCTCTTCAAAATCCGCGAAATACAGGCAAGCAGCTTAAGATGATCCGCAGCCGAGTTCTCAGGAGCGATAATAAGAAATATAAGGTGAACAGGCTCATTGTCTATTGCCTTGAAATCCACCCCCTCGGTACTCCTGCCGAAAAAGACCTTTATCTCATTAACTCCCTTGAGCTTACCGTGAGGAAGGGCCACGCTGTGGCCTATACCCGTGGTGCCGAGCTGCTCTCTGGCGAAGAGGG
>JBHHUP010000061.1:0-6876 GCA_046753845.1 Thermodesulfobacteriota bacterium
TATATATAGATGTGAGCCATATCGCCAGCGGTGACCTTGAAACAGGTATACAGCGCGTGGTGAAGCAGGTTGTCAGCTCTTTATATACCGGTAAATTTGTAGGTTTTACCCCAATCGCAGTAGAACTTAAAGATGGTGAGTTATACGAGGCAAAACCCTGGCTCAATGAGAAAGGCTTGTTGGCGCCATGCGAAGCTTACCAAGATATTGCGCCTCTCGTTGAGTTCGCCCGCGGTGACATCCTGCTCATGCTCGATTCATCGTGGGAACGATACTCTGAGTTTCATCCAGTTTTTGATGAGGCGCGCCTGGCTCAAGTACCTGTGATTACCGCTATCTATGACATATTGCCCGTAACCCTGCCCCCCGCCTGTTTTGTCAGGGGCGGTCCTCAATGGTTCGAAGGGTGGCTGCAAAACGCCGTAGAGGCCAGTGACGCCCTTGTCTGCATATCACGGGCCACGGCCGATGAGGTCATAGGGTATATTGAGAAAAACATGCCAGAAAAAAAGGACCTCAAGGTGGGGTACTGGCACCTTGGCTCTAACCTCGGGGAGAGTCAGGCAAAGGGCAAGACCAGCGAGCGCGTACAAAAGGTCATACAGAAACCATATCTCCTTGTTGTAGGCACCATTGAGCCAAGAAAGTCTCACGCCCTTATACTTGACTCCATGGAACTGCTATGGAAGCAGGGCATAGAGCTGAACCTCTGTATTGCCGGCAAGGAAGGCTGGAAGTCCGAAGACCTCGTGGAGAGGCTGCGCTCCCACCCTGAACTTGGAAAACGCCTCTTCTTTATCGAAAAACCCGACGATAAAGAGATAATCGATTTATATAAGAACGCATCGGGACTGATTTTTCTCTCTCTTGGCGAAGGCTTCGGCCTTCCCATTGTCGAGGCCGCACACTACGGGGTGCCCGTAATATGCTCAGACCTACCTGTTTTTCGAGAGGTTGCCGGTGAGTACGCCACTTATGTTAAGATAGATACCGCTGAAAAGGTCAGCAGGGATATTCTAAAATGGTGGGACAAAAGCAAAAGCAAGACCCTGCCCGATATAACAAATATGCCCCTCTTAACATGGGAGGAAAGCGCGAAGCAGCTACTCAAGGTAGTATTTGAAAATAATTGGTACTGGAGAAAATAACTCCGTAAAAGAACAAAAGGCAGGCCTATGGCCTTTACCACATTAGACGCCCCGGCAAGGCGACTTAATTGGGGAAAATTTACAAAAACCAACTGACTTTATTACCAAAGGAGCAGGTTATGAGTGCTTATCGTGAGATAAAAAGATGTCGAGTAAGCAAGAGCGAGAACCTGGTATCTGTCCTTCAACTGGGACGCCAGGCCCTAACAGGGGTATTCCCGGGCTCTGCAGAAGAGCCGGTAACACGCGGCCCGCTTGAGTTGGTCTGGTGCCCTGATAGCGGACTTCTTCAACTAAAACACACCTATAATGCCGATGAAATGTACGGAGATAACTACGGTTACCGCTCGGGACTGAATCAATCCATGGTCACTCACCTCACACACAAGGTGCGCCATCTGGAGTCTCTTGTAGAGCCGAAAGCAGGTGACGTTGTTCTTGATATCGGAAGCAATGACGCTACTACACTAAAAGCCTATTCCATCGCAGGGCTAAAGCGAATCGGCATTGACCCTACGGGCAAAAAATTCGCTGAGTACTATCCCGAGGAGATCAGGCTCGTTCCGGATTTTTTCAGCACCTCAGGCTACAATTCCGTCGCGAAAGAGCCTGCAAAAATTATCACCTCAATCGCCATGTTCTACGACCTTGACGACCCCATAAAGTTCGCCCGAGAGATAGAGTCCGTCCTCGCAGACAACGGCGTCTGGCACTTCGAGCAAAGCTACATGCCTTCCATGCTGCGAACCAACTCCTATGACACCATCTGCCACGAACACCTTGAGTACTACTCACTTGGCGTGGTGAAGAAGATCCTTGATACCGCCGGGCTAAAGCTCGTTGATGTGGCCATGAATAATATAAACGGCGGCAGTTTTGCCGTAACAGCGGCCAGGGCAGGCAACAAATCTATCAAAGAGAACAACGCCGTAATCAACTGGCTGCTGGAGCAGGAGGACCGCATGGGTCTGTCTACGCCCCGCCCGTATCGAGAATTTGAGGAACGGGTCTTTCGCCACCGTAACGACCTGGGTCGTCTCATAAGGTCTCTGGTGACCGACGGCAAACGCATCCTTGGTTACGGCGCGTCCACTAAAGGAAATGTGGTACTCCAGTTCTGCGGACTAAGCGCCGCCGAGATACCTGCTATCGCTGAAATTAATGAAGAAAAGTTCGGCCATGTAACCCCGGGTACCCATATACCCATTATCTCGGAAAAAGAGGCCCGGGCCATGAAGCCCGATTATTTCTTTGTGCTGCCATGGCATTTTAAAGACGGTATCCTCCGCCGTGAACAAGAATACCTCGCAGGAGGCGGCAAGTTCATCTTTCCCTTCCCGGAGATTGAGATTGTTTGAACCCCCGACGGTAAATAAGAGAACTGATTTATTCTGCCATTACCCTGTGGTACTATAATGAAGACCAGCGGGTATAGGTAATGGGTAGATAAGAAAAATTTAACAGGAAAAAAGTCTACAAAAACCCGAAGAGAGTAAGCAGATGAGGATACTCGTAACAGGCGGGGCCGGGTACATCGGCTCACATACATGCAAGGCCCTGAAAAACAAGGGTTTTGATGTCGTGGTCTTTGACAACCTTACCTACGGCCACAGAGACCTTGTGCGCTGGGGCATCTTTGAAGAAGGTGACCTTCTGGAGAGGGCCGCCCTTGATGCCGTATTCAAGCGGCACTCCCCCGCGGCGGTTCTGCACTTTGCGGCCTACGCCTATGTGGGCGAGTCCGTCACCGATCCGGCGAAATATTACCGCAATAACGTCCTCGGCTCCTATAATCTTGCCGAGGCCGCGCGGACCCATGGTGTGAAAAACTTTATTTTTTCATCTACCTGCGCTGTTTACGGGGTACCGGCCAGCGTGCCCATTACCGAAGACCTTGCCCTTAACCCAATAAACCCCTACGGAAATACAAAACTCGTTATAGAGAAACTACTTGAGGACTACGGGCAGGCCTATGATATAAGAAGTGTGAGGCTCCGCTACTTTAACGCCGCGGGGGCCGACCCCGAGGGCGAGGCGGGCGAGGACCACGACCCCGAGACACACCTTATACCCCTTGTTCTTGATGCCGCGGCGGGGGTAAGAGAGGCCATCACCATATATGGCGATAATTACGATACTCCCGACGGCACATGCGTAAGAGACTATATCCACGTAACAGACCTTGCCGGGGCCCACGTCCGCGCCCTTGAGTACCTCTTAAAGGGCGGCGCGACCGCCGCAATTAACCTCGGCAACTCTTGCGGGCACTCCGTACAAGAGGTTATCAAGGCGGCAAGAAAAGTAACGGGCAGGGACTTTAAGGTAATCACAGGGCCGCGGCGAGCAGGCGACCCACCCAGCCTTGTAGGCTCCAATAAGATGGCCGGAGAAGTACTTGGCTGGAGCCCGGACAGGAGTGATATAAAGACCATCATAAAAGACGCGTGGAGCTGGCACCAAAAGAGGTTCAGTAAATAATTACGCCCCCAAGGGGGGGCCAAATAGGAGAGAAAGGAAAAAATGGCAGAAAAAAGAGCGCTTATTACAGGTATTACAGGCCAAGACGGGGCCTATCTCGCTAAACTTCTCCTTGATAAAGGCTACAAAGTATTCGGGGCGGCCCGCAGGGCATCGGAGATGAACGTCACAAAGCTCCAGCAGGTAGGGGCATATGAGGGAATAGAGTGCGTATCGCTGGAGCTGCAGGAGATGACCAATATCCTTCGTACTATTGAGAAAATCCGTCCCGATGAGGTATATAACCTCGCGGCGCAGAGCTTTGTGGGGGCCTCTTTTGAGATGCCCATATTCACCTCAGATGTAACGGCTCTGGGGCCTCTGCGCATCCTTGAGGCCATAAGGCAGATAAACCCGAAGATAAAGTTCTATCAGGCCTCGTCAAGCGAGATGTTCGGCAAGGTGCAGGCCGTACCGCAGAACGAGTCCACACCATTCTACCCCCGGAGCCCCTATGCCGTAGCCAAGCTCTACGGGCACTGGATAACAGTTAACTACAGAGAGTCTTATGATATCTTCGCCTGCTCGGGCATACTCTTTAACCACGAATCGCCGCTACGCGGCCTTGAGTTTGTCACAAGAAAGATAACCCATGCCGCGGTGCGGATTAAAGATGGTTCGCAAAAAGAATTGTGTCTCGGTAACCTTGACGCCAAACGGGACTGGGGTTTTGCTGCCGAGTACGTAGATGCCATGTGGCGCATGCTGCAGGCACCACAGCCCGGCGATTATGTAGTCTCAACAGGGGAGACTAAGAGCGTAAAAGATTTCTGTAATGCCGCCTTCGAGGCCCTTGGAATGGAGCTCTGCTGGTCAGGGAGCGGTGTAGACGAGACTGGCACTGATAAGGCCACGGGCAAGGTCATCGTAAGGGTAGATCCCAAATTTTTCAGGCCCACAGAGGTGGATCTCCTCATAGGAGACAGCGCCAAGGCCCGCGAGGCCCTTGACTGGAGCCCGGCCACAACATTTAAAAAACTCGTAGCCCTCATGGTCGAGCACGACATCAAGGTACTTGAGCATGAAAAAAAGGCATAATCCCTTAGAGCGGCAGCCCTCTTAACAAAGAGGGCTTATAACATAAAAAACAAGGTAAAACCTTAGTGAGAATAGGTATAAACGCGCTTTACCTCATCCCAGGCCGTGTCGGGGGCACTGAGACCTATATTAGAAATCTCGTAAAAGCCCTGGACGAGCTTGATGACAGGAACGAGTATTTTATCTTTATCAATCGAGAATCACGGGGTATCTTTGAGGAGATAGCGCCGCGTATGAGGGTGGTGTGCTCCCCCTTTAACGCCTCGCGGCGTCCAGTAAGGATACTATGGGAGCAGTTTATCCTGCCCCTTCAGATAATAAGGCGGCGTATAGACGTACTGTTCAGCGCGGGCATGACGGCCCCGTTTTTCACTACGGCCCGCTCCGTCCTTGCCCTGCACGACTTGCAGCACGAGAACTATCCGGACAATTTTTCAAGGGTGCAGCTTTTTTTTCTAAAGACCATAATAAAGTTCAGCGCTAAACGCGCCGCAAAAATATTAACTCTCTCAAATAAAGCGCGCGAGGATATTATAAGATATTATCATATCGCCGAGGAACGCGTCAGCGTCGTACACCTTGGCACCAACAGCCAATCCTTTTACCGCCGGGGCGAAGACGAGAAGGAGGAGATACGTAAAAAATACTCCCTTCCAAAAAACTTTATCCTCTACCTGGCCTCAAGCCTGCCCCATAAAAATTACGAGCGTCTACTGCTGGCCTTTAAAGCGGTTCTTGCAGAGTACCCCGAGCTCTGCCTTGTGCTCATAGGGGCAAGGGATTACGGCTCGCCTGAGATTACGTCAAAGATAACAAAACTTGGTCTTGAGAGTAATGTTATCATGCTGGGCTGGCTTCCATATGAGGACATACCCATTATATACTCGGCGAGCTCGCTGCTCGTCTTTCCATCTCTACACGAGGGTTTTGGGCTGCCTATTATCGAGGCCATGGCCTGCGGCCTTCCCGTGGTATGCTCAGATATAGAGCCCCTTATAGAGATAGCCGGGGACGCGGCTGAACTTGTAGACCCGAAAAGCGAGGAGGCAATAGCCGAGGGTATAAAAAACGTACTTTGCAAGACCGGGCTACGTGGGCGCCTTATACAGAAAGGTCTTAAGAGGGCTCAGGATTTTACCTGGGAGAAGACAGCCATGAAGACACTATCTTTACTCTACGGCGAGGCTCCGAATGGCCATTAGGGCCGCAGACATCTAAACCTTTTAAGGTTTTAAATTAAAAAACATGCGAAACCCGCCGCGTATAAGCATTATTACACCCTCTTATAATCAGGGGCACTTTATCGAAGACACGATAAGGAGCGTTCTCGACCAGAGGTATCCTGACCTTGAGTTCATCGTAATGGACGGCGGCTCAACGGATGAGACAATCAGTATCTTAAAAAAATACGGCGATGATATCAAATGGGTCTCTGAGCCCGACGAGGGCCAATCCCACGCCATTAACAAGGGACTCGCCATGGCCACCGGTGATATAGTGGCCTACCTTAACTCCGACGATCTTTATGAGAAGGGGGTCCTTAAAAAAGTTGCGAGTTTTTTTATGCTCAACCCCGACTCCATGTGGCTAACTGGCAGGTGCCGGATAATAGATGAAAAGGAGCGTGAATTCCGGGGATTTATCGCCAAGTATAAAAACTTTTTGCTTGCGAGATATAATTATAATATACTCCTCATAACAAATTTTATCTGCCAGCCCGCTACATTTTTTAGGCGTGAAGTCATTGAGGAACTCGGTGTATTTGATGTAACAGAGCACCGCGTCATGGACTATGAGTACTGGCTGAGGATAGGCAAAAAATACAGGCCCGGGATAATAAATGAGAACCTCGCCTGCTTCAGGGTGTACCAGGAGTCCAAGACCTCAAGTACTTTTACACGTACTTTTGCCGAGGAGTTAGCGGTCTCGAAGAGATATTCTTCTTCACTTCTAATCGACTCGCTCCACTATCTAAACTATATAGCCATAATCACGGCCTACAGCGTACTTGATAAGCTCTGGCGCAAGAACAAGACTCTGCCATGATTTATATATAATGAGGGAAAATAAAACCTGCAAGAGTGATTATACAAGGGAACCATAGGTATCAGCTTAGCCAATGATATGATTGAGCGATAAGACCCCTGAAAAGGGGAAGGGAAGGTAAAACCTG
>JBHHUP010000062.1:0-6829 GCA_046753845.1 Thermodesulfobacteriota bacterium
TTTTTTCCTGTACAGTCTCTTCCATGGCCCCTCTCATGAGCTCAGGCGTTTTTTCCCGAACCGCCTCTTCCATGGCCTCTTTTATAAGTCCCGGCGCTGTGCTTCGTACTATGTCTTCCACTACCTCAAGGGTAACCTTACTTACAAGCTCGCGGACCAATTCCTCTGAGGGCATCACCGGCTCTGTATCCGCTGTCTCATGCTCTTCAGCGACAGATAATTCCTCTTCTATCTCTATGGTGTCCCCTGAGGGCTCGTCATCTGCCAATACTCCCTCATCCGTATCGGCGGAGGGCAGCAGCGTCTCGCTCTCAATCTCTGTCTCTGTCTCCAGGTCATTAAAGCCGATGACGTCATCCTCGTCAACGTTCCATGCCTTTAGTGAATCGTCAGGCTGCTCAAAGGGCGTTTTTTCACGCAGGGGCTCGGACTTGAAAGGATTTATCTCAAAACCCTCAATATCAAAGCCCCCTTCGCCCTCTAATTCCCCATCTGCCGTTATCATATCCGGTATAGGCGCCTCACCCTCGTCCGCCGTTTCAGAGGATAGCCCTGAAGGTATTTTCTCGGCAGCTTCTTCTATAATACCGCGGCCCTCAAGTACCTCAAGGTCTGGCATCTCAGGCGTAGCCGAAATGGTGTCTTCCTGTAAATCATCGGTAGAAGGCGTGAGAGGTTCATCGGCGGACGAGAATGGCTCCGGAGCCCTTATAACGTCGTTCTCCGCCCACTCAGGTTCATCGCCCCTTAGTGTGCCCGTAGAAGGGGCCCCTTCTGCCGAGGGGTATCTTTTTAAGAGGTGCTCTACTTTTTCTGTAAGTTGTCTTGATTCAAATGGCTTGATAATGGAGTCATCGGCTCCCGCGTGCCTTGCCTTTTCATCGTCAAGGGGGTTGAAGGTCCCGGCAAGGATAATGACAGGAGTATCATGTGTATTGGAGTTGTTCTTTATTGTCTCGCAGATCTCATAGCCGTTTCTTCCCGGAAGGGCTGCGTCTACAAGGACTATATTGGGTTTTAATTCTTCAGCTTTCTTAATAGCCTCATCACCGTTATCTGCGGTTATGAGCTTATAGCCGCCGGAGGCAAAAGTGAGCCTTATGACCTTCTGCATGGTGATGCTGTCGTCAGCGAGAAGAATGGTCTTAATCATCAAAGTCCCCTTTTTTAGTTGGAATTTTAAAAAAATTACCACGTAGTGTCATGGAAATCAAGAAAATTTTCGCCACTGTTATCGGCCGATGTTCTCTTCTCAGGCGTTTATAAGTGTTCTCGTAGTGATTAGAACTATATATCGAGTTGGTGGAGAGGGGCGGCAGAGTAGCCTTGCATGTGATATAGCACAAATCTGGAGTCTCTGTCAAAGGTCTTTTACTTACCTACCATGTCTTTAGCCTCCGGCCTTGCGGCCTGGATATCATCATAGAGTCTTCTCCCGTTGCGCTTAAGCACACTCTTGAAGTCCACGTCCGTAAAACTCCTGAAAGCTCCTTTCATGAAGGCGGCGTTTTCGGTGTTTCCCTCCTTAAGGTACCAGAACTGCATGATATCAGAGTATTTTTTTAGCTCCGGCCATGTGTTCAGCTCCATGCCCGGCGGACCTTTTCTGTAGTAGCTGTTAAAAAAAAGTATCTTCTCTTTATTGCCAAGGGGTATCCAGCTTACGTAGAGGGGGTCTTTACTGGGAAGAAACTTAAGGGCATAAGATACCTCTCTTCCCCCTGCTTTGGGGCCGAAGACCATATCGCCGCCTGATAAAAAAGGCCTTCCTCTGCCATCGATAACATAACTTATGTTCACGGGGTTGCCAACGGTGCGCCTGCTTACAGGCACGGCAAGAGCGGGGCAGGGGTAGGGTTCATTGGAGCGAAGGGCAAAGCATATTTTTACGCGTTTATCATCGGGAAGGGCTTTGAGGTTTTTACCAAAGACATAGGACCTGAAGTGATTATGCTGGGCAAGAAGCAGTACAATTGGCCTCTTAGACTCATTTAGTATCACATGCACGGCGCCGTGTATATCAAGCTCATGTATCTTCGCAGGGTCCATGAGAAGGCTTAAGGTGAGTTCTTTTAACCACCCGAGCTCAGCCGGCGCTCCGCTGTACGTAAAGGCGAAGTTGTATTTCAGTACGATTACGGGTTTTTCTTGTATACCGTTATTTGTTCTAAAGCGCGCCTTCTCTCTATATACTCTGCCGTATCCTGCGGCGATGTAATTATCACAGGCATCTCTTTCGCAGGGGTTTTCCGGGCCCTCGTAGTCAAGGTAGTAACCTGCTCTTCGCTCGATGCTTTTTAGAAAAGACCTTCTCGGGTGTTTTTTTATGGCGGCTCCCGCCTCATCTCTTACAAGAGTCTCTGGGAGATAAAACTTGTAAAAATCAACGGGTATGTTGCCGCCCGGGGCGATAAAGATACGCGGGCGAAATTCTTCGAGGAGGGCTTTTTCCTCTGCCGTAGTCTTTACCCCGAAGTCCGCAGGGTCTTCATCTATGTAGGTAAGAGCCCTTAGCCACTTACGGGCCCTCGGCGGCCAGAGGGCATCACCTGCCTCGGCCTCCCATGGTCTAAGGGATATGGATATGAGGGAAGTTAAGGTGAAAATAAGGGCTAAGAGGCAGGCCCTCTTCAGGTAAGTCAGGGGCAGGGACGGGTTTTTCTTCTGATGTCGTCCTGCCCCGGCCTTGCCGGGCGAGGCGTGCACCGCACCCGGGAGGGGTATAAGGGGTCTCAGCAGCACCCTGAAGAACCGCTTCTTTTATCTGCCTCGGGAAGACAGGTCTTTTTATCTTGCGGTAGATTATCTCCAAGAGGTGTCGTGATGGTAAAAAACTCATCGTATGGCGCGAGGGAGAGCCTTCGGGCCGTATCCGTGCATACCTCTATGGCGAGGCCCCGCGGGAACTCGTGACCCTCATCATCTGTAATGGACTTAAAGGGCCCATTGTACGTGGCCTGATGACCGCTGTAGAGGCATTTATCACCCTTTACCTCTTTATGTGCGCGGTAGGTGATGGAGTAGAACTTTATGCCGTCGGCTTCTTTGTAGAATGACTCCGATAATATTGTAATGCCGTAAAACCCCGCATCCACTGCCAGGGAGATAAATTCTTCCGTAGTAAGGGCGCCGGATATGCACTCTCCCCAGAGCTCGCTGTCCTCCTGCATGGCAGAGGGCACAAGCCTCTCGGAGATAATATCTGAGATTACAAAACGGCCTCCGCTCTTTAATATGCGGTATATCTCGCCGAATACAGGGGCCTTGTCTGCGGTGAGGTTGATGACGCAGTTGGAGGTGACTATATCGACGCTCTCATCTTCGGCGGGTATGCTTTCGAGAAACCCCTTCCGAAACTCCACGTTGCTGTAGCCGAGTCTTTCTTCTACCTCTGTCTTATTTTTCTCCGCCTTTTCGAGCATCTCGTCTGTCATATCAATGCCTATGACGCGCCCCCTTGGGCCTGTAACCTTAGAGGCGATAAAGCAGTCTATTCCCGCTCCCGCTCCAAGGTCAAGGAGGGTCTCACCTTCACTTAGCCCCGAGAGTGTGACGGGGCTGCCGCAGCCATATGAGACATCAAGTACCTCGGCGGGGATGTGAGAGGTCTCGGCGCCTGCATAAGCTGTTGGGCAGCAGAGCCCGGGCCGGGGCTCTACGGCGGCCTCTCCGTAATAGGTCTTTACGTCTTCTCTGCGTGTCTCGGAGCACGTTGAGGAGGTATTAGAGCAGCTTAGCCCCTCAGTCGCGCAGGTATAGCATGCAGGCGAGGTCAGGGCAACGGGACGGAGGCTCTCTGTAATGGTGGAGCCCATCCTTGCAGATGGCTCGTCAATGAGTATTGGACAGCAGAAGACGCCCTCGCTCGTTATCATGCGCGCCGCGGAGCACTGAAGGGCATCGGTCTTTATGGAGATACCCTGCAGTATCTCCTTCTCATTATAGGGACGGTAATTTTCTTCTCCGCGGCCTATGTGCAGCAGGGGCAGGGTCTTAAGCTGCGGGGCCTCTGAGCCCAGTTCGCGGAGCCAGCTCTCAAACTGCTCGGCGCACGGCCCCTTCTCATCAATGGCCGTGGCCGTAATTATAGGCTCGAAACCTGCCTGTATGAGGTTTTTTATGCCTTCGGAGGTCTTTTTAAAGGAGCCCGCACCGCGCACACAGTCGTTTGCGGCCTCAACCGGGCTCTCCATGCTTACACGGAAAGTAAGTTCAAAGTCAGAGGCCAGGGCCAGCCCCTTGAAGCTGGCGGCCGCCTCGGCGGTGATGAGTGTGGCGTTTGTAAGTATGGTGACATCGGCGTCATTAAGGGCGTCCTCGGTGATGCCCATTATCTCGGCGTTCAGAAGGGGCTCGCCGCCGGTAAAGTATATCTCCTTTATACCCGTGGAGCGGGCCTCTTCAAGGTAGCGGTTAACGGTCTTTCGCGAGAGCATGGCGTGGCGCGTAACCCCGGGGCCGCAGCTTATAAAACAGTGCTTGCACTGCAGGTTGCAGAGCGTGCCCGATACCTGAAACCACAGTGTGGATAGACCCGTAAGGGGCACCTTGATACTCGCTGCATGCTCTATCTTCATATAACTCTCCTGATTTTTTTATTATCTTACCTTCAGCGTATTGTTTTAAGATAACATCACGAGGACAGGCCGGAAGTAAGCTGTCTTACATATATGTTTTTTTAAACGAGGGAAAAGGCGGGTTTTTTGTGTAACACCTCTTATATCTAAGGATGAGTTGATCTTCCCGAAGCCTCCTTCCGGGAAGTTACTCTCTTACTCTTTTACGTTCACAACGGTGCGTATCTCCGGGGCGTGTTCCTTGATGGCCTTTTCCACCCCGCCTTTAAGGGTCTCGGCCGATGACGGGCAGCTGCTGCAGGCCCCTGTAAGCTTTACCCTTACTATGCGGTCCTCTTCGTCTATCTCTATGAGCTCAATGTCTCCGCCGTCGCCCTCAAGGAATGGCCTTATTTCGCTAAGGGCCGCAAGAACCCTCTCCTGCACATCCTCGCCCACATCAGGCTCTGCGCTGCGGAGCCTCTTTATATCCACCACCCATGTATCAGGGCCGCTCTCTACCTTATTCCACTGAAATATCTCGTGGTAGAGAGACTCGAAGTGCGCCTTCAAAACTGTGGGGGCGTAGTCGTTAGTAAGGCGCATAACCCCGCCCGTCTCGAGCTCATCCCATGCATCAAATGCTTTAGGGTGTCTCTTGAATACAGGTAATTCCCGCAGATCTACTCTAACCGTAGGGTCCATAAACTTAATACTCCTTTATCCGCCGGGGATTTTCTGCTAATGCCTCTCCATGGACAGAGATATGGTATACTTTTTGTATCATCTTTATCAGTAAAACTTTACATTTGATTATACTGTAAATTATCTTAGAGCGCTAATTTTTTTCTTGGTTATGAGAGGGGGGCACGGGCATGGGCAGGATTATAACCCTTACAACGGATTTCGGCCCTAAGGACCACTACGCCGGGGCCATGAAAGGGGCTCTGCTCTCGGTAAACCCCGAGGCCGTTATCGCGGACATATCACATTCCGTTACTGCCGGTGATATTCTCGGGGGGGCATTTGTCATGGCCGGGGCCTGCGCCTTATTCCCGCCGGGTACGGTGCACGTTGGCGTAGTCGACCCCGGGGTAGGCGGGGAGCGGAGGGCCGTCATAGTAGAGACAAATAATTTTTTATTTGTGGGCCCTGATAACGGGCTTCTGAGCCTTGCGGCCGAGGCCGATGGCATAAGGCGTGTTATAGATATAAAGAATGAAAAATTCTTACGCGGCGAGGTTAGCGATACCTTTCACGGCCGAGATGTATTCGGGCCCGTTGCCGGACACCTCTCTCTCGGCATCGGGCCCGAGGAGTTCGGCCCTCCAGGTAAAGACCTTCTAATGATAAATACCCCCGAACCCGTCACTTCCGATGGAGCCATCAACGGAGAGGTCATTCATATTGATTCTTACGGAAATATTATTACCAACATAAGCGCCGCAGTACTTGAGTCTACCCTTGGTACGGGCGAGGTGGAGCTTGTAATTAACGGGCAGGTTGTAAAGGGGCCCTATCGATTTTATGGCGAATTGCCTCCCGGAGGTCTCGGTCTTCTGACGGGCAGCTCCGGCCTTGTAGAGGCGGCGGCTCGTGAGGCTAACGGCGCGCAGATATTGAAGGCAGAGGTCGGCGATACAGTGAGGCTTGTAAAATCATGAGGGCCGTCCTGCAGAGGGTAGAGAGGGCCCGTGTAAGCGTAGACGGCGAGTCTATCGCTGCTATCGGGAAGGGGCTTCTTGTCTATCTTGGGGTGGAAGAGGGGGACGGCCCTGCGGATATGGATTACATAAGTGATAAGGTCCGTTATCTTAGAATCTTTGGCGATGAGACCGGGCGGATGAACCTTGATGTAGCAGAGGCGGGCGGGGCCGTTCTTGTGGTCTCGCAGTTTACCCTCTTGGGTGATTGCCGAAAGGGACGAAGGCCGGGTTTTTCCCGCGCCGAAGCCCCGGAAAAGGCGGAGGCCCTTTACGAGACGGTTATTAACGCATTGCGTGAGAGGGGGTTAAGTGTGGAGACGGGGGCTTTTGGTGCTCATATGGAGGTGGAGAGCCTGAATGACGGCCCCGTAACCATGCTGCTTGAGAGCAGGGGTGTTTAAAATTCTCCATCTTGGATTTGCTGGAGATGAGGGGTATGTTCAATGAATATGCACTCGTTCCCACATTGGTTTTCTTTGCGAACTTTCTTTTTTCCAAAAGAAAGTGGAGGTTTTCTTTTTCGAAGTTTCGTTGGAGGCCCGGGAATATTTTATACAGGGATACTCG
>JBHHUP010000063.1:0-6595 GCA_046753845.1 Thermodesulfobacteriota bacterium
CGGAAGTCCTGCCGCGCCATCTCTTCTATTTGCGTCTTCAGGGCCGGATAATCAGAAAAGTCTAAATGTATAACCGGGGGCCTCAACGGCAGGATCTGTCTGGGCTCACCGTTCAAATCTCCCGGTTCGACGGTACCGGAGGGCACAACAATAGAAGAGGCCTTCTTCGCGGCCGAGGCGTCTGGCTTTCTGGCCTTTTTGTCAAGTTTTTTCCCCGCTTTCGCCTTCTGCCTCTTCGGCTTCGTGCCATAGGCAGGCACGGGCCTCCCTTCTCTCTCACATCTACGAATGAAGGTGCTGCAGCTCCTGCAGAGCTTCCTTTTCTTGTTAAAATCGGCCTCCCCGCTCTTGTCTCTCTCGCACCGCCTGCAGATTTTCACTCCATCGTAGCCCTTCTGCCGCGCCTGCGCCTCGGGGCCCGGCTCTTTTTCGCTCATATGGTTCTCCCTCTTAAAGTCCCTCTCGGCCCGGCGCCTGTCATGGTCGGCCTTAAAGTGCCTGATGCAGTAATCCCCGACAACGGCCTCTTCCGGGCATTTTATTTCCCTGCATCCAATCATAACCCCCTCACTGCTTCATCTGCGGGTATGGAAAAACGGCCGCCAGCATACCTTCCTTTATCTGCCTGCCCAGGGACTCGTTCTGCAGGCTCTCTATCATATCCTCCGCGTCGCAGTAGATACGAAGCGCCAGACCCGCTTCTCTGGCCGCCTTGTTTATGGCGTTTATGGCTTCGAGCTTGTCCGCCGCTTTAAGGAGCCTCTTCTGGTCCTCTGACTGCACCTCTGCCTTTAAGGCATCCATGGTAATCCCCCTCTGCCCAGATCCTCGATATGCTCCCTGGCCGCCCGCCGTCTTTGGGCATTCTTTGCGGAGCGATTCTTTTTCCTGTTATTACGGACGGCCTGCTTCTTGTGTGGTCTGGGTTTTCTCACTCCGGCACCTCCCCTTTCATTTGACTATCCACTACCCCGGACAAAAGAAATGCCCTGTCGTCTATAAACCTCCCCCAAAAAGAGCTGAAGTCCACGTCCGGCGAGGCCTTCCCTATCAGGATGGTAGTTGTCATATCTAAGGTAATATTGGCAGCCTCTACGTCGGTGACGCCATGAAACTGATGGACAAGGTCCGTAGGGCGCAGGAACTTGAGCGTGCTTACGCCAGCCTCTATGCTGTCCACGTCAACCTCGAACTCCGGGTCAACAGAGTGAATGCCTATCTCGTACTCCGCATCGGAGCAATGCTTTGATGCTGGCCTGACCCCCGGTATATCTCTCAGATGTACTGCATGTATGGTATGCCAACGCCAGATAGGATGGTGGGGTCCCTCTATTAACCACACGGCAAGTGTGGCTTCATGCGCCTTCGTGGTGGGTTTAATATTTAGCCGCCAGGCTCTCCCGCCCACGCCTTCGTAATCTGGTTCTCTCACTCCGTCCCCCTCCTGAGCCCCAGTATCCGCCTGTCTCCCTCGCAGGGTTCGCACCAGAGGCCGAAACTCTCTGTGCCAAGTATCTCCGTCATATTCCCGCCCGTCCCGTCTACGCCCGGCCAGCTCCGCCGTACCCCGCTTCTGAACTCAAAGAGCCGGGCCCCTTTGGGTATCTCTTTATCACAGAAATAACACCTCACCGCCGCGCCCCTGCATAGAGGTCGTTTTTTACCCTTGCCTCAGCTATAGCGGCGGGGTTATATTCAGAAAAAGCAGAAAGCCCGAACTTCAGACGCAGGCGTCCCCATTCTTCGGCGGCGGCATAAAGCTCACGCCTTGATTCGGCCCTGCCGTCGGCAAAAGCCCTCTTGATGATCAAGAGCATTACCAGCATGACCGATAAAATAAAGATTGGCAGTATAAACTCCATGATTACCTCCCTCCTCTCTGCTGTTTTTCCGCCCTGGCTGCACGCCCCGCCCACATGGCCTCCATCAGGGTCTTTACCTTTGCCCTTGCGGTGTTTGCCCCGTGCGTTGCTCCGAGGTAAAAGATAACGCTGATATCCTCTTTTTTCATATCCGGGTAAGCTCGCGACAACGATTCTATAACGCTTTCGGCCATAGAGTCTCTTTTCTCTTCCATAACAGCCTCCATCAAAACACCCCCCGCGCCAGCTCGAAGCCGACGGCAAAGAGAAAACCGGCCAGCACCACTCCCGCGCCCAGGGCCACAAAACATATCGCATACAGAAAGCCCTCCACCCATTGGTCCGACTTCCTCTGCCTGGCCATAAGCTCCTCGTCTATGATCGTGGGATATGGCTCAAAAAAATCCTCATCTTTTTTTCTCCTCATGACCTGCGCCCCTCGCCGAAGGTTGGCCCCGGCAGGGTCTCGGCTTTAACCTCTTCACGGGCCGGGTACACCAGCCGGCCCGTTAGCCGGGGCAAAGGTACAGGTCTGTCATCAAAAAGCATGGGCTGGCGGGTCTGTATCTCCAGCGCCTTCTCGCGAAATTCCTCGCGTGATAAGTCCCCCTCAAAAAGGCCGTGTATAAGCGCCCTGCAGGGCACTGAGAGGTCAGCCACGGCGGGCCTCCTGTTCTCTGTTCCATTGTCTGAGCATGGCCTTGCGCTCGGGGTCGCTTGCCCTCGCCATACGTCTAAAGAAAAGCTTTTTTTCAGACGCCGTCGGCGGCTGAGGCGTGCCTTCAAGCTCTGCCAGCCGCGCCTCCATCCTGCCAAGGCGTGCCGCAAGGTCCTTCACTGTTGTGGCGAGGTCGCTCATAACTCGATATCCTCAAATAAGGCCTCAAGGCCGTGGTCCTTAATCTTCGCCTTGTAGAACCTCAGTTCTTCCGCGGGCGTGGCGGTCCTTTTCGGCTTCGGGTGCTGTAGACAGGCAAGGTCGCAGAGGTAGTCCATTATCTTCTGCGAAGCCCTCGGCGCCTTTGTCAGAATGTATGGGAGCCATGTAACGGAAAAATACTTATGGTTGCCTGCCAGCGCGTCGCGTACCTGCTTCTCTTCGCGCTTGATGTCGTAGCAGAACTCCTTGAAGCCGTACTCTTTGTGCAGGGCCTCTTCAATAAGGGCGAGTAAGCGCGCGGCTACGGCCTCGTTAAGCGCCTCTCTGTCAAAAAGATTTAGATTTTCCATAATAACTCCGCTTAAGTCCGCATAAGTTCCAAAAAAGGACTTTGGGGGACTTATGTCTTTCTGGCAAAATAAAACCCATGAATCCTCTATGGACACACGGGTTAAATCCTGCTAATATGCGAAATAGAAGAGACCCCCGAATACACCCTCCCAGATGTATTAATTTCAGGGGTCTCTCTGTCCTGGATAGACCGTTTGACTTGTGTGCCGCACAGGTCGGTCTGGCTCCAAGCTCGTTTATGTCTTCTTTGTATCACCTGTGCGGCCCTCCGTAGTGATGGTTAAATTGTTAAATAAGGAGTAAAGCTATGACTTACGTTGAAGTTGAAGTGTGCCTCATCGAAAACTTATCAAGCACCTCAATCCAGTATATGAAAGTCACTGTATCTTTCAGGAAAGCGTCTATTTTGCAAGGGACTAAATATATAAACAGCGCCAATGTTACTACTTTCGTGAAAAAGGAAGGCCAAACACTATCTGAACTCGAAACCGAAGCAAAAGAATCGGCTGTTGAAGTCTTAAAACAGATGATTAAGGGTCAAGACTGACCCCTCTACCTTTGGCTCGTTTTATGGCAGGCCCAATCTTGTCTTCCAGGAGCTTGTCCCAGTCCTCACCGCCGAGCGGGTTGGCTATATTGACAGTGACGTTTATCGGCGGAAGCTGTTTAACTATCTCTACGGCAAGGCGCTCGTAGTCGATTTCAACTGTGTACGGTCCCTCTTCCATTGTGCGGCCCTCCATTGGTTGATGAGCTGAGATTAGTAAATAATTCCTACAATGTCAAGGAGAAAATTCATAAAAATATGGGCATCGGTACAAGGTTGCGTTATTTAAGGGAAAATATTATAGAATTATCAAGGAAGAAATTCGTAAATGGGCTGGGTATTTCTGCCGATACGTTACAAAATTATGAAAACGACGAAACTTCGCCTGACTCGATGTTCTTGAACCGCCTGTGGGCCAAATATCACAAGGAGCTCAATGAGGGGGATCTGAACTGGCTTCTTACAGGCCAGCGGGTGGAGTACAGGGCAGCCGTATCTATTCCCGTGCTTGGCCGGGTTCCGGCGGGTTTTCCGACTGCCGTGGAAGAGGATATCCTCGAGTACATAACCCTGCCTGACGCAGAGAAGGGGTGCTTTGCCGTCATTGTCCACGGCGAGTCCATGGCCCCGGCGATAAAGGACGGCGACTACGCCATATTTATCCCTGTAGAGCGGGCCGATGTGGCCCCCGGTGACGTAGTTGTGGTACTCAATGAGTTCGGCGAGACCATGCTAAAGCGCTATGTAATAGACCGCGAGGACGTAGCCTGGCTCAAATCAGACAACCCCTCGTACCCATCAATCCGGGCCGACGACCACCACGCCATCGTCGGCAAGGTAAGGCGCCTCTGGCGCGAAATAAGGGTGTGAGAGGAGAGTAATGATGGTCTTTAGTTTCTTCAAGAAAGATAAGGTATCTATTTTTATATTTTTGTTTTTATACTCTCTTCCATCTCTTGCGGGCGCCGCAACCTTCAACGGCAAGGGTTTTGCGTGTATATCAGAGAGTCTTTTCGACGAGGTCATGACGGCCATACAAATGGACGATAGTGACCAGATAGATTATCTTATGTCCCATGGTTGCATCACGCCCAAATCTGGTATTAAGGTTTCGATAATAAAGTCCCGATTTGCGTCCATCAAGGTCAAGGTCAGGGCCTATACAAAGGGCCGCTCCATGATTCTCTGGGCACATTCTAAGGGGATTAGACATTAAACTACCTCATGGATCGAGCAAATAAACATAAATGCGGCCATGACCGCATAAACAACGTAATGACCGGAGGCCCGAAGGCCTGACATGTCTGTCCGTCCACATAAGAGCAAGCCTGATCACTGGATAATTGATTACTACCCTCTCGGGGGCAAAGGGCGCCGTGTGCGCGAGGTCTTTGCCGGGGCCGAGGAAGACGCGCGGGCTTATGAGGCCGCCATGCGAAAGGCCCATACGGGCGGGGCCGTCTCCGTAAGTCCAAAAATTATCGATGTCATCTACGACTGGCTTGCCGCCTTTAAAGTAGAGGTGGCCCCCGGCACCGGGCGCGATGCAAAATCGGCCGTCAAGAACATCACAAAACACCTCGGGCACCTCCAATTTAGCCGTCTTTCTCCAGGGTCCTTTGATCTATATAAGGCCGCGCGTATAAGCGACGGCGTGAAAAAAAAGACCATCAACAAGGAGCTCTCCTATATATCAAGCCTTATACGCTGGGCAGTTGAGCGCGAATACGCCATGCCCCTACCCTTTAAAATCCCTGTTTTCAGACGTCTGCGGCCGCCCCTCATGGTTATCCCCTCGCCTGCAGATGTCTCGCTCTTCATCGAGGCCGTCGAGGCGCCGTATCGCGGCATTGTCCTTGCGCTCTACGACGGCGGTCTCAGACTCTCCGAGGCCCTACACCTCACAGTCGGCGACATAAATCTCTCGACAGAACAAATGCGTATAAAGGGCAAGGGCGGTAAAGAGGCCATAATCCCCCTAACAACAGGGCGGTTGATGTCCGAGATAGAGGCCGCGATGCAGGATAAGGCCCCCACAGACTATCTCTGGACCAATCCGCGAACGGGCAACCCCTATAAAGACTTGAGACGGCCCTTCAGGCGCGCCGAGAAGAAGGCCCGCTTGAAGCAGCACATACACCCACACCTCTTACGCCATGCCTTCGGCACACACGCCCTCGCCGCGGGCCTCAACCTCCGGGCGCTTCAGGGCATCCTCAGACATTCCTCGAGTCAGACGACTGAACGCTACACCCACCTCCTCGGATCTTACCTGCAAACCGAAGGATTAAAATTCGCCGACTACATAGGTCAGCGCAAACAAGCAACGACCCGCGGTAACAAAGGCCAAAAAAAAAGGCCACCAACCTCATAACCCGAAGGTCAGAGGTTCGAATCCTCTCCCCGCTACCAATAAAATCAATGGGTTACGGCGTTTGGCGTAGCCCATTTTTATGCGTAAAAATGACTGGTAAAAGACTGGTAAATAACCATGCCTGAAAAGGCAGGGCCCCGGGGGACGAGGCCGGGGCTGTGGGGGTAGGAGCGGAGAGGGGTTAGTGGACGATTGTGATGGCAGCATTTTGAATATTTATGCGGGCGGGATCGGAATCTGAGGTAGTGCGCGGGACAAAAGAGCCCTGCACTACCTTGCTTACTGCTTTATGCGGGACGATGTGATCCGCGGCGGCCGCCCGTTGGATAGCCTGCGGCACGAAGGCCAAGGGATGTATCCTTGCTATGAAAGCCTGGCCCACAATCTGCGCAGTCATCGCCTCGTTTACCACCTGAGCCGATAGAGGTCTGGACCTGGCTATATGCGGCGGGTCAGAGATATTTATTATTCTTGAATAATCTATATGATGTACGAAGTGGGCGCCTGGACTTATTGTAGAGGCCGACTGCCCCACTGCCCATATCTGAGCCTGATAAATCTCCCCGAAGCTTATGTATGCC
>JBHHUP010000064.1:0-6510 GCA_046753845.1 Thermodesulfobacteriota bacterium
GCTGTGCCCGCCAAAAGAGATTTGAATGGTGGGCTCAGCCCACCCTACCCGGCTGGAAGTATTTAGGGACGTTAGGGATAGATTTGACTCAAAACGGAATTCGTCCAACCACATTTGCTTGGAGAGTCTCGCGTTTGAGAGATCGAGAGGTTCTTTTAAGCATGCGCCGATTATACATACTCCTTGATACGGTATTGCACTCTGGAATGGTTCATCAAGAAGAATTGTTTTAAGAAAGGAAGGGGTCAGTATCCTATTATCAGGCCAATCCTTACTATTCTTAGGATCGAGTTTTCCACCATGTTTCACTCCTTCGTTAAAGTCTGCTATCTCACCATTGCGGATTTTTTTCCAGACCCATTTTTCTTGTTCGGTCCACTCCGGCAGAGGTTCTATTTTTGATTGTTGGTCACTCAATAGTTCTTCTCCTTCTTACATGGAAGGTATTATTTGATTAAGCTTCTCTGAGATTCAAGAATATTAAGAGAGCAGTTTTATTTTTTTGTCGCTTACTTAAAACAGCTAAAAAAAACAAAATATATTTGGTGCCGGAGGCGGGGGTCGAACCCGCACGGAGTTGCCTCCACGGGATTTTGAGTCCCGCGCGTCTACCAGTTTCACCACTCCGGCATATTTTTGTGAGTGGATGGGGTGATTAGAGACTGATTATACTCAAATCCACCCTCAATTTAAAGATTTTTTATGGAAATGAACATACCCGCCTGAGCCTCATCATTATATAAATAAAAAACCTTCATTATAATAGAGATTGACCCCTCCTATGTGTTGACAGAAAAGCGGGCTTTGGGATATATTGAACCATCATGAAAGTGGCGGCATTTATCCCCGCAAGGTACGCCTCAACACGTCTACCCGGTAAACCCCTTGCGGATATTCACGGAAAGACCCTTGTCCAGCGGGTCTATGAGAGGGCGAGAGCCTGCGAGCTCATAGATACCATCACCGTTGCCACCGATGATGAGAGGATTTTTAATGCCGTAAAGGCATTTGGCGGAGAGGTCGTTATGACCAGTGCCTCGCATTGTTCAGGAGCCGATCGCATTGCCGAGGCCGTGGCTCTCGACCTTGAGGCCGATATTATCGTTAATATTCAGGGAGACGAGCCCCTTATCTCCCCCAAGGCCGTGGACGAGACCATAAGGCCGCTACTTAACGAGCCCGGGGTGGACGTATGCACGCTGAAGACGGCCATCACCACTGAGGAGGAGTTTCTTGACCCTCATGCCGTTAAGGTGGTCACTGACAGCCGCGGCAGGGCCCTTTATTTTTCACGAAGCCCCATACCGTACTCGGCGCTGCCCTTTAGTGAGAGAAAGATACCACCCTTTAAGCACATTGGGCTTTATGTATACAGGCGTGATTTTATACTGAATTTTACGGGCCTTCCCCACAGCCCACTTGAAGACTCCGAGTCCCTTGAGCAGCTTCGTGCCATTGAGCATGGTCATGTTATAGAGGTGGTAGAGACAGAGTATAACCCTGTCTCCGTAGATACCCCTGAGGACCTTGAGTCCGTGAGAAAGATTTTTGCCACGAGGTAAGGGGGGCAAAATAAAGGGTTATATATAAGGTATTAAAGAACCGCTTTTCCTCAGCCGGCGGTGCAAGAAGGATATTATAACAAGGTTATTAAATGATACCCCCGTTTTCAGGGCGGGCAATCATCCCCCTTTCGGGGCCTTAGATGGTGAGGGAGATTCATGAGCAGAGGGAGCAAGGATATAAAGACAAAGTTCATCTTCGTAACGGGCGGCGTGGTATCTTCTCTTGGTAAGGGCCTTGCCAGCGCGGCTATAGGGGCCCTGCTTGAGGCCCGCGGCCTTACCATCACCATACAGAAGCTCGACCCATATATTAATGTAGACCCCGGCACCATGAGCCCCTTTCAGCACGGCGAGGTCTTTGTCACTGATGACGGCGCAGAGACAGACCTTGACCTTGGCCATTATGAGCGTTTTACCAACGCAAAGCTCACAAAGAAGAATAACTTTACCACGGGCCAGGTCTATGACTCTATTATTACAAAGGAGCGCCGAGGTGATTATCTTGGCAAGACCGTTCAGGTCATACCCCATGTCACTGACGAGATAAAGTCCAAGGTCCTTGTCCTTGCCGATACCGTTGATGTGGCCATAATAGAGATAGGCGGCACAGTGGGCGATATCGAGAGTCTGCCATTTCTTGAGGCAATAAGGCAGTTAAAATTCGACCTCGGTAAAGAGAACGTCCTTTACGTACACTTGACGCTCCTCCCCTTTATAGCAACAGCAGGTGAGATTAAGACAAAACCCACTCAGCACAGCGTAAATAAACTCCGCGAAATCGGTATTCAGCCCGATATACTGCTATGCCGCTCTGACAGGGCTATTACAGATGACCTTAAGGATAAGATAGCCTTATTTGGCAACGTGGAAAAATCCGCCGTCATATCCGCCGAGGACGTGGGCTGTATATACGAGGTGCCTCTGGTATTTCACCGTGAGGGCCTTGACGACCTTATACTAAAAGAACTTAATGTCTGGACGCGCGCTCCGCGGCTTGAGGAGTGGGAGAAGGTAGTTAAGAAGATATACAAACCCCGCGCCGAGGTGACAATCGCCATTGTGGGTAAATACGTTGACCTGCAGGACTCCTACAAGAGCCTTCATGAGGCCCTTATTCACGGCGGTATCGCAGGTAACTGCCGTGTAAAGCTCCGGTATATAGACGCAGAGGATGTGGAGAAAAAAGGCGCCGCAGCTCTATTAAAGGATGTGGACGGCCTTCTTGTGCCCGGTGGTTTTGGTACGCGTGGCATCGAGGGCATGGTGCTGGCCATAAAGTACGCCCGTCTGCAGGGTATGCCCTTTTTCGGGATATGCCTCGGCATGCAGGTAGCGGTGATTGAGCTTGCCCGTGACCTTGCTGGGCTTAAGAAGGCCAACTCTGCCGAGTTTGATGAGAATACCCCTGATGCGGTCGTGCATATAATGGAGGGGCAGAAGGGAATATGCGCCAAGGGCGGCACCATGAGGCTCGGTGCATACCCCTGTCACGTAAAGAGAGGCACAAAGGCATATGGAGTCTATGGCGGGGCGGAGATTTCCGAACGGCATCGGCACCGTTATGAGTTTAATAACGCATACAGGGACGTACTTAAAGACGAGGGAGTGGAGTTCAGCGGGCTCTCCCCTGATGGTCACCTTGTGGAGATAATGGAGTTTAAGGGGCATCCCTGGTTTGTTGCCTGCCAGTTTCATCCTGAGTTCAAGTGCAGGCCATTAAAACCCCATCCGCTATTTCGAGGCTTTATAAAGGCCGTTCTCTCGGTAAAGCGCGCGGCAGAGAAGGCTGAAAAAACCAAAAAACCAAAGAAGACGGCAAAGGCACGTAAGAATACCTCATCACCAGGTACAAAGAAGAGTGCCGTTAAGAAGGCCGTCTCCGCTAAGAAAACTACAGGCAAGAGGTCTTAAGGCATGGCAGGTAAAGAGGTCATTAAGAATATTTTTACGGGCAAGGCCGGTGAGGCGCCGCTTTTTTTCATGCTTGGCCCATGCGTTATAGAGGACGAGGCCACGACCCTGAAGACCCTTGAGGGGCTGCTTAAGATAACAGGGGATATGAAGGTCCCGTTTATATTCAAGGCCTCTTATGACAAGGCCAACAGGACGAGCCTTGACTCTTACCGGGGCCCCGGGCTCAGGGAGGGGCTGAAGGTCCTTCAAAAGGCGGCCGGGCTCTTTCCCGAGGTTCCAATACTTACCGATGTGCATTGCCGCACCGAGGTGGCCCCTGTGGCCGAGGTAGTTGATATTATCCAGATACCGGCCTTTCTCTCCCGCCAGACTAACCTTATAGTAGAGGCTGCGCTTACGGGGCTGCCCGTTAATATAAAGAAAGGCCAGTTCATGTCCCCGGCGGATATGACCCACTCCGTGGACAAGGCCCGCTCTACGGGTGCAGAGCAGATAATGATAACAGAGCGCGGCGTAAGTTTTGGGTACAATAACCTTGTAGTGGATTTTCGTTCTCTGCCGCTCCTTCGGGCTCTTGGTTTTCCCGTAATATTCGATGCCACGCATAGCGTGCAGTCGCCCGGAGGCATGGGCGGTAAATCCGGTGGAGACAGAACTATGGCGAGGTACCTTGCCCGCGCCGCCGCGGCCTGCGGAGTAGACGGGTTTTTTATGGAGGTGCACCCGGACCCTGAGCACGCTCTATGCGACGGGCCCAACTCTCTGGCCCTCTCTGATGTGAAGGATCTTTTAACCGAATTACTTGCTATAGACAGTGCTGTGAGGGGGTTTAACGGGGGATAGAAGGGTTTTGGGGCTGCGGGAGACGGCAGGGGCTCTGCGGGGGCTTGGGGTTGGCGGGTATTTTAAGAACATCCATAAGCGGCCTCCTTATACAGGGGGCTCATAAATAATATAATAAAAGAAAGAGTCTTGTATATGAGAGAGCGGGACCATGATGCCATTAATACGGCAAGGCGTGTCTTTAAGATAGAGTCCGCCGCCGTAAGCGGACTTGCCGCGAGGCTTAGCGGCGATTTTGCCGAGGCCGTTAATATGATACTGGCCACAGAGGGCAAGGTAATTGTCTGCGGTATGGGTAAAAGCGGTATCATCTGCCAGAAGATAGCCTCCACGCTGGCCTCTACGGGGACGGCCTCTTTCTTTCTCCATCCCGCAGAGGGCGTGCACGGCGACCTTGGCGTGGTATCAAAAAACGATATCCTCATAGCTGTCTCCAACTCAGGAGAGACTGATGAGCTTATGAGGATAATCCCCGTAGTAAAACGTCTGGGTATTAAGATGATAGCCATGACTGGTAATATGAGCTCCGCGCTGGCTGATTACGCAGACCTCGTACTGGACGTTGGTGTTGATAAAGAGGCCTGTCCCCTTGGGCTCTCGCCAACTGCCTCTACTACGGCCACCCTTGCAATGGGTGATGCCCTGGCCGTGGCCCTTCTTGAGGGCAGGGGTTTCAGCGTAGAGGATTTTGCAAAGCTGCACCCCGCCGGAAGCCTGGGAAGGAGGTTCATGCGCGTTGAAGACTTTATGCACAGCGGCAAGGATATTCCCATGGTAGGTGAAGATGCCCCTATGCGGGAAGCCGTAGTAGAGATGACGGCAAAGAGGCTTGGACTTACAGGCGTCTTTAAGGGCAAGGCCCTCGTTGGGGTTATAACTGACGGAGACCTCCGAAGGGGGCTCGATGGCGCCACGGGACTTCTTGAGAGAAAGGCCGGGGAGGTTATGAGTCCTAACCCTGCAACCATCTCAGAGAAGGCCCTCCTGGAGGAGGCCCTTGATATTATGGAAAAGCGGTCCATTACCGCTCTCTTTGTAAGCGACGAGGCAGGAGGTGTTAGCGGGGTCATCCATCTTCATGACCTTATCAGGGGAGGGGTGATTTAGAAAAAAAATCTTTTCTGCGGTTATGGACGAGCCCTCTGTAAAAAAAAAATATCTCCCGGATTTTAGTTTTTTTAAAAAGGTAGAATTGCATAAAGCTATAGCAGGTGCCTCTAAAACGCGTTTTTGTGCAGTATAGAGCGCTTTAAAGAGTTAACAAGTGAGGCAAAAAAAAGCAAAAAAAAATGCTAAAAGGCTTGACAGGCTTGTTCATGTTGTGTATAACAAGACAACTTTAGCGTTCAACCACCTTCAATTAATTAATATGCCATTTGGAATTGACCTCCCGAGAGGGACGTCATCTAAAGGGCTGTGTGCATGAAGGAGTTGAACTTAAACGGTTCATTGCCGGCTAAGATAATGTTTGCCGGTTTTACAATTAAAGTACCGTTTTAAGTTAAAGCGTCTGTTACGCTCTCGGGTAGAGTTGACAGACAGTTTAAAGAGAGTACGGTTTTTATGATGAAGGGCTTATGGTTCGTTCGTTTTTTTTTAGCCCGGTTATCATGAGGTGCCACAGAGGCAGTTAATAGTAAAGGGGCGGGCCGCCGGAGCAGGGGGAGGCCGCTGAAGTAGGGGAAGGTCGCCGGGAGCAGGCAGACCGCAGAATTAAAGGGTCCTTGAGATCGTCTATATTGGGACTACACAGGTTAAAGGGCCAACTCTACTATGTGCCGGCACTTGATGGCACTTAATTAATTAAACAACTAACACATCAACCAAACATCTAAAGAAGTCATTAATACCAACTCAAGGAGGAAGACAGGATGAAGAGATTACTATTATCAGTTTTTGCAGCTGCTTTAACCGCCGCGATTGCCGTACCGGCCATGGCTACTACCTTTAGCTTTAATGGGCAGTACAGAGCCAGAGGCGAGTACAGGGGTAACCCGAACTTTGTAGATTCCGCCAACACCAGCGGTGTGCTGCAGAGGGTAAGGCTTACCACTAACGCTGCTATCACTAACGACACCAGTGTAAAGATTACGTTGCAGGACTCAGCTGCCTGGGGCATGGTAGATCCCATGGGAAGGGGTGGCCCGGCTCTTACAGACATAGGCGGCAACCACCTTGACCTCCACGA
>JBHHUP010000065.1:0-6251 GCA_046753845.1 Thermodesulfobacteriota bacterium
AGGGCCACGCTGTGGCCTATACCCGTGGTGCCGAGCTGCTCTCTGGCGAAGAGGGCCTTCAAGGTCTTTTCCCTGTCAAGCTCAGGCATCATATCCTTAAGATAATCCACCATCTCCGTGAGAAGCCCCTCCTTATCCGTTGCCTTAAGAGAAGGGATTATACAATCTTCATGTAAGACGTCTACAAGTTTCATCGCTACTCGTTATCCTGCCTGATTATCTGCATACAAATAAGAACGCCGCACGGCCTGGACTCACAAGAGCCGCCTGAAACAGCCCCTGCTAAAAGAGGTATAGAGGAAATCATAACTCATACCCGCAAGACCTCATCACGCGTCCCCATGAGATCAGAGACTCATTCAGAGGGACAGAGAGAAGTACTCATCGCAGCCCCATCATTGTTGCATAACCCTGCGCTCCCGGGCCCCCAACTCTCATTACCTCACACCGGCCTGCGGACAAAGGGTTATCTTGTACGGGTCTCTATGAGGCCGTAATCTCCACCTGTCTTTTTATATATAACACTAACACTGCTTGTAGTATGATCGGTAAAGATAAGGAACTCACTATCTGTAACATCAAGCTGCATGGCCGCCTCCTCAACGGACATGGGCTTTAAAAACTGATTCTCCCGCTTGATAATTCTATGAGACCGCGAATCAACGTCAAAGGGAGCGCCCTCAGACGAAGCGGCTCCGTATGAGGCGGCAGCAGAGACGGTCTCTCCGTTTTTGTGGCCCTTAACCCTGTCCTTGTGTTTCTTTACCTGAATGTAGAGCTTATCAAGGACATTATCAATAGCAGAGTACATGTCCTCCGTGGCCTCCTGCGCCTTTATGCTCACACCGTTGGCAGAGATAACGGCATCGGCGATGTGGCGTATCTTCTCTACGGACAGCACCCAGTGTATCTCAACAGGGGGAGATAGAAACTTTGCTACTCTCTCGCTTTTTTCTTCGGCATACTTTCTCAGCGCGTCTGAACTATCCATGTGTCTGAACGTAACGCTCACATGCATTTTTTACCTCCAGTTAGATAAATAAAGACCAATCCATGCCACGGGCATGTCTGATTATATCTATCTTTGGTTATTATATAATCTTCATTCTTGATATTACGCAGGAAGTGTACTTATATCAAAAAATATCGCTTAAGTCAAAGAAAGTCTCCCCTGTCTTGCCAGCCTCTCCACCCTTCTATCCATCTCAAGCAGTGTATATCACACACTCTGCCCGGGGGGGGGCTAAAAGCAGGCCTTTCTTCTGCTTGATGAAGGAAAACCCAGCGCTTCTCTGTACTTAGCCACAGTGCGCCGCGCTGCCTTTATCCCCAAGCGGCTGAGGCAGAGCACTATATCCTGGTCGCTAAGGGGCCTGGCCGAGTCTTCGTCTTCTATAATTTCGCGTATCTTCAGCTTGATATACTCCGAGGTAACGTCTCCGCCGTCCTCGCCGGGGATACTGCTTGAAAAAAAGTACTTCAGCTCAAAGAGTCCTCTCGGTGTATCGACGTATTTATTTGAGGTAACTCTGCTTACCGTGGATTCGTGAACGCTCAGTATGGCCGCGACATCCTTTAAGACAAGAGGCCGGAGGTATTTAAGCCCCTTATCCAGAAAATCTCTCTGAAAATCAACTATGCACTCCACTACCCTGTATATAGTCCTCTGCCTCTGGTGCAGGCTCTTTATGAGCCACATGGCGCTTCTGACCCTTTCTTGCAGATAGCTCTTGTCCTGCCCCTTCACCTCGGACTCGCCTGAGAGCATGGCCCTGTACTGACGGCTGATCTTCAGCTTCGGCATACCGTCATCATTAAGGGTGATTACGTACTCATCGCCCACCTTGCGTATATATACATCAGGGACTATGTGACGGGCGGCTGAGCCGCCGAAGCCCGAGCCCGGCGTTGGATTAAGGGCGCTCGTAATAAGCCGCGCGGCGACTCGCACCTCATCTTCCGTTACTGAGAGGGCGCGGGCTATGGACTTGATATTTCGCGCCGCAAAGGCCTTCAGGTGATGGGTTATAATCTGCTCGGCGACTTCTGACCTCTCCGGCAGGAGCCGCGCCTGAATAAGCAGGCACTCGCGCGCCGTTCTCGCCCCTGAGCCCGGGGGGTCGAATCCATGAATAAGAGCAAGTGCATCGGCAACCTTCTCCGCAGGGGCAACGGCGCACCTTGATATCTCAGCTACAACGGCGGCCTCATAAGCCTCATCATCCATGGCATCTCTATCAAGGACACGCAGGTAGCCGTCATCGTCAACATTACCTATGATAAACTCGGCAAGGGCCTTATCCTCGGCGCTGAGCTCGGCCATATTCAGCTGCCAGAGCAGATACTCCTGAAGACCGTCCTCGGCGGAGGCGATATTACGAAAGGCATCATAATCATCATTGCTTCTATTGACAAAATTACCTGACCCGGAGCCATAATCACCGCCCTCGGCAAGGTAATTCTGCCACTCCACCACACCGGCGTCAATGGCCTCAGGCTCGGCCTCGGGCTGCGGACCATCATCTGCGGTAAGGCTATCATCAAGGACAGGATTCTGCTCCATCTCATCCCTTACGGTCTCAATAAGGTCGAGCCTCGACATCTGCAGCAGCTTTATAGCCAGCTGAAGCTGCGGGGTCATCACAAGACTCTGAGATAATTTTAATGACTGCTTAAGCTCATATGCCATTTATAAAAACCTTTTTCTCCAAGTACGAGGCTCATACCCTTTACCGCAGAGTTAAGCGCCCCCCATCATATGCTGAACCTCTCGCCAAGATAGGCATCACGGACGCCCCTGTGCTCAAGTATCTCCTCGGGCGTACCTGACATTAACATCTTTCCATTATCAACGATATAGGCATGGTCACATATGCCAAGGGTTGCGCCGACGTTATGGTCTGTCACAAGCACTCCCATGCCTTTTGTCTTAAGCTCCACCATTATGTCCTGAATATCACATACGGCCTTGGGATCTATGCCCGAAAATGGCTCATCAAGGAGAAGTATACGAGGCGAGTTAACCATGGCCCGCGCTATCTCCACCCTGCGCCTCTCCCCGCCGGAGAGGGAATATGCCTTAACTCCGGCAAGGTGTGATATGCCAAGGTCCTCCAAATGCCCCTGAAGACGCGTCTCTATCTCGTCTCTGGAAATATTCTGATACTCAAGCACCGCTCTTATGTTGTCCTCAACGGTAAGTTTTCTAAATACAGAGGGCTCCTGAGCAAGATACCCGAGCCCCATCCTCGCCCGCTCATACATGGCAAGGCTCGTCAGGTCATCATCACCTAAGGTAACGATGCCCTCGTCAGGGGACACAAGCCCCACTATCATATAAAAAGTCGTTGTCTTGCCGGCCCCGTTCGGGCCCAGCAGCCCCACGATATTACCGGGCTCGATAACAATGCTCACGCCGTCAACAACGCGTCTTTTTCTATAAGACTTAACGAGGGCTCTTGCAGAGAGAATCCTTGGCATTTACCTCCACGCCTTTCTCGCCGAAGGTGCCGGCGCATTTTTTATCAGGTACGATAACGGCCTTTACACGGCCATTCTCCGAGCCCTCTACAAGGGCGCTGTCATCATCAAGATAGAGCGTAATCTTATCACCCTTTACAATATCAGCGCAGCGCTCTACCACGGCCTCTCCCGATAATACCAGGACGTGATCCTGCCTGTTGTAAACGGCGCTTCGCGCCCTTGCTATTCCCGTATCCCTGAAAATCCGCACATGGCCCCGTGCGTCTATCTTCGCCACCTCATTGGCAGCGGTATAGTTCATATAGAGCTCATCTGAACAGAGGAGAAAGTCTTCGCGGGCCTCGACATCTCCCTTAAAGACAACGGTACGGGCCGTGCGGTCGGCCTTCATGGTCTTTGAGGTAATAACAATAGGGCCGCTGCTACCCAGTTTATCCGCCTTCTTACCATCTTTGGCAAGGGCCTCACCGCCGGGAGACCAGCCTGATAATAGTACCATAATCAAGAGAAAAAGGGCCGCGCGCCCCGTGGGACCTAACCTTACTTTTAGTTTATCCATCAAACCTCTCTTCTCTTATAACAGCCCTTACTTTGTCCTTAATATACATATTGCCGCTCTCGATATTCACATCAAAACCCACACCCTCGACATCCATGGACTTAGTTGAGATTAAGACATGGTCTTTTGAGGTAATGTACCCTGATGCGGTCTCATAGCGGATATTATCAGTCTTAAGGGTATAACCTTCAGGTGAGAAGACTACAACGCCGCCGCTGGCAAGGAGCAGTTTTTTTGCCTCATTAAAGGTGCCGTCATCTGCCTTCATGGTAAAGGCCCCGCCGTCTTTTGCGTAAAAGAGGAGTTTTATGCCGTTAAGGATCAATGACTCGCTGCTCTTGAACCGCGTGGCCTCCCTGGCCTTGAGTTTCCATACGGTACGTCCATCTCGGGTATTGGAGTAATTCAGATCGTCTATCTTTACCCCTACATCCTTATCCTCTGTAAAAGTAAGCTCTTTTTTAACACTATTTGTCCTGTAATAAAGGCTGACCAGAATAATAAGTCCCGCTAATGAGATAATGATAAAGGCCGGAAGTACAAGTTTTGCAAGTTTTTTCATCAAAACATCCTGAGTCTTTACAAGACTGATTTATGCAAAAATTATACCACCAGCGTAAAGATACTGTAAAGACCTTTATCTACAGGAGAAGGCAGCAGCGATAAAACATCCATTAAATCAAATAGTTACACTTAAAAAGAGCTGAAGTTAAATCGCAGGTAAGGCGCAGGGGACGGGGAGCCATACTTGAACGCAGGGGCCTCCCCAAGGCTTGTAAATGAGAACGAGGAGGAAGCTGTACAAGATACCCTCTGCTCTTACTCCAGATACCTTGCGATTATGCCATCCCAGAGGCCGCGGGCCTTTAGTATGAGCTCAGAGATCTCCCTTACGGCGCCGCGGCCGCCGGGGGCAGAGGTTACATAATCCACCCTCTCACGTACCTCTACCACGCCGCCCGGCACAGAAGCGGAGAACCCGGCCCTTGATAGTACGGGCAGGTCCACAAGGTCATCGCCTACAAAGGCCGTCTCCTCTGGAGCAAGGCCCTCCCCGGCAAGTATGCTCTGGTAGCAGGCGAGCTTGTCTTTTTTCCCTTGATAGAGCAGGCTGATGCCAAGGTCAGAGGCCCTCGCAGCCACCACAGGAGATGTACGCGCCGTTATTATGCCAAGATCAATACCGCCCCTCATAAGGAGCTTAATGCCGTGACCGTCACGAACATCAAAGGACTTTATCTCACCGCCCTTATCGCTGTAGACTATGGCCCCGTCTGTAAGCACCCCGTCAACATCAAGGAGCAGAAGTTTTACCTTCAGGATTTTCTCTACGAGTTTATCGTCCATAACCGCCTTTATAACATTTTAAAAAAACTTAACTCCACCTATCGCCCAGGGCCATTAATCAGAGGCCCTCTTAACAAGCGAGAATTGCATCTTGAAGACCTCATCGGCCTTGTCAGTAAGATCTAATGGAAAGAGCAGAAGGATCGTGCTGCCCTGAAAGCACCTCTCAAAACCCGCCTCAGAGAGCGTTATCGTATAGATTGGAGCAGACCATACCCGCCCTGCCGCTCTCTTAAGGTTTATACTAAAGGCGGCGCCAATAAAAGCATCTACTACGCTAATGGCCGTTACGTCCACAAACTCATGGGGCTCATTAAGTCCTGCCTTTAAAAGAGCGGCATCTGCGCCCGTAATCTCAAAAGAGGAGCAGGGGCCGTCGCAGCCCGGAAGCAGTATATTAAACTCAATGCCGTAATAGCAGCCGGCAAGAGCGCCGCCCGGCGAAGAGAGTGTGCTCGTAAGGGAAAAAGCTCCCTTCCCCGCAGGCAGGACCTCTTTTGTAATGGAGACCGTGTGCTCATCTACAGAGGCTGACCTTGAGAACTCCGCGCCGCCCCCCAGAAGCCCCACCCCGTAGGGAGCGCCGCGGAAGTCTCCGGCTTCGGTGCAGCTTCCCTTTACAAAGGATTCAAGTGTCTCATCACAGGGGATAAAACGATCCACAAGAGAGCCCTTTCTCACGGTGTCCGTAACAAGAAAACGTCTTATATTTTTTTCCTTGGACTTTACGGAGTCGTGAATACTCGTTACGCCCTTTGCCCCGGCCTCATCGTCAAGGGCCTCGACTTTGTGGTGATAGCCCTCGGGCCACCTTGTAAGTACATTCATGGCATTAAGGCCAAGGAAAAGTGAGTCGAGCTCA
>JBHHUP010000066.1:0-5345 GCA_046753845.1 Thermodesulfobacteriota bacterium
CTTCCCTTGCGCGGGATATGGCAACGTAAAAACTGTTGGCGTTATTACTGCGCTCCTGCTTTGTATCGATGTTTACTATTACCCTGTCAACGGTCTGGCCTTGACTTTTATGAACCGTCAGGGCATAGCCGTAATCAACGTGATTGTAGCTACTGAGGTCCACCTCCTTAATGCCCTTTGCGGTCTCGACTTTAAGGCCCTCATTATCTGTTCCCACTACGGCTCCAATTGTTCCGTTCCTAACACCGAGGGTATTGTCATTCTTCAGGAAAACTACCTGATCTCCTGTTGCAAATTCTCTCTCCACTCTCTCGTAGGTGCGGAACCGCTGGTACCTTTCAGGGGCAAAAGAGACGGTACGGTCGCCTATCTTCACGGTAAGGCGATTATCCTTTGTGTCTGTGATAAGCCCCTTTTCACCTCTGGCCACTCCTATAGTTTTGTTGCCTGCGATAAAGGCTATCTCGTCTCCGATCCCGTAATTAAATGCCTGAAGTTTATCCATACCTGAGAGGCTCTTTGGTATAGAGACGGTATGGAGCCTCTCCTTTGTGAGGAGTTTTCCACGCTCTTTCAGGCCCTGCCTGACATACTCGTTGATATCAACTCTGTCCCTGTTCTGAGCGGTCACTATGATGGTCTTTGAGCGGATATCTTTTTCTACTGAGAGGTATTCTCCCGCGATTGCCATGAGCCTCTCCTGCCGGTCAACTACTTCCTTAACCGCGCCTTGCCTCTTAAGGATGACCGCCGCCTTGCCCGGGTTATCCTCTTTTGTGACGGCGCGGATTGCTTCCTTAAGGAGGCGGTCTTTTTGGCGCATAATCTCTGTTACATGAGCGGTCTTGAGGACTCTCCGCTCCTGCAATACATGGAAGGCTCTGCCGGCCTCAATGGGCTGGAGCTGTTTGACGTCGCCTACAAGGACAACCTTTGCGCGGTTCTCCTGCGCCTTCTCTAATATCTCAAGCATCTGCCGGTTGCCCACCATCGATGCCTCGTCTATGACCCAGACCTCGCGGCCCGCCTTCCCATCTGCCCTAAAACCATGAACTGTAGTTGCTTTGATACCGGCTTCCCTCTCCAAAGCCTCGGCGGCCTTGCCCGTAAAACCCATAGCCTTTACCGTATAACCACCACTCTCCCAAATCTCCCTTGCCACCCTGAGCATGGTCGTCTTGCCGGAGCCGGCGTAGCCTTGAATGCCTACGACACCGTCCCTTGATGTAGTAACGTGTAGCACCGCATTTCGCTGGCCTTCGTTTAGGTAGGGGGCCTTTGATTCGATGAGGGATGTAGTTCTCTCTTTGTCAATAGCGCTCATGGTCTCCCGCCTCTTTTCAACGCTATCGATTATTGATAGCTCCGTTCTTATTGCCTCCCTGGTGGTGTAACGATCATTTTCAAGGAGCACGAGGCCTCTACCTTTAAGGAGGCCTTCGATCCGTTTCTCGGCATCCGAGACCCTGAGCGTGCCTGCCTCTATCTTTAGGGCCTCCTTGAGCATATCCTGCCGTGACCAGACCGCAGTCATGGTCTCTAGACCCCTTATCGCCGTATCAATGCCGTCTCTCTGATGGGCCTTTTGACTCCTCGTCTTTTGTCCTTCATAAAGGGCATTTTTCTGCATATCCTCGATGGCATAAACTCTTTCGTGAAGACGGTCTTTCCATGTTTCCCTGACGGTTTCCATGTCAACGTCCCGCTTTGCCACCCTGCTACCGAGGGTGGCAATTTCGCGTAATTTCTGCTGACTGGCATTCGGGTACTGGCCGGAGGCTCTGAGGGACGTGACCTTTTCCTTTATCTGGCCGGAACGTTGAGAAAAGTCCTCGATGAGCTCACGACCAACGCCCTTTTCCTCAAAAAGACCGTGTCTGCCGTCAGTAACCTCAATCGCGTAACCAAGTCTCGAGAGCTCAGCTCCGAGTTCATTCCGATATATCTGCCCGAGGAGCATTTTGTGGGCATAGAGTTCCTCATTGGAAAGGGCCCTCCACCGGCCGTCTGGCCGAAGGGTCATATTCATTACAACGGCGTGAGAATGTATTTGTGGATCAAGCTCTCGACTGACATAGTGAGGGAAGGCTGCGATAACAAGGTTGCCTGTATCCACTCTCTGCGTCACCCCGTCCCTTGTAACCCGTGCCTGAGAGAAGTTGGCCTCAGCGTAGTTAAGGGCGGTCCTTACGGCCTTTTCGTGGGCCTCCCGAATCCTAATATCACCAGCAACCTCTGAGAGTATGCTGGCGCTCTTGGGCGCTGAAAAAGTAAGGTCCACCCCCGCACGGTGCTTACCTTTGGCGGCAGTGACTAGCTCTATTCCGTCAGGAGCACGGCCATTAATAAGGTTATGGAACTCCTCCCGCTCTACCTGGCCGGTTAGGGCAAGAGACTCCGCACCCCTACCTTCCCACTTTGCCTCAGTCTGAAGATAGTAGTTCTCTTTGGTGTAGTACGCACTAGCATGTCCTACGGAAATGTTTGTCATTGAGAGCATTGTTATCGTCATTTCTCCTTATTTGGTTCATCCCATCTTGTATTGTTAATCCGGCAATTATTTGGAGGCCAAGGCAGTCACAATAAAGTGAGCTAAAATTATAAATGTGTCTACGCGATGCACTTTGTTTGGTGGCCGATTTAAAAGTGGCCTCCTGCTCTGTTTTTGAGAAAGCCTCTATCTGATTAATACATCCATCAAGCTCTGCTGTTTATGCATAGAGCCGTATAGGACTCGGTTAAAACCAAAACCTCTCGTGATATCTTTACTTTGACGCTACTTAGCTTTTTTTTGCCCATGTTTTCTGGTTTGCTTGATAATCCTTCTCATTCTTCTGTTCCTTTTTTTTGATTATGTTCTCTTTACTATTGTATTACTTTTACATGCGATATACTTTACACACACCAGCCCTTTTTTTATTAATAAAATAAAAAAAGTTCTACTATTCCAAGTAGTTATAGATGAAATTTTTATTTTTTTTGTTCCGTTGATTGCTATGTTGCATACGTTTTTTCAATTTTTCTTACTATCTTCTCGCCTAATATACTTTACACACATTCCCTAATGTGATAGAAAAAATTAAAAAGTGAGGCTATTTCAGTGGATGAGTTTCAGAAGCTGCGTAAAGACTTAGATAATATGTTATTAGATCTGTTGGCATGCATGGCTTTCGAACGTCTTCGTTGGCCATCCAGCAGCATTACGTGCCCGAAGTGTCAATCCGACGACAGACCTTATCGAATTAAACGAAAAAGCGAGAAGAGAGGAATCTTACGATGCAAAAGTTGTAAGAAGGAGTTTTCCCTAACAACAGGAACAATTCTTGAGAATTCACATATTCCATTACGTCTCTGGAAAAAGACCGCAGAAGCACTTGCCATAGCGAAGGAGGGTTTAAGCTCACATCGGCTAAGTAAAGGACTTGGGATCACGCAAAAAAGTGCATGGTTTATGATTCATCGTATTCGTTTTGCTTTTAAAGACAGACTTAAAGAGAAGAAAGGTAAATTAGGTGGGGAAACAAAGGCAGTTATGCAAAATAAACCTCTACAGCTCCATCCCCTTACTTGGGAAGAAATTATTAAAACATTGCTGAATACGCCCCCGCTCCCTAAAAGTCGATAAAAGGGCGATATAGTACTTATTTATTTATAGGAACCTTTGCCAGGCGTCATCCAAGCTGTCGGTTTGATCAATTCTTTCACAGATATTTCTTACGCCTTTCCGGCAAGAAGATCATCTGTGCCACTTACTCGTATAATACAATAGCGCCCTTGCGGCATGAAACATGGCGTAATAGGCTTAGATAGTAGCCCATTTCAGGCGGCCCTCCGAGAGGCTCAGCTTTGCCTCTCCAAGGTCGTCTTCCGCTGATACGAGCTCCTTTTTAAAGAGGCCCTTCGCACCCACTGACTTGTAGAGGCTTTTCTTCTCAATACACTTTTTAAAGTCTCGACTCATCTATCTCCTTCTCATAAAGGGATACACCACTTAAAATCTCATTATGGAATACCGGGTCCTTCTCTTCAAGGGCCGCCCACTCGGCCGGGGTCTTTTCAACGGCTCGTATTTCCGAGAAGCCGTAATGCGTCAACGGGAAAACTGGAAGTTATCTCCTGCACCACGTAATTTTTAGTGCTTACATTAGAAGGGCTCTATTATCTCATAGAGTATAATACTCCCCAAAATTCAGACAGAGGTATTTGTTGTATGTTAGCCTGCTAAGATCAGTAAGGAGGCAGGCGAGATGAAGAAGAAGCACGATGCGTCATTCAAGGCAAAGGTGGCTCTTGAGGCAATAAAAGGCGAGAAGACCCTTGCCGAGTTAGCGAGCCAGTACGGCGTCCACCCGAACCAGATAGGGCAGTGGAGGAAGCGTCTTCTGAAGGAGTTGCCGGCCCTATTCTCCGACAAGAGGAAGAAAGTTGATAAAGAAGGCGAGGCTGAGAAAGACGAGCTTTACCGTCAGATAGGTCAGCTCAAGGTGGAGCTGGACTGGCTTAAAAAAAAATCTCAGATTCTCGGTTAAAGAGAAGAAGGCTCTGATTGAGCCAGAGTATCGCAAGATACCTTTTTACCGCCAATGCGAACTTCTGGGGCTTTCCAGAGCGTCTTACTACTATAAGCCGAGGCCCAGGTCTACTCTCAATGGGGTTCTCATGGGTCTTCTGGATGAGCAGTACACCAGGACCCCCTTCTACGGCGTAGCGAAGATGACGGCATGGCTGAGGCGTCAGGGGTACAGGGTTAACCCCAAGAGAGTTAGACGCCTTATGAGGCTTATGGGGCTTAGCGCTGTATATCCAAAGCCTTGGACAAGCAAGCCCGCCAAGGACCATAAGAAGTATCCGTACCTGCTGAGGGACGTCATTATAAAGAGGCCGGATCAGGTGTGGAGCACGGATATAACGTATATAAAGCTCCGGCAAGGCTTTATATATCTGGTGGCCATAATGGACTGGCATAGTCGGTATGTGCTCACATGGGAAGTCTCGACGACGCTGGACAAGGAGTTCTGTATCAGGGCTCTTGAGAAGGCCCTTGGGCTTGGAGGTCCTGAGATCTTCAACTCAGACCAGGGGAGTCAGTTTACGAGCCTTGAGTTTACAGGGCTTCTTGAAAGCCTCGGAGTGGCCATCAGCATGGACGGCAGGGGCAGGGCCTTTGATAATATCTTCGTTGAGCGCCTCTGGAGAACGGTGAAGTACGAGGAGGTCTACATGAAAAGCTACGAGACCGTGGCTGAGGCCAGGAAGTCTCTTGCCAGGTACTTCCACTTTTACAATACCGAGAGGCTTCACGAATCTCTCGGATATCAGACCCCTCAGGAGGTCTATTACAAGGA
>JBHHUP010000067.1:0-5221 GCA_046753845.1 Thermodesulfobacteriota bacterium
ATCACTCATAATAACTCTTGCTGAAACCCTTGACGGGTGGGCTGTGCCCACCAAACAGGCTAACATACAACAAATACCTCTGTCTAAATTTTGGGGAGTAATATACCCTACGAAACTTTTCATTTCAAGCATATAAAGACAGGTAAGGAACAAGAGACCAGTCAATAGAGGTTCTGCACCCCTCTAAAGGCGCCCCTAAGGAAGACCCCTTGTGATAAATCTTGACAATACCCCCTGCTTTTATATACTCTTTTACTATGTCTATTTCTGAAGCAAAAAGCCCTCTAAAATTTAAAAAAACCCTTCACACCATATCGCAAGACAGCCCGTTCTCACTGCGGGCACCCCTGGCATCTCTAATATTTATAATGGCGGCCTTTCTCCTCAACGTAACTACGGTAGAAGCCGGACCGCCCCAAGGCAGGACTATCTTCACGATGCAATGCATATCCTGCCACAGCATAAACAGGCCCGCGGCACGGCCCACCATAGATGAGGCCCTCGGCGAAAAAGGCCCTGCCATGTGGTATGCCGGAAGTAAATATAAAGAGGGTTTTATAAAGAGATGGATTCAGGACCCCAAACCCCTAAGAGGCATGGTGTATAACTCCCTTACGGAAAGATCCGAGGGAGGGCATATGACCCTTGATACCGCAGAGGCCGCCGAGGTCGCGACCTACCTGATGGGGCTTACTTCCCCTGACGTCGTGGAGGTGGAGATTAAACCAAAGGCCACGGTACGGGGACGCTTTATCTTTCAGAAAAAACTTGGCTGTTACGGCTGTCACACCATAAAGAGGGGTTCAAGGGTTGTGGGCGGGCTCACAGGGCCTACGCTGCTTGGCACGGCCGACCGCCTTAACCCCCAGTGGATATACAGCTACATAAAAAACCCCGGAGCATTTACCCCAAGAAGCCCCATGCCAAATTACTCAAAAATGCTCTCAGAGGTTAAGCTAAAGGCCCTTATCGCCTATATAGCAGCGCAGAAGTGATAAAAATATGAGCTATAAAAGCATAATAAAACTAAGTACACTTACTATTATGATAACGGCCTTTTCCGCCGCAGCATACGCGGCTCCGGCAAAGGATACCTACCGCTTTTACTGCGCGGCCTGCCACGGACTCGAGGGCAAGGGCGATGGCCCCAACAACACAAAGACCCAGCCCGTAAAACCGAGAAATCACACAAACGCCGCAAAGATGAGCCAATTAACTGATGATGAACTTTTAGACGTGATTAAGAACGGCGGAGCCGCCACGAACAGGTCAAGGATGATGCCGCCCTTTGGAGACACCCTCTCCAGGAAAGAGATAAGCGAGCTGAAGGACTACCTTAGAGAGCTCTGCAACTGCACGGCGCAGTAATGCCAATTATTTGCCTTTGTGTAATACCCGTCTCTTGCTCCATCCCCACCGCCCGGGATACAGGCTTTAAGAAAAAAACTCCGTGATTATACAAGGAGATAAGATAAGAACCTGCTTAGAGAAAATCCTTCTCTTCTCTAAGGCGGGACAATAACCCGTTAGCTGCCTATTTAAGCTTACGCCCCTCTCCGCCAACGTGCTTCAGGCTCATCTTAAGAAGTCTCTGGGCATCTTTAAGATCGGGTTTTTTGGCAAGGACCCACTTAAACTCCTTTGCCGCCAACTCATAAGCCCCGCTGTTAAGATAAGCATCGCCGAGATTAAAGTGAGCCGTTAAAGAATCAGGTTCAATGACGAGAGCCCTCTTGTACAACTTCACTGACTCACCAAACTCACCCTTCTCATAGGCCATATAGGCAAGGCCCGCAAGGGCGTAAAAATTATCTTTATTAATATCAAGAGATTTTTCAAGGGTCTTCTTCGCCTCTTTCTTCTTGCCCATGGCAAAGTATGTATCGGCCATGAGGTTATAGGCCTCAGCCATGGCCGGATGCTCCTTCAGGGCCTCCTCCGCGTCAAAGAGCACACTCTTATAGGCCTTCTTCTTAAAGTAGGCCTTGCCGTGAGAGATATGATTCATGGCATCAGCAGGCACCGTCTCCTCAAGGGCCTTGTACTCGGCAAAGGCCTTTGAGCCAGAGTCAACATAATTACCAAGGCGCCTGCCTGCAACTATCTCCGCCGTCTCTACGACATTAACGGAATCAGATACCCCCATGGGCTTTACCATACCGCCTATGACATAGAGCCTGCCTCCTACCTCAACGGCCGAGGCGGCCCTTCTCGGCATATTAAGAGGCGTATCTGGCTCCCATTTTCCAAGTTTGCCGTCCTTTAAGATAGCGGCCTTCTCAACGCTTGTAAGGTTAATGGTATTGTGACCGGCAAAGGTGTATATGGTGTCCCCGCTTACAAGAGCGGTATTCAAGAAACGCCTCGTATACAGGGGGCTCGTCTCCGTCCACTCCGTAAGGGTGCCGTCGGCGCGAACCTCAGCCGTCTCAACGGAATCCATGGCGCGGGCGGGGCTGTTAATGTGACCGCCCATTACGTAGAGCCTCCTGCCCTTTGCAGCAAATCCCGAGATATATCTATCGTTATTAAAAAAGCTCTCGTCCTCCCACTCTCCGAGACTGCCGTCGGGATTAATGGGCGCCCTCTCCACATCGTTCAAAAAGTCTCCGCCAAAACCTCCGCCGGCGTAGAGCCAGCCGTCTACTGCAAAGACCTCGCCGCCTCGGCGTGGGAAGTGCATCTTTACCTTCTCCAGCGTCCATTTCCCGAGAGTGCCGTCAGGGTTTATACGCGCCCTCTCCACGGTCTTAAGGAGTTTCGGCGCCTTCTGCTCCTCCGCACCCGTGTATATCTCATCAAGGGATTCGCCGCCCATTACATAGATGTAATCACCGTGAATTACCGCCACGGGATATACCCTCGGCATGGTAAGGGGACCGGAGAACTTCCACGGGCCAAGGTCGCCGCCCGGCAAGACATCGGCATACTCAACGGTCTTGAATATTTCAAGCCCCTTTCTGCTGAACTCGCCGCCGCCTATAGCGTATATCCTCTTACCCACAACTACGGCGGCCACGCCGGCGCGCTTAACCTGCATGGGACGGGCAAAGGCCCATCTATTTATCCAGACCTTTTTACCGGTAGCCTCGGAGCTTACGCTGGCCTTAGAGCCTGAACTTGGGGAAGAGGTTTTTTCGGCCTCTTTAGAGCACCCCGTGGCAACTAAGAACCCAAGGAGTAAAAATACCAGCAAAAACCTTATTCCAGTCTTCTTCCGAGACAACATACTCATCAAATCCCTCCAAAAAAATTTTAATTAAAATTCAACTTAGAAAAAGCGGTTTGTTGATGTATATCAAAAAAAAGACCGCATTTTAGGCACGAAGTAAGTCTGACTTATTATTTTACAATCTTTGAGTTCAAGTTGTCAACGAGTAAGGGAAAGGAGAAAAACTTTTTGCAATGATGAATATGCATAATACAAAATGCTGCTTAATGGCATAAATATTGCAACATATCTGTATTGTGGTGTATTGAAAAACTGCCTTTGATTCTCACCCCTTCTCACCCCTCTTCTGGATTATTTTTTCATAAGATATCCCAAAAAGGCAGTCAATATGTACAGGATTATCTCAATTGTAATATTGCTTTGGTTCGTAGTTTTGGAGGCTTCTCCGGGATTTGCATACGGTAGCAATCGTTTTTCAAAAAAAAGCGAAAATTTTATATTAGCCAACACCACGCTGTTTATAGCAAAAGATCAAGCAGGTGCATCGAATATTAAAATAACTCGATTACAACCCCTGTATCAAGATTCAAGAAATAATCTCGCATATACACAGCTCAATACCAAAGTGGGAGGTACGCAGACTCTACTTAATACGCAGTTAGGATATAGAACAAAAGCTTACAAAAGGTCTGTCATGGGTCTCAATGTGTTTTATGATTTACTTAAACAATCACATTTCAATAGAAATGGAATGGTTTTTTATAGAAGAGGCACCGGTGTTCACAGATGGGGTGGCGGGATTGAAGCTTTTAACAATAAGTACGGAGTAAGAGCAAATGCTTTCTTGGCTTCGGCTGATTCATTTACATTCAAAGGTATCCGTATTAATAGCAGAGTATCTGAGGGTTATAATATAGAAGCTGGCGGTTCATTTTTCCCTTGCAAAGACAGTTGCAAAGTTTTTGCAAGTTACCAATGGTTTAACAAGTTACGACATAGAGACTATCGAACTATTGGAGCAAAAATGAACGTAGCCATTTATAGAGGCATCCAAATGAATATCTCTTATAGTAAAGAGTTAGACTCTGGCACTGATGGTGATTTGGCAAGCAATGACATCTTTGTGACTTTCACGGTAGATTTAGATAGATTTGCCAATATTTTACAATCAGAAAGATATAAAAGATATAAGCAAAGGGGTGGAAGAAAATTACTCACACACTCTTTTTCTAGATTAAATCCTTTTAAAATAGAAGGTTCTTTGTCACGTGATAGCCAATAACCGTCAAAGACTTGCCATCTATGATATAAAACAACCTGCAATAGTTAAAGAAAAATGGAGGAAATTAAAAAATCTTTAACTACGCTTCATTATTATGTAAGAGGATGATTTAATAGATAGAAAGGACAAGACTGATAGAAGAGAGCATTGTAGAGGCCTATGTGAAAAATATTCTCTCTCACCTTTACTGGCCATACAACTCTCTTAGAAGCGGGCACTTCTTCGATACACACTGACTCTTGTAGGAATCCGCAAGTTTTTGCAAGCTGTCTCTAACAGTGGTCAGGTCCCTTATCTCGCCCTCTACGGCCATCATCTTGGCCAGGACCTTTAGTCTCACCTCTTTACATGTGCGGAGAGTGCAAACATCTATACTCAAAAGTATCTTGATCTCTGCAAGGGTAAAGCCGAGCCCCTTTGTACGCCCTATGAAACGCAGCCTATTAAGGGCCTTCTCATCATAGATTCGATAGCCCGAGGCGTTCCTGCCGCAAGGGGAGACAAGACCCCACTTCTCATAATAACGCAGTGTCTGTACACTCACCCCGGCAATGCGCGCGAGTTGACCTATAGAAAAAGTTGTCTTTACCCCATGTTCTTATTCACCTTAAATTCCCAGGGATAAGGCGCCTCGACGTCCTTTATATTAGGAGATTCCATCTCGGCAGGCTGGCTCTCGCAAAAACTCACAACTTCCTGCAACTCATCCATGAGGGAGGTTAAGTTCCTAACCTTATCCTCCAGCAGTCTCAACTTCTCTCTGACCT
>JBHHUP010000068.1:0-4736 GCA_046753845.1 Thermodesulfobacteriota bacterium
TCAAAAGAGCGCCAAGGTTTTTATTAACCTTGGCGCTCTTTTTTTGTGGGGGGAAGGATAACGATTCTGTGGGACTGATGACAATGTGTTTAGGCTGTGATTTTTGAAAATTCTGAATCATAATGCGCTTTCATAGCAGTTAATGAACCATCTTGTAAGCCGTGATTGAAATAGAGGGTTGCAAGACTATCAACGGATTCTTTTGAAAATCTTGTTCGGGAGGTATTCTTTTTGACAAGGAAGCAAATAATTCGGTAACAAAAATTTGACACTAAATGACCAAAGCAATTTGCGAGAGAATCATAGTTTTGTAGGGTGGGCACTGCCCACCAATACGCCACCCCCCTACCGCCGCATCCCGCCCATCATCTCGCGCATCTCAACTTTTCTGTAGCCCGTGGGCACATGGAACTCCGAGGACGGTATGGACTTCTTCTCAAGGCTCAGCACCTCTTTTTCTACCTTGCCATTCTTCAGGTTGACGGCCTTCATGGGCCAGCCCTTCTTTGCCAGTGCCGCATATTCTTTGCTTGTCTCCGGGGCGGGACCCTCTGCGCCGGGGCCCATATCCGAGCAGCTCTCCATCTGTGCGCTCATCTCAGTAGACTTTGATATAAACTTTCGTACATCTCTCATGATAGGGGCGTCCACGGCGAGCCAGACGTCTTTGTATGCGCGGCCGTTAACCGTAACGCTGTACTTGATAGTACTATAACCCTGCATCTTGCCTCCTGAGCCCTTCTTTGAAACCGTGACCCTCGGGGCAGGTTTTTTGCTCTTTCCGCCCATCATCTCCGCCATCATGGCGCGCTGCTCCGGGGGCATCCCCTCCATCATGTTATTCATCATTGACGATACCTGGCTGCAGAACTTCTCGGGGTAGATTATGGTATAGGTGCGTGTCCTGGTGTTGACCATGGTTACAGTCCCATCCTGAAGATCCATTATTGACCACATCATGCTTTTGCCGGGAGGTACGTTTTTTACCAGACCTCTCTCTGATATATACATCGTGCCTGAATGACGATCTTTCTCCACCCACCCCGCATGGGCCGGTAGGATAAAGACCGTAAGCAGCAGAGGTATCGTTAAAATTGATAAAAATATGGCTCTGTATCTCATATTGTGGCCTCCAACTTTTTCTTGTTGTTTGTTCATTGATTGCGTTAATCTGCCGCTGACTGTGAGGGGCCCCCCGTAAATGCCGCTAAATAGGTTTGCAGATTAATTGTAACCCCTCAGATTTTTTCACGCAAGGACTTAAAGCCCGCCCATCTTAGATATGCGATTATTTTTTATTCCCTTTAAATACATCGTTGTTTATATTAAAATCCATCTATACTTTAAGGGGGCTTCGGGCCCGTCTTTTCATATGGGGTTTAACTCCGGGCGAAGATGGGCGAGGCACATTCAGCAGGGATCCTTCAACGAGAAAAGGGTTACACATGGCCCCATTAGCGCCTGTATTTATCTCTTTTGCCGCCGGTATCATCCTTGGCGAGTGGTTACCTCTGCCCTTTACCTACCTTTATATCCTTCTTGTTATTACCTTTGTCATCCCCCTTGCTGCCGCTTTCATGAGGTGGAAGTTTAACTTCCTCTTGATATCTCCTGTTTTTGTTATCCTGGGTATGCTCTTTATTCACCCCTTTGGTGACGGGTTGGATATCTCGAGCCGTATTAAGAGAGAGGTAATGGATGGCCCCGGAAAAGGCAGGATAAAGACCCTTTATGACGTTACAGGGGTGGTCTTGGAGCAGCCTCTTTTTACGGGGTCTTATACACGTCTTGTTGTAAGGGCGCGGAGTATCCGCCTTGGCGGAAGACAGCAGGAGACCGGCGGAGGTGTGCGCCTCACGGTGAGCGGTGTGGTACAGGGTATAAACAAGGGGGATATGGTGCGTTTTCTCGGCTCCCTTAAGGCGCCCCACAATTTTGGCAACCCCGGGGAGTTCGATTACGTGCGGTGGCTCCGCTCGCGTGGTGTCTCTGCCCAGGGTTATGTGAGAAGCCCGCGGTGGTTAATAAGGGTGGCCAAGGGGAGGCTCGGCCCAGTAGCCATTACCGCAAGGGCGCGTACGCGTATAAACGCCTTTATCTCGTCTTCGGGGGCCGCAAACCCTGCTATCTTAAAGGCCCTTATTACAGGAGAAAAAAGAGGGCTATCCCGCGAGGTACGCTCGGCATACGCGCGCACGGGCACGGCCCATGTCCTTGCCATCTCAGGGCTTCACGTGGGCATACTCGCCTACTTCTCATACACCATAATTATGAGTCTTCTGAAGCTATCGCCTTTTCTGGCCCTGCGGATAAATATAAAAAAGACGGCCCTCCTTACGAGCCTGCTGCCGGTGCTGGGGTACGGGCTTCTGGCTGGGTTTTCACGCCCCACGGAGAGGGCCGTAATCATGGCCGTTGCCCTTATCCTCGCCGTTTTCATGGACAGGGGAAAGAATTATTACAACACCCTCGCCCTTGCCGGGCTAATAATACTTGTTCTCTCGCCGGGCTCTATCTTCGAGGCATCCTTTCAGCTCTCTTTTCTTGCCGTATTCTTTATCCTCTTCTTAACGCCTATTATATACGCGCCCTTTAAGGCCCGCGAGGAGGCTGTAGCCAAAAATAAGGAGGTATACCTAAGCGGCAGTAAGATAATGCCCCGGCTAAGGGCGGTGCCGGTCTATTTTCGAAGGCGCGTTCCCATCCTTATGGCCGTAACCATCGCCGCCTCTATCGGTACGTGGCCCGTCCTTGCCTATCACTTTAACGCGGTCTCTACCGTTGGGCTCGGGGCAAACCTCTTTGTGCTGCCCATAACCACCTTTATCGTGCCAACGCTCTTTTTATCAGCCCTGCTCATGCCCCTTAGCGCAATCCTTGCGAGCTGGGGGTTCCATATCGCTGGAGTCGCGGCAGGGATTCAGCTTGCCATTGTAAAGGGCTTTTCGGGGCTGGGTTTTGCCTCTATACCTCTCGGAAGGCCGTCGCCTGTAGCGGTCTTTTTGATGTACGTCTTTATATTTACAATTTTCAGCATTAAGAGGGCCTCTTACTATAAATATATCACCATCATCTCGGCCCTTGTACTTACCGTTTTCATGGTATACCCTCATGTGGGCAGCGCCCGGAATCCAAGGCTAAAGGTTACATTCATAAGCGTGGGCCAAGGGGACGCAGCTCTTATTGAGTTTCCCCATGGGAAGGTTATGCTTTTAGATGGAGGCGGATTTAAGGGTAAGGGCTTTGGGACGGGCAGGAACATCATCGCGCCGCTCCTTCGCTATAAGAAGATAAAGCGCATAGATTACATGGTCCTCAGTCACGCGCAGCAAGACCACATGGGAGGGTTCAGGTACCTTGCCGATAATTTTCCTGTAGGCGCGTTCTGGTGGAACGGTGTAGGGGAGCTGGGTCTGCTTAATGGCGCACTGGCCGATAATGGCATCGCCATAAGCGTCCTTGGAGGCGATAAGAAAACACTTGATATTGATGGCGTAGAGGTTCTGATACCGCATCTTGTCTCTTACCCCGGGGCCGGCTCTAATGACAGCTCTCTTGTGGTAAGGCTTAGGTACGGGGCACGGAGTTTTTTATTCCCGGGAGATATGGAGGCACGCGGTGAGGGGTATTTAGTTAAGATGAAGCATGATATCAGCGCTGATGTACTGAAGGCCCCGCACCACGGGTCCAAGACAAGCTCGACAATGGGTTTTTTAAAGGCAGTGAGGCCCGAGCTTACGGTAATTTCCGTTGGAAGGGGTAATTATCTTGGTTTTCCTGAGAGGGAGAGTCTTGAAAATTATGCTCGGGCCGGGATAAAGGTCTTGAGGACGGACAGGGACGGGGCCGTTGAGGTCTCCACAGATGGGAGTGACCTTACGGTAAAAACCTTCGGAAAATAATATTTGATTAAAAAAATCGTGTATTTGACTGTGAGACACGGGTAAAGTATACTTAAGTGTGTAGGAGGAAAGTGATATGAAGACAATTATAAAAGAACTTTTGCGAAGCCGGCCCTGTGCTTTTGTGTTGCCATTTTCTTTTGTCTTTTTCTTTGGCGTTCTGCCTTCCTATGCCAATCTTTATAAGTGGGAGGATTCAAAGGGGGTGCTCCATATAACCGATGACCTGGGTAAGGTCCCTGAGGGGAAGCGTCACGGTGTAGAGGTCTTTACTATTAAACCCCTCCATCAAAAAGAGGCTGGCGAGGCCCCTATTCACATACCGCCGACCCGGCCTGTTCCCGAGAAAGCACCTGAGCTTTACGGGGGGCAGACACTTCTGTGGTGGAAGGAAGCCTTTACCAAGATAAGGGAGGAGATAGATACCTTAAGAGAGGGAAGGGCGACAAAGGCGCAGTTTATCTCCGTCTTCGAGGGTGGTAGGCGTTTTGGTCAGACCTTTGGCGATCTTGAGGTGAGTATCTATGAGAGGTATAAAAAAGAGATAGTAACGGATAATGAATCTATAAAGGATCTGGAGGATAAAGAGAAAGAATTACGCAGAAAGGCCACTATAAACGGCGTGCCGCGTGAGATAAGGGGCGAGTAGGAAGGGGGGGTGATACGGGGGCAGGCAGGGGGAAGCAGGGGGCAAGGTAGGTGCAATAGTGGGTGAAGGGTTTGCAAGGGGGGCGAGGGCCGGGTAAGGCTCTCTTTTGCGTAATGCCTCTGTCTTTCGTGCGGCTTATCTTTAAATAGATGAAATCTTTATTGCTGCCTTGATTTTCTTAAGTC
>JBHHUP010000069.1:0-4444 GCA_046753845.1 Thermodesulfobacteriota bacterium
CGCCCCAAGATTAGTTTTTTGTAGTTATTTTCTGATTTCTAAAGTTCTATTTTCTTGGGGTGCAGGGGCTTTAGCCCCTGCTTGCGTCAAATTTTTCAAATTCCGAAATCCCTGTCCGTCAAATATAGTACAGAGGCGAGATGAAGCATATAACTCCGGACAGAATTTATTCATATACCGAAGGCATGTTGAGCGGCCCCGAGGCCCTCGATACGGAAGGGCACATCGCCACCTGCGAGAGGTGTCATGGGGTCTTTTCGGCTTTCAAGGATGTGGAGTCGGGTATAAAAACAGCCTTCAAAGCCGAGCCCGGGGCCAATTGCCCCGAGGACTGGGAGGTTGCCTCCATTGTAACTGGCGAGTCTGGAACGGAGGAAAAGAAAGGTTTGTCCCATATGGATGGGTGTGATTACTGCCTCGGCAGGGCGGCTGTCTACTATAAGGCCGCCCTGCGGGCTGAATCCTCCATGACAACTCCAAGTGAGTGGGCCGAGAGGGCAGTGGGCATACTTACGGACGGCAAGGCCCCAGAAAAAACAGAGGTCCCCCTCCTCAAAAGACTGTGGCAATCAGTTCAGCGCATTAGCAAGCCCTTGCCGCCGCTACCGGGCTATGCCATAGGGGCCATGGCCATTATCTTGCTGGTCTGGGTCTCCCTGCCCGGTAAGGGAGCGCAGGTCATGACCATAACGTCGTCAGAGAGAATTGTCTACAGGGACGCCGGGCCATCAGGTTCCTTTGCCTTCATGGGTGGAGAGTCAGAAAAGATGGAGGGCATGAAGATTGCCATGAAAGGGCAAAAGTTATTTTTTAACTGGAGGCCCATAGACGGCGCGGCGGAGTATCAGATTTCAATCAGAAAGGTGGAAAGTGGGGCTTCTGTTGCGGCTATGACGATGGTCAGCAGGCCAAAGGCCGTGGTGGATGCCCGAAGTCTTGAACGGGGGGAACTCTATTTATGGGTTATATCGGGAAAGGCCGGGGATGGAAGAATCTTTGAGTACATGGGCAAATTTCTGCTTACGGGGTGATATGGAGAGGTTTTTTAAGATAAATAGTACTGTACTGGTGGCTCTGGCTCTCTCGGCCGGTGTGCTCTTTAGCGCCTCAACAGCTTCAGCGGGAGGTGACAGGGCGAAGGTAGGATACTGGCTCCACAATTACAAACAGATCCAGAGCGGCCCGCTTTACGAGAGGTCTGTAAGGATATTCAAGAGGGTTCTTGCCTCAGCTGATAGGAGAAAGGGCGTGGAGCCAAGGCTCTACATCATCGATTACAAGGGCCTGCCATGGGCTCAGTCTCTTGCCGACGGTTCCATAGTGCTCACGAAAAAGGCAGTGGATTTTTGCTTCGCCGTAAAGGACCCGCTGACGGGTGATTCGAGGCTTGCCTTTGTCATAGGTCACGAACTGGCCCACCAGTACAACGGGGATTTTTGGCCCTACAAGTTTATGGTATCTACAAAGGGCAACCTTGAGTTCAGCGGTTTGAAGGACTACGCCGGTTCTCCTGAGACAATCATGGCGGCGGAGCTTCAGGCTGACCAGTACGGGATTATATACGCAAGCATGGCGGGTTTTGGAACAGACATCATAATTTCAAGTCAGAAAAACTTTTTTAGGGAATGGGCAAGGGCTGTGGATCCCACCTTGATGGGCCTCGGCGCGAACCATCCCTCAGTAAAGCAGAGGTCCATAGCTGTCACCGGCAGGCTTCAGGAGGTAACAAGAAGGCTTGACCTCTTCGACCTCGGTGTCATCGCCTTTAACATTGGCAGGTACAGGGAATCTATACCGCTTCTGAGAGAGTTTCTTAAGTATTATCCCGGTCGTGCGGTCTACCATAACGTTGGTTCTGCTTATCTGAGGCTTGCCCTTTCGAGCTACAGGCAGTGGAAGGGCGAGGACGCCATCCCTTTTGAACTCTCCATGGAGATAGACTCATCTACAAGGGCTGACTCCATCGGTATAGGAAGATCTGAAGACGTTGGTTGGGAGAAAGAATACAGACGTAATATGAATAAGGCCGTTGATTATCTCAAAAAAGCCTCTGAAAGCGACCCTTATTATGGCCTCTCAAGAAATAATCTTGGCGTGGCTCATATCCTTGAGGGCAGGTACTATAATGCAATCTCAGAGCTGGACGAGGCCCTGAGGCTCATGCCCGGGAGCAAAGGTGTATTGAATAACAGGGCCGTGGCTTATTCCCTTCTCGGCGAGAGGCTGGGAAAGGACGTATTCAATGAGATCGTCATTGAGGACATGGAGAAGGCTTCTTCAGGTGGGTGCGAGGCTGTTTATGGCAAAAACCTTATGATTATCAGTCGAATGGCGGGTAAAAAGGGTGATGACCTCGCCTCTATGGAGATTCCTAAAGTGATTTCGCTACCCGAAGTTAAAACAACTGCCCAAGCAGGAGAGAAGCTAAGAGGCGAAGGCCACATAATATCCGAGGTTATCAGGATGGACGACGGTGCACAATTGAAGGCATACCGAACCAGCGGCAACGAGACCGTGCTTGTAAAAGATGGTATTGTAATAATAGCTTTTAAAAGAAAAGAAGTAAATTCGCCAATCAAAAGGAGGTGTCATGAAGAATCTGTCTTCAGTTCAAGGGAACAAGGGAGGGGCGTTGAGCCCGGAAGGGGTATTGTGTTCACGTTCGAAAGGTAAAAAGGAGGTTAACTGCATGAAGTATATTATCAATACCTGTTTATTGCTGGTGATGGGAGTTTTCGTTTTTGCCGGCTGTGCCGGCACATCAGTTAAGCCCGATACCGCGCTTCAGAACATCAAAGGGGTGCCGGATTGGGTTGTCAAGGGTAGCGGCGCTTTCGGCGGAGAGAGAGGAAAAGTTTTTTATGGTATCGCTTCTTCATTTGGCATAAAGAATCCATCACTTAAACGATCTGCGGCGGATAATCGTGCAAGAAACGAGGTTGCCAAGGTATTCAAATTCTACACAGCTTCTCTTATGAAGGCCTATAACGCCTCGACAATGGCCGGAGACCCTAACGTCACCTCGGAAGAGCAACATGTGGAAGAGGCGGTGAAGACGGTTACTGCGATGACCCTCTCAGGTGTTGAGATAGTCAATCATTGGGAGAATCCCTCTACGCACGAGTTCTTTTCACTCGCGAGGCTCGACCTTGAGGCTTTCAAAGACAGCTTGAAGAAGTCGAAAGATCTCAACAGCAGGGTCAGGGACTATATAAGACAAAATGCCGACCGTTTGCATGAGAAACTTCAGAAAGAAGAGGATAAGATGCAGGAGAGGGATAAGTGATTTCATCTTAGAGGGGGGATGTACCATGTTAAGGAGAAGTTGTCTTTTGTTGCTTGTTGCATTGATGTTTCTCTCCTTCCCAGCTGTATCCGGGGCCGGGGGAGGAAATATCCTTGAATTGATTACCGCCGAGGAGGCGGCTTCTCCTGAACTTCCACCCTCGGCTCTGCATATTGAAGCCGCTTTGTCTGAAGATGGTCCTACCGTAGACGTTCTGACTCCGAAGAATGGGAAGCCCTATAAGCCTCCCGTTGAGATTAGTATCAGGTTCATCCCTAAAGAGGGCAGGGATATTGACCTCTCCACTCTCAGGGTGGAGTACCTGAAGTTTATTACAATAGACCTTACAAAAAGGGTGCGGCCCTATGTCTCTAAAAAGGGAATAGAGATACCGGAGACCAGCCTGCCCTCCGGCACACATACCATAAGGCTGACCATAGGGGACGTGAGCGGTTCCATGACAAGACGTATTTTCTATGTAAAGGTGCTCTGATGAAAAAGATTGCCGCAATACTTTTTGTATTGAGCCTATTTTTTGTTTTCGCCGACATCGTAAGGGCGGACTCCCTTGATGATATGAGAAAGCGTTATCCATCTGACGCCTATATGGTGGGCGTGGCCGAGGTGGACTCATCTGGCGATGCCTACAAGGACAGGAGGCGTGCCGAGATATTGGCCCGTCTTGAGATAGCAAAACACATAAGGGTTAAGATAAAAGAAACCACGGTTGACGTTATGTGCGAGGGCAAGGGCAGGGTGCTTTATGTGAGCATCTCCGAGTGCAGAAACCAGTTCGTCATGATAGTGGAAGAGACCGTTGATGAGGTCCTCGTGGGTTCGAGGATAGCGGAGGCAGGAGAAGATAAGGAAAGAGGCGTCTACTACGCTGTGGCTCTTTTGCCGTTGAAAGAGGCCGCTACAAAGGCGAGGCGCGGCTACCGCGAGACCATGACCAGGGCAAAGGGTTACGTTGACCGTGCAAAGTCTGCTAAGGCGGCCCTCGAGAAAAAGACCCTTTTAGAAAAATCCAAAAAGGAACTGGCAAAGGGGCTGGCCTATGAGGGCGAGCGGCAGGCCGTTGAGAAGACTAAGCAGAATGCTGACGATATGTTTAATGAACTTACGGGTGAGATCAAGAAGGTGGAGGAGGGGATATGA
>JBHHUP010000070.1:0-4363 GCA_046753845.1 Thermodesulfobacteriota bacterium
CTGTATTTCGATACGACTTAACGGTTCATCCCCACGCATGTGGGGAACGCTATACAACCCCCGCACACATACCAGTTGGCTCCGGTTCATCCCCACGCATGTGGGGAACGCACTTCTTCCAACCCGCTAAAATTACAGATTTATTTCCTCACAAAAATTCTACCGGCAAATTCGAGCACAAAAACAGAGTAACAATGTCCACCTTAAACTTCCTCCTCATCGCTATTTTCCGGCAGAAAGGAAACGAGTTTCACCCCGTCCATCTCCTTCGGGACCCTCCTGTTAGCGCCAAGTGTCATAAAATCAAAACCCGCCTCTGTATTTGTACTCCATACCATCACCGCGTTGCCTTCTTCAAGGCCTTCGTCAACATTATCCCATAACATCTCACGTACCCGTCGTGATACGTTGCCTACATATATCCCCGCCCTCACCTCAAGAAGCCACAACGCAAGCCTGCCGCGAAGGCGTGGAGGCGCGTTCTCAACCGCGATGGCCAGCATCTCCTATCCCCTCCTTGTTGGGTATGGCCGGAGCCACTGATTCAGTCGGCGGCGCCGGCGGGGTCATGCCGCCGGAGCTCAAAACTTCCTCTATAGTGGGTATTATCCGCTTCAAGAGCTTTGTCTGACGAAACATATCCCGGCAAGCAAGGCGCACATCCCTCTCCGGGTTATGAGGCTTTTTAGCCGCCACACGAAAGGCCGCCGGAACTACGGTATCAAACTTGAAGATATCCGCCACATCGTAAACAAAGGACTGAGGTTTACCCGTATGAATAAAACCCACGGCAGGGGCGTACCCGGCGGCAAGTATGGCCGCCTCGCTTATGCCGTAAAGGCAGGCCGTGGCAGAGCTCAGGCAACGGTTTGGAATGTCTCCGCTTGTCCATGTCCTGTGGTCGTAGTTACGCCTCTTCCATTCTACCTTGTACTGACGGGCCATCATCTCATATAACTTCCTGACCCGCACGCCTTCGATACCGCGAAGTTGCTCGACGCTCCGTCTTGCCGGGGGCTCTTCCCTGAAGCGCAGGGCGTACATCTTGCGCACAACGCGAAGCCTTGCGCTATCATCAAGGGCCAATTTGGCCTGGTAAAGGAGACGATCGGCCCGCGCGCCGCCGGGCTGGCCTGACGCATAGAGGCGCACCCCGCCATCACCAACCCAGACCAGGAGGCACCCCACCCTTGAAGCAAGCGTAACGGCGCCGTGAGAGACCCTCGTGCCCGGTTCAAGCATTATGCAGGCCACTCCTCCTACGGGTACGTGTGTGCGCACACCGGTCTTGTCAACCACCACGAAGGCACCGTCAAGGACATCGAGTTGACCCTTTTCCACAAATAAGACTGAGAGGCGGTCTTTTATGGGTATGGGCTTCAGGGGCGGCAACATGACTACGCCATTGCAAGAGATAAAAGGCCACACCCAAACCCCTTTGCCGGGCCTATGCCCGAGGTTACAAGGGTCCCAAGAAGCTCCGGGTCCTCCACCTCCATCAAACCCGAGTAGGTCACCGTCGCGATCTTGCCGGTCATCTTCCCTTTACTGAAAAAAAGTGTATTACGTTGGGCTACCTGCACTTCCACCGGCCTTGCCGCCGCATCGAGTTTACGCTCCAGCCATGCGCGCTGATCTTCTTCACAGATAAGCGGCACCCTGCAACGCGCCTCTTTCAACTTTTTCACCGGGTTGGCGCGTAAAAGATAACGTAACAGGCTCCCCTTATGGAAAACCGGCTCAAAGGTCCTTGGACCTTCAAGAATACGTATGCCGTCTGAAGCAGGTTCTGGTTTTACAACGGACTGAACCAACAGCCGCATCGACCCTGTTTTAACACCTTCAACACGGTAGAGAAAAGGCCGTTCGCCATCGGGACGGCCGGGAAAGAGTCTCCATATGAGCCTGTGAATATCATAGGGGTTACGGGCGTCATACATGTCAACTTCGATTTTACTCAGATACATCTCTCACCTCCTGTCGATGTATATAGACCTCACGCGTGGCAAACCTGCGCGATGGGCCGGGCATGGGCACATCACGGACGACAATGCGGTTCGGGCTTTTTGCTCCCTCGTCATATACTGTCCCTGCAAAGGGCGCAGTCTTGGATAGGGCGCCAAGCAACCCCTCGGCCTGTACCACACACTCAAAGAGAGGGCGACCCAGGGGGCAGGAGCGGCGGCCAAGAAAGGGCGTATACCTTGGACGCTGAACTGCCTTTGCCACATCTTCAAGCAAAAAGCGCGCACTATCACGAAACTCAAGGGCAAGGGTAAAGACGGCGTCGCAGATATATTCGCGCAGGGAGACAATGGGAAATTTTCCCGCTTTACCATCCACCCTGCGGGCATCCATTACGGTGTTAAAGTCAGTTATTTTTTGCATGATGAACGGACCAGCGTCACTGCGTACGGCGAAAAGGAAACTGGCGGAAAGTGCCTCACGTCCTTCAAAGTCGTCTCTGTCGATGCCGAGACAGGCGCCAAGAAGCCCTACAACTCCGGAACGGGTGGGGAATATCTCCGATGGGCGGTAATCCTCGAAGGTATGACCTCCCCAGGCCTGCATGGGGCCTTCAAGTCTCAAGATAAGAAAATTCTTCATCTCAGACCTCGCCATTGTTTCTTACCCAATCTTCAAGAGAGGTCAGGGTCTCGTGAAGGGGAGAAAAGTCACTATCTTCAAGAGAAAAGGCGGCTGTCCTGTCTTTAAGGCCGAAACCCCTGTAGACGCGCCCGTGGTAATCCATAAGCCGGGATAGAGAAGGTTTACTCAGGCCGCCCTGCTTACCTCGCGCAACAGGCTCCTCAAAGGCATTGGCAAGGGAGAGGGGCATATCACTGAAGGAGACAAGGACAAAATCCGCCGGGTTATGAGCGGCAAAACTTCTCTGCTTGGCGTCAGGTGTAACCGTGGCAAATAAATGCAGAAGATGCGCTCCCACTGCAAGGGCCTCAGACCGTTCCACATCTCCCATATTTTTCTGCAACTGCCCTATGTTAAGGCTCGCGTAGCGGTAGAAAACTCCGGAGCTGAACTCCTGCGTATTGAGGTGACCAGCCCCCACATCACCTGCATCTTCCACAAGGTCGTCAACTGCCGTAAACCAGTCGATATCAGAGTCAACGGCATGAGTGGTTATTGAATGGGCCACTGAGAGTGCACCGTCAACGTGAGACATAAGCCCCGATGTAGCCATCCTGCCGTAAAGGGCTATGTCGGAACTACCCGCGAGCGCTCTACGCAAGCCGGCGGATTCCTTTTCAATAACCTTTGCGAGTTTTTTCTCGTCAAGGCCTTCGTTTTCTAGCTGTTGGATACGCTCACAGAACCATGCCACCTCTTTTACGCTCCATGGAGCTACGGCGTCGGCCTGAGCATCTTCGTCCTTCTTTCCGGATACAAAGCCAACCGCCTTTCTCACAAGAGACTCTTCGAACCTTCCAGCCAGGGCCTCCACGTACTTCGCCCTGACCTTTTCAAGGTTACGGGTCCGGTCCGAAGGCTCGCCAAAGGCGTCTAAAAAATACTCGCTCTTTCGCATCGCTCGCTTCAGGCACTGGCTCGATATGCGCGTACGTCGAACACCGCCAAATACGGCGGACTTTTGCATATTCATATCATCGCGGTTTAAACATGAGGGACTATGAGAAATAAGCACATGGTAATTGATGAAGTTTTTCTCTTGCTCAGTCATTTTTTTTCTCCTTATCTCTGAATTTTGATACGAAATAATCTTCAACCAATTTTTGTTTATTCCGTTTGTTATCCCAGAAAAAAAGGTCGGGCCCCAGCTTATCAATATTAACCATGGGCTCTACCTGTTGCAGAATACGGCGCAGCTGTACGAGGTCGTTAGGTTCTTCGGAACGAACCACCTGAAAGAGGCGGGCCTCGCTCACATTGGCCTCTGCAATCTGAGCTCCAAGGCTTTTTCCGTTCAAGGAGTGCTTGAGATAGGGCAACATATAGACAACTCGGAGCCACCGTTCATTTGGCCTTCTGCCGCCAAGCAGGCGATAAAGGGCGGGCACATCCCTTAACTCATCGGGACAACGCACACGCCTGAGCTCTGCCCTGTGGCCTGCGCTGAGGACATCGTGATAACGTTCCCATAGGGCTGTAAAATTAGGCATAATGGCCTTTTTGCTTTTTTCCAGATTTATCATCATTAGTCCCTCCTAATCTATTTTGTTTAATCCCGATATCAGGTTACACCTGCACACGACTGCGGCTGAGAGCATCTTCGGGTCATGTATATATGGCCCTGTCACATCATCGAATATATCGCAAGCCATACCGCTTAATTCCTTTTTAAACGCGGTGCGAGCCGCTTTTGCCTCACGCCAGTTCATCTCTC
>JBHHUP010000071.1:0-4337 GCA_046753845.1 Thermodesulfobacteriota bacterium
ATGGGCCGCCATTGTAAGCATCAAGATATGCTCCATCGCTTGGAGAATCTTCTGGTTGAGGTTTTATCACCCGCCGTGTCTGCGTCTTCCGCCCTTCAAGGATAGCCCTCACCATCTCACCTCCGAAAATTATAGGTTGCTCTTTCATATCAACTCCCCCTGCCGGAGCTCAGGCTCTTTTGGCGCCGCGGCTCCGGCCTTTCTGTAGGCCGGGGCCGCGGCGCCGACGTGGTTTGTGTAATCTATAACCGCGCGCATATATTTCTTATAATCCTGTCTATAATAGGCGTCCATTGCGTGCCAGAGGCGGCGCTCCTCTTTGTAGAGCTTTGGTGCCTCTGTCTTTATCCAAACCATAAGGTGCTCGACCTCTATGCCGTCAAGGTGGACGGCCATATAAGATATGAAATGCATTAAAAAGTCGTCATAAATCTCTGAACCCTCCACTTCTCCGGAATATCCGGACAGGTGTTTGTGGCCGGCGGTCTCTGTGGGAGCTTCATCAGAGGTTTCTGTCTTCTGCATATACTCGGGCCGGCAGCCCGGAGGCAGGCCCGCCATGATCCACTTGCGGATATCGCCGCCAGCCTTAAAGTATTCTCCGGGGTCCTTGCCCCTGGGTACGGGGTAACGCTTTGTCTGCGGAAAAATCTTTACCCACCATCTATGGGCCTTTTTCCCGGCCTCGTCAAAGTCCAGGGCATTAAGGAGCACACCGGCGGCCTTTATCTGTGGCAGGGCCTCTGCCGGGGGTTTCATAGACACGGAGCCCAGGGCCAACACTCCCACACAGTCGCCAACTGCGTGGGATACGGCTATGGCATCGAGCTCTGCCTCGACAATGACCCAGCCATAGCCGGGCTCAAGCCCCTGCGGGGCGATAGCATAGGTCTGGGGGTTAGAGCCGGGGACCATATAATAACGGGGCTTGGCCTCGGGATCCGGCCGGCGGAGGCGGAGACGGTAAAGGGACGGTGAGTTATTTAAAGAAAAGGCCGGTATCACGATACCTTCCGGCAAAAAGAGCTTCTTACCGGTCTCGGGCTGGCCCCACCTTGCCCTGTCTGTGAAGATATCTTTCGGGTTATAACCAAGGCAAAAGCGTAAAACAGCCTCAAGGGGTATGCCGCGCCCCGCAAGATAGGCAAGCTGGGCCTTATCCTCAAGAAGATTTTTATGGGCGTACTTCATAAAGGCCGCAGCCGCGGCCTTCCACTGCTCCGCCGGGCTCTTATACTCGCGGGGCTTAAAAACAGGGTCTTTTGTTTGTCTTTTTTTGACATACCTGTGGTTCTGCGGTTGCAGCTCGCGGCCCATGTGCCTGGCGGCGGTCTTAAAGTCCCACCCTTTTACATCCATAAAGAGCTGGACAGCGTCACCTTTCTTCTCACAGCCGCGGCACCAGAAACGCCCGCCTTTAGACTCCCGGGGCCATATACGGAAACGGTCCTGCCCGCCGCACATAGGGCAGGCCGAGGCGTACTCGTCACCTGTGACTTTTTTAGGCCTTACACCACACTCGGCGGCTGCGGACAGGATGTCCATTGTTCTAATCCCCTTTTTTTATCCAGAAATCATGGCTCATATCAAAAATCATGGCAGTTATTAGGAAAGTAACTCTATATAAATAATACTCTTTTTTCTTTTTTCCATGATTTTAGGATAAAAATGTATATAAAAACTCAAATGTTTAAAGCTATACCTCTCCTAAATATGTTTAGTAAAACCTCTCATATCATCCTAAAATCATGGCAAAAGGATAATTCTTTTAAAATACAACCCTTTAAGGTGCAAGATAAGGCCATTATGAGCTATGATTTTAGGATAAACTGAGGTAATCATAAGTCCATCTCCAACTCCGGCTTGAGAATGACGCCGAAAAAACAGATTTTACCGCCGACTTTATCGCGCTTGAACCTGGCCTGCATGAGGTTGTTAAACTCTTTCTTTTTCGGGGGTTTGTCATCGTAATTTTTTATATACCAGTCCTGAAAGGTAGTATATAACAGGCTGTATTGAGTGCGGCCATCCGGATCCGTCTCTTCCGGCGGGTAGCAGCAGGCCTCAAGGAACTCGGCAAGGGTATCTTCGTCGAACTGGTATTTTTCCGTTGCCATAAGCACAGTCTTGGGGGCGTTAAGGCCGTCGCGCTGCCACTCGAGGCATCCGCGCATCAGCCAGGCCAGTATGCCTGAGGCCTCGCCGCGGAGCTTTAAAGGGAGGTTCTTATCACGCTTCTGCTCCGTCTCGCCTGAAGGTTTGTCAACGAACTTTGCGAGAAAGGGGATAAGGCGTATCCTCTGCCAAAAAGCAAAATCATTACCTGCCGCGTGGGGCAGGTGGTTTGTTATGAGACATAAAAGGTGTGTCGGGTCGAAAGTCGTGGGGTATTTATCGTGAGGATTCCGGCCCGTAAGTGCGTCGCCTCCGGAGAGCCATTTTGCTCTGCGGCTGGAGAATTTTTCACCCTCGTCTGTCTCAGAGGCAAAGGCGAGGCGTAGTCCCTTAAGGCTCATCACGTCAGGGCTGGGCCCCGAGCTGGAACGTCCGAAGCGCTGCTCTATGAGCATCTCCGAGGGTATAGGCTGGGCCAGCGGGCCAAGCACATAACTCAGCGTCTCGATAAGTGTGCCTTTGCCGTTACGCCCGACGCCGTGAAACACGGGCATGACGTGCTCTGTGGTGACGCCTGTCATGGCGTAGCCAAAGAGGCGGCGTGTGTAGTCGATAAGGGGTTTGTCGCCAAGGAATACAGCCTCAAGAAAGCTCTCCCATAGAGGGGCCTCCTCCTCGATGCCCTTCCATTCATGAGGCGCGGCCTTTGTAATATAATCGCCGGCACGGCCCGGACGGAAGAGACCCGTGCGGAGCTCCAGCACGCCGTTGCTGCAGCCAAGGAGCATGGGGTCTCTGTCGAATTCCTCACCGTTAATAGCAAGCCCTTTGTCTATATTGTGCGCCCAGAAGAGGCAGTTCTGCGCCCCGCGCTTTGTGTTGAGGCGTTTTGTCCGGCTGTAATAGCGGGCCTGCTCGCTTTTTATGTCCGCGAGGAGGTCTTTACTCCCTGTTTTTTGGGCCCTCTTTATAGATTTGCTAAGGGCCTTGCCCTCGTTAAGGTATGTGTCGGCTACGTTTTTAGTAGCCACAGAGGCATAGCCGAGGTCGTCCTGGCGCCAGTGGTGGCCGCCCCAGTAGTACCAGACGCCGCCCATAGCCTCGTAGACGAATTCTCCGGCATGAAGCGCCGCAAAGAGGGCCCCGTCGCCGCGCTCGTTCTCAATGTGGCAGCGGCGGATAAACTTCGTGTCTATCACCGTGGCATCCGGATCGGGATCGAGCCCGGCGGCCTCTTCGGCTGCGCGGGCCTCTACTTGGGCGGCGATGTCTTCTTCGCTGGGTTTTATTCCGTCTTTTATTCTGTCAGTCATTTAAGCCTTATGTTATTGGCCCTGCGAGCCCGCAGTAGCCCTGTACTAAAGAGGTGTTATCCCTGCGCCAGCACATACAGTTGGGTCCGATACAACCTGTTCCGTAGATTGGTTCATATTTTTTTCTCTATTTGTGACTACGGTCGATGTTTCTCCGTTATAAAAGTCGAGAGGTATCCGGGCAAAAGGACACCACTTCACCTGGTAGTTGGCCATCTTAACCTCCTGTTATTAATCTGAACTTCTTAATCCAGAAGCGCACTGTATCGGCAGAGACGCCTATTATCTCGGCCACTCTGGCCGGGGTGAGCTCCATTGCCATGAACTCGGTAAGCACGGCCAGAAGGTAGACCTGGCGATAATCGAGCTTCGAGCCCGAGAGGGGCGTGCCCGTGAGGGCTGTGAACCAGGCGCCGCAGGTCTTACAGCGGAGCTTCTTTCCTGCCCAGAAGCGGCGGCTCTGGGAGACATCGAGGCGAGAGTCGCAGGACGGGCAAACAGCGCCCGCCGGATGAAGAGAGCTGAGAAGCCAGAGACGACAGACGTGCTCGTCAAGGCTGGCCGGTGAGAAGGCCGCCGCTACTGAGGCAGGAGATAACCCGGAAGACAGCGGATCTGTCAACGGGAAATGGACAGGCGGACAAGCCGCCTCCGTGGTTCCGCCGCCATTATCGCCGGCGGAAGTCTGTTTGAGTTTTGCCATCAGCATATTATTCGCCGCCCTATCAGCGAGGCGGTCGATGGCCTCCACTCGCCGCGGGGCGGCGCCATGGTGGTTTTCTCTATAAGTTGTTGTTTTTGCTTGTTTTTTGTCTTGTTCCATATTTCCACACCTAAAAAAAATTGAGTCGCGTTTTTTTTTCGGGGGATGAATTACCCGCTCCCCGCATTTACCGGGAAGGACCCGCA
>JBHHUP010000072.1:0-4301 GCA_046753845.1 Thermodesulfobacteriota bacterium
CTGAATGATCCTCTCATGGCGGTCTTTGTTGCTATGCGTGGGGTATTCCTGGGCCTTGCCGCGCCTGCTCTACCTCTATCTTTATAAAAAATACAAGGAGGTCTGTTCCTTGCAAAGGAAAAGATTTATCAACTTCATTTCTGTTTTTTTAGTTTTTTTTCTTGCTCTTCTTTTTATGAATTCCTGCGCTTTTGCAGCAGAGGAGCAAAAGGTTTACAACCTTAAGACGGTTCTCTCCATATCCATTGAAAAAAACCCTTCTCTGGCCGTCTTTAAAGCTAATCTTGGGGCGAGCAGAGGTGCTTTAATTGCCGCAGGCGCTTATCCTAACCCTGAGCTGGAGCTTGGCGGGAGTAGAGGCAAGTCGCTGGAGACAGGGGAGACAAAAGGGGAGTACTCAATAGGCATTGGACAGCCTCTGGAGTGGCCCGGTAAGAGGTTATATCGCAAAAAGGCCGCACGCTCAGCTGTTGAGGCCGTGGAAATGGACCTTGCGGACCTTCGCCTTAAGATAAAGGCAGAGGTAAAGACGGCCTTTTTCCGCGTCTTGACTGATAAAAAAACCCTGCGCATAGCAGAGGACAACCTGCATACGGTGCAAGAGCTCTTAAAGTCCGTTCAGATAAGGGTAAAGGCCGGAGAAGCCCCTGAGTTTGAACTTGTGAAGGCCAGGGTAGAGGCCTTAAGAGCTGACAAGGATATGCGTAAGGCAGGTAACGTGCTCTTTATCTCAAAGGTCGCTTTAAACGCCTTGCTGGGCAACACCTTTTCTGAAGACTTCGATGTTATGGGTGACTTCAGCGCGACGCGTACAGAGTACGCACTGCAGAGACTTCTCTCGTATGCCATGGAGAGGCACCCTGTTCTGCTAAAGGCACGGGTAGAGACAGAGGCAAAGGGATTTTCACTGAAAGAGCAGAGGGCCTCTATTGTTCCCGACGTTACGCTATCGGGTTTTTACGATAAAGAGCTTGATAAGGAGTCCGTGGGCGTGGGTCTCTCAATGCCTATCCCATTATGGTACAGGAGAAAGGGTGAGATATCCGTTGCAAGGGCTGAGCTTGCAAGGGCCGAGAACGAGGCAAAAAGGACAAAGGTAGAGCTCGCAAAGGCTGTTACCTCGCAGTTTAGCAGCTACCGTATAGCTCTTGACCAGCTGGATGTCTTTGATAAGGGGCTCCTGAATGAGGCGCAGGAGGCCTTGAGGATAGCGGATATCTCCTACAGGCACGGGGAATCCGGACTTCTCGATTATCTCGACGCACAGAGGGTCTACAGGTCTGTCTTAATGGAGTACTATCAGTCGCTCTTTGAACTCGAAGCATCCCTTGCATCTCTTGAGAGAGTTGTTGGCGGGTTGCCGTAAAAAAAATTCCGGAGGAGTACATATATGTTTTACAGAAAAAGCCTTCTTATCCTTGCAGCTGCGTTTTTTCTTGCGGGGTGCGGCGCGCCGGGGGATAAGACAAAAGATAAAAACACAGCGGCAACAGCGGAAAAGCAGGCTCCTGAGATAGGAAGCAGGGAACTTATTACCATTGCCGAGGGTGCAGTTAAAAACTCAGGTTTAGAAATGGGGAAAGTCTTTAAGAGACGGCTTTTGGTCAACGATTCCTTTTCAGGTCTTGTCTCTGTTGACGAGACGCGCATTGCACATGTTGGGCCAAGGATTGCCGGCAGGGCAGTTGAGGTAAACGCCAACCTCGGCGATTTTGTGAAAAAGGGCCGGGCCCTGGCAATCATTGACAGCACGGAGATAGGAGAGGCCCAGAGCCAGTACCTCAAGGCCGGCACGAATTTTGTGATAGCGGAAAAATCCTATGAGAGGGCCAAGATAATCCTAAAGGGCAAGGTCATATCCACTGGCGAGTTTCAGCGGCGCGAAGGCCGGTATCTCTCGGCAAAGACGGAGCTGAAGGCGACTGAGGACAGGCTTCACATACTGGGAATGAGTGATGTGGAGATAGCCGCCATAGGCAAGGAGCACACCATTAACTCACGCGTGGCAATATACGCCCCTCTATCGGGCAAGGTCATAGAGCGCCACCTTACTCTCGGAGAGGTGGTGGAGCCCGTAAAATCCATCTACACCATAGCAGACCTTACGAACCTCTGGGTCCTGGCCGAAGTGCCGGAGAGGGATATACCAAGGATTAAGAAAGGCCAGGACGTAGCGGTAAGTGTGCTGCCATATCCGAAAAAGGTCTTTCCCGGTGTAGTTACATATGTGTCTGACCTCATAGACGCGGATACAAGGATGGTGAAGGTAAGGGCAGAGGTGGATAACTCAGATGGACTGCTCAAACCCGGGATGTTCGCTACCGTAAGCATCTCGGCCCCTGAGACCGATGGAGTTCTTGTTGTGCCAGAGGGAGCGGTGCAGCGTGATGGTAAGAGTATGATTGTTTTCGTTAAAAGAGGCGCGTCCAGTTTTGAGAAACGTACCGTGGAGTTAGGTCCCTCTTCAGGGGGCTTCCACCCTGTCATCTCAGGGCTTGTTGAGGGCGAGACCATAGTCACCAAGGGCGCCTTTACCTTGAAGTCCGAGGAGAAAAAGAGCGAGCTGGCAGAAGAGTAAGAGATAGGTTTTCTTGGGCTGCTGCTCAGAACGAATACTGAATGTCAGGAGGTCTTAATGATAGACAGGCTCATTTACTTTGGCCTGCGCCAGAGGTTTTTAATAGTTATAGCTTTTGCTGTTTTATCGGCGGCAGGCGTCTTTGCATTCAAGAAACTTCCCATTGACGCCTTTCCCGACGTTACGAATATACAGGTACAGGTTATTACCGAGGCCGCGGGCATGAGCCCCGTGGAGGTGGAAAAACTTATAACCTACCCCATTGAGATACAGATGACGGGTCTGCCGAGATTGGCGGATATGCGCTCACTCTCCAAGTTCGGGCTCTCTGTCATTACAATCGTCTTTGATGACGATGTGGATATATATTTCGCAAGGCAACTGGTCCTTGAGCGCCTTATTGAGGCCAAGGAAAAACTTCCCGAAGGCGCAGAGGCGGCCATGGGCCCGGTGTCCACGGGGCTTGGCGAGGTGTACCAGTATACCCTTGAAAAACCCGACGGCACGGCGCCAACAGAGAGCGAGCTTATAGAGTTCAGGACCATGCAGGACTGGATAGTACGGCCCCTTCTTAAGACCGTACCCGGTGTTACTGATGTCAACGCCTTTGGCGGTTATGTAAAGCAGTATCAGGTCTCCATAGACCCTGATAAGCTCAGAAAGTTCAACCTCACCGTAAACGAGGTCTATGACGCGGTATCGATAAACAACGAGAATGCCGGAGGTAATATCATAGAGCACGTCTCCGAGCAGTACCTTGTGCGCGGCATAGGGCTTATACGCTCCATAAAGGATATTGAGGATATAGTCGTCAAATCCCGCAGGGGCACACCCATACTTGTAAAGGATGTGGCAGGCGTGGACATAGGGCCCGAGACAAGACAGGGCGCCCTTGTTAAAGACGGAAAGGGCGAGGCAGTGGGCGGCATTGTGATGATGCTCCGCGGCGCCAGCTCAAGAGAGGTTGTTGGTGGCGTAAAGGCCAAGGTGGCTGAGATTAACACTCAAGGTATCCTGCCCGACGGCGTTACCATAGAACCTCTCTACGACAGGACAGACCTTGTAAAGGCATGTCTTAAGACAGTTACAGACGCCCTTGGCGAGGGGGGCATACTTGTTGTAGCCGTGCTCTTTCTCTTTCTTGGCAACATCAGGAGCGCGCTTATTGTTGCAGCCACTCTTCCCGTAGCCGCCCTTATCACATTTATAGTCATGTATCTTGCGGGTCTTACGGCCAACCTCATGAGTCTTGGAGGTCTGGCAATCGCCGTTGGCATGATGGTGGACGGCTCCGTGGTAATGATAGAGAATGTCTTTAGAGACCTTTCGGAGAAGGACCTTGAGAAGGAGAGCCGCCTGCATATAATCTTCGAGTCGGCAAAAGAGGTGGGCAGACCCATAGTCTTTGGCGTCATCATTATCATCATTGTCTTCATGCCGCTCTTTACCTTGCAGGGCATGGAGGGAAAGATGTTCAGCCCAATGGCTTACACCATAAGCATAGCCCTCTTTGCCTCTCTTGTAATCTCTCTCACCTTATCGCCTGTACTTGCATCACTCTTTTTAAAGGGCGGCAATGATAAGGATGTTTTCTTTCTGAGATGGATTAAAAGAGTATACAACCCGGTTCTTGCCTGGTCGCTTAAGAGAAAGTTCAGAGTCCTTGCACTGGCGCTTCTTGCCCTTGCGGCAAGCCTTGCGCTCTTTCCATTTCTGGGCGCTG
>JBHHUP010000073.1:0-3930 GCA_046753845.1 Thermodesulfobacteriota bacterium
CCAGTAAGGCCAAGCGCTACGATGAGTCCAAGCCCGGCGTTACCTTCGCTGACGTAGCAGGCCTTGAGAATGTAAAAACCGACCTCATGGAGAGCATTGAGTTCCTGAGAGACCCGGCAAGGTTCAAGGAAATCGGCGCAAAAGTCCCCCGCGGAGTCCTTCTCGTCGGCCCCCCCGGCACAGGCAAGACCCTGCTGGCAAGGGCAACGGCAGGCGAGGCCAATGTGCCCTTTTTCAGCATAAGCGCTTCGGAGTTCATCGAGATGTTCGTAGGCGTTGGAGCGGCGCGCGTAAGGGATATGTTCAAGAAGGCGCGCGACAGCCAGCCAAGTATTATATTCATCGATGAGCTCGACTCCATTGGACGCACACGCGGCACAGGGCTTGGCGGCGGCCACGATGAGAGAGAGCAGACCCTGAACCAGCTCCTTAGCGAGATGGACGGCTTTGAGGCCCACGAGGAGGTCATTGTCATGGCCGCCACGAACAGGCCAGATGTCCTGGACGCGGCCCTGCTCCGTCCCGGAAGGTTTGACCGTAATATACTCATAGACAGGCCCGGCCTTAAAGACAGAGAGGCCATACTAAAGATACATTCGCGTAATATCAACCTCGGTAAGGATGTAGACCTTGAACGTACGGCGCGGGGCACTCCCGGCATGACAGGGGCGGACCTTGAGAACATAATGAACGAGGCGGCACTTAACGCCGCGCGCCTTAAAAAGAATGAGGTTACCTCTGCCGACCTGGAAGAGGCCATTGACAAAGTCCTCATGGGTTCGAAGAGGACAGAGAAGATAAGCGATGAAGAAAGACGCATCACCGCCTACCACGAGGCAGGGCACACCATTGTTGCGCTGAGCCTGCCAAATACCGACCCCATACACAAGGTGACCATTATCCCCCGCGGCATGGCCATGGGCGTAACAAAACTCCAGCCCGAAGAGGACAGGCACTTTTATCCAAAGAACTATCTCATCAGCAGGCTTGCCGTGGCCCTTGGCGGAAGGGTCTCGGAAAAGATCATCTTTAACGACACCTCCACGGGAGCGCAGAACGACCTGAAGGAGGCCACCTCCCTTGCGGAAAAAATGGTCTCTCAGTGGGGCATGAGCGACGAGGTTGGCCCCATTAACCTCGGCAGAGGCGAGGAGCACCCCTTCCTCGGCATGGAGCTATCACAGCCCAAACGCTACAGCGACGATATGGCCTGGCTCATGGACCAGGAGATTAGAAAACTCATCATAGACGCCGAGGTGAGCGCCACGGAGATTCTGGAATCAAAGAGGGCAAGCCTTGAGAAACTTGCCAAGGCCCTCCTTGAGAAAGAGGAGCTTGATACTGAAGAGATACAGCGCATTGTAAGAGAGAGCGAGGAAGAAGAGGACGGCACAGATGGCTACGGCGAAGAGGGGGAAGCTTAAGTATTTATGTCCCCTGAATTTGTGATGGGTTACAGAGTGCTTCACCTATCCTGCATTACACTATCAGTCCTGTAACAAACTTGCGCGAGCCCCCCCATGTGTGTTATCATTTAATCAGAAGTGTTATCACTGATAATATTAACGTGGTTCTTTCATGGAGGGGCGTTATGGTAAGAACGCAGATACAGATGACCGAAGATCAAGTCAAGAGGTTAAAGAAGATGGCCTCTGTGGAGCACCGTTCCATGGCCGATCTTATACGTCAGGCAGTTGATTGCTTTGTTGCCAAGAAGGCCGGAGCCGATATTGAGAAGCAACGGGACCGCGCCATAGCCCTTGCCGGGAGTTTTCACTCAGGTGCAGACGACCTTTCCAAGGCCCATGACAAGTACCTTGCCGAGGCCTACGGCAAATGAGGGTCTTTATCGACACCTCGGCCTTCCTCTCAATCCTGGATGCTGATGATAAATTCCATGACAGGGCAAAGTCCAGGTGGGCGGAGCTTGTAACCTCAGATGCCCTATTCTTTTCAAACAACTACATACTCGTCGAGACATTTGCTCTTGTGCAGCACCGCTTTGGGATGAAGGCGGTGAGGGCCTTCAATGACGATATTCTGCCTCTTATAAACGTTGAGTGGGTTGATGAGACGACACATAAGGCGGCTGTCAGCGCCCTTGAGGTAGCAGGGCGTAGAAAGCTGAGCCTCGTAGACTGCGTAAGCTTTGAGACCATGCGGCAACTGGGAATAAAGACTGCCTTCACCTTTGACCCTCATTTTGCAAAGCAGGGCTTTCGGTGTATCCCATGAGTGCTAATGCCCGAAACAGGAGAGGCCTTCTTTGACAAATTGGTTTAGTGGGCTGTGCCCACCCTACAAGACTAAAGTATAGTCTTTGTCAATAAGAGGAGGTTTAATATGCCTACAAGTAAAACCTTTAAAGGAAAAAAATTTCCTTATGAAGGGTCTATAGATGGAGATTTCTTACTTTGCTTTTCAAGCCCCAAACCTACTAAAGTTAAAAAAGCAGTTATAGGTCTTATAAAAAAAGAAATATCTAATAGGGGTACCATTAAGGCGGGGCTTAGCAGAACTAATCCCCCAGCAAACTCTCTTGGTGCGTTTCTTATGCAAAACGGCAAATCCGCATCTCTTAGCCATATCCTCCCATTACTTGAAGAAGCTGGATTTATAACTCATTGGTGGGGCAACGGTGTTTGGGTTAAAAAAAAGGATTAATTGTCAACAAATGACCTCTTCAGCCCTTCAGCATGTCTTAAGCACAGCATACCCCATCACAATATCACCCCCCCCGGTAAACCTCTCTCAGCAGCCTGATAAACCGCCCGATCAAGCAACACAGGTGTCTTTACTGCAGGTTACCCAAAACATCTTATTTAACGCATAGAATTTACCGCGTAAAGCTACACACAACCCGGCCTGCATAACTGATTTGGACTTAAGTTACAGAGAGAACCGGGAAAGTAAGGTTATTGTAAGTCTCATTGACAGTCTTTACCGGAATTGGTAGCATTTCGGTAATGGGGAGTGGTTAAAAAAGGATCTCACCTTAAAATACCGGCATAGGTAATAAGGCTTAAAACCATCAGGCGGCCCGGGCCGTCGCCATAATAATATAAGGAGATATATTATGAAAAAAAGTATACTTGGTATCCTGGCATTGCTCCTTATCCTTACGGGCTGCGTAAGCACAAAGACCTTCCAGGAGGCCGTCAATGAATCCGAGGCGCGGGGCGACAAGATTGAAAACATCGAGGCAACGGTTAAGAAACTTAAGAAGGATATAGCCGCCCTCAATGTAAAACTTGGCGAAATGAAGGCTGAAAACCAGAGCCTCATTGCTGAGACCGCCGCAAAGGACGATGAGATTACCTCGCTGAAATCCAATATGGCCGACTTGCACGTAGAGACAGCCGACCTTAAAGGCGAGGTGGAGAGGCTAAAATTAAAAGCAGGCGAGATAAGCTCGGAGAAGGAAAAAGAGATAGCCAACGTCAAGAAGACCTATAAGAGCCTTGTAAAAGAGATGGAAAAGGAGATAGAAAAGGGCGAGATAAAGATAACCCGCGCCCTTGATAAGCTCTCAGTGAACCTTGTTGATAAGGTGCTCTTTGATTCGGGCAGCGCCGATATCAAGCCCGAGGGTAAAGAAATTCTCTCGCGTGTGGCCGAGATACTCATGGACGTGAAAGACAAACAGATAAGGATAGAAGGCCATACCGACGACGTGCCCATCGGATACAAGATAGTAGACAGATTCCCCACAAACTGGGAACTCTCCACAGCGCGGGCTACAACAGTGGTAAGGTACCTTCAGGAGACGGGGGGCCTTGACCCGAAACTCCTCTCAGGCGCCGGTTACTCCATGTACAGCCCTGTGGCCGAGAACGATACAGACGAGGGACGGGCCCAGAACAGGAGGATTGAGATAGTGCTCCTGCCCCTGGACATAGACAGGGTCATCAAGGAGTTGAAGGAATAGCA
>JBHHUP010000074.1:0-3914 GCA_046753845.1 Thermodesulfobacteriota bacterium
TACGCTGGGGCCCGACCTTTTTTTCTGGGATAACAGACGGAATAAACAAAAATTGGTTGAAGATTATTTCGTATCAAAATTCAGAGACAAGGAGAATAAAAATGTCTGAGCAAGAGAAAAACTTCATCAACTACCATGTGCTTATCTCCCATAGTCCCTCATGCCTTAACCGTGACGATATGAATATGCAAAAATCCGCTGTCTTCGGCGGCGTACGCCGCACACGCGTATCAAGCCAGTGCCTTAAGCGGGCCATGCGAAAGAACGATTATTTTTTAGACGCCTTTGGCGCGCCCTCGGATCGAACTCGTAATCTGGAAAAGGTGAGAGCAAAATATATAGAGGCATTGGCCGGTAAGTTTGATGAGACCCTTGTCACAAGGGCTGTTGGCTTTTTATCTGATAAAAAAGATGATGAGGCGCAGGCCGATGCCGTTGCCCCCTGGAGCGTAAAAGAAGTGGCATGGTTCTGTGAGCGAATCCAACAACTTGATGATGAAGGCCTTGACGAGAAGAAACTTGCGAAAGCTATTGAGAAAGAATCCGTTGGTCTGCGAAAGGCGCTTACGGGCAGTTCCGATATAGCCCTTTACGGCAGGATGGCCACATCGGGGCTCATGTCCCACGTTGACGGAGCACTATCTGTGGCCCACTCAATCACCACCCATGCCGTTGACTCTGATATTGATTGGTTCACTGCCGTAGATGACCTTGTTGAAGAAGCGGGCGACGTGGGGGCCGGTCACCTTAACACGCAGGAGTTCAGCTCCGGCGTTTTCTATCGTTACGCAAGCCTCAATATAGGACAGTTGCAAAAAAATATGGGCGATGTAGAACGCTCCGAAGCCCTTACGATGGGGGCACATCTCTTACATATGATGGCCACGGTTACGCCTGACGCAAAGCAGAGAAGTTTTGCCGCTCATAACCCGGCGGATTTTGTCCTTGTCTCTTTTAGCAACATGCCACTCTCTCTTGCCAATGCCTTTGAGGAGCCAGTTGCGCGTGGCAGGCAGGGTGGCCTGAGTAAGCCTTCTTTATCCCGGCTTATTGAATATCACGGCCGCGTCTATAAGGGATTTGGTCTCAAGGACAGGACAGCCGCCTTTTCTCTTGAAGAAAATGATTTTGCTCCCCTTCACGAGACCCTTGCCTCCCTTGAGGAGTGGGTAAGAAACAACGGCGAGGCATAAGATGAAGAATTTTCTTATCTTGAGACTTGAAGGCCCCATGCAGGCCTGGGGAGGTCATACCTTCGAGGATTACCGCCCATCGGAGATATTCCCCACCCGTTCCGGAGTTGTAGGACTCCTTGGCGCGTGCCTTGGTCTGGATAGAGACGACTTTGAAGGACGTGAGGCCCTCTCGGCAAGTTTTATAATGGCCGTGCGAAGCGACGCGTCAAGGTTTGGCATTCAGAAGATAACGGATTTTCATACCATCATGGATGCACGCCGTGTAGACGGCAAGGCGGGAAAGTTTCCCATTATCTCACGGCGCGAATACCTCTGCAACGCCGTCTTTACCCTTGCCCTTGAGTTTTGTGATGGTGCGCGCTTTTCCCTTGAAGATGTGGCAACAGCAATTCAACGTCCGAGGTATACGCCTTTTCTGGGTCGGCGATCTTGCCCGTTGGGTCGCCCTCTCTATGAGGGCGTGGTACAGGCCAAGGGGTTGTTAAACGCTCTATCCAAGACCGCTCCATTTGCCGGGACAATCTATGACGAGGGTGTAAAAGGCCCTAACCGTATTGTGGTGCGAGATGTGCCAATGCCCGGCCCCTCGCGCAAGTTTACCACGCGCGAGGTCTATATCCATCAACAGGAGGTGAAGGATGTATCTGAGTAAGATTGAGGTAGATATGTATGAGGTGCGGAACCCCTATGAGATGCACAGGCTTATATGGCGTCTATTTCCAGGGCGCCCTGATATTGAACGGCCATTTTTGTATCGAACCGAAGCTGTGCATAATGGCAAGATGTCTCTCTTGTTGCAGTCGCAAATAAGACCGGAAGAAGGTTCGAAAGGCATCAGGCTTATGAAAGAGCCCAAGAACTTTGCCCCGCTTTTCCGCAGGGGATGGTTGTTGTCTTTTTTATTACGCGCCAACCCTGTAAAGAGGCTGAAAGAGGCTCGTTGCAGAGTTCCGCTTATTCGGGAGGATGAACAACGTGCATGGCTGGGGCGTAAACTGCTTGAAGCGGCAGAGCCTCTTGAAGTTAGGATAGAGAGGCGCAATACGCTTTGGTTCAGTAAGGCTAATAAGGCCGGGAAGATTGCTACAGTGACATATTCAGGCCTTTTGGAGGTAAAGGAGCCAGAGCCGCTTATGAAACTTGTACAATCGGGCATCGGCCCGGCCAAGGGCTTTGGCTGTGGCCTCCTATCTCTTGCGAGGGCGTAGTCATGCTACCTCCCCTAAAGCCCATACCCATAAAAGACCGCCTCTCAGTCTTATTTGTGGAAAAGGGTCAGCTTGATGTCCTCGACGGGGCCTTTGTGGTGGTAGACAAGACCGGTGTGCGCACACACGTACCCGTAGGAGGAGTGGCCTGTATCATGCTTGAACCTGGCACACGAGTATCTCATGCCGCTGTTACATTGGCCTCAAGGGTGGGGTGCCTCCTTGTATGGGTCGGAGATGGCGGAGTGCGCCTCTATGCCTCGGGTCAGCCCGGCGGAGCGCGCGCCGACAGGCTCCTTTATCAGGCCAAACTGGCCCTTGATGATAGCGCAAGACTCCGTGTGGTGCGTAAGATGTACGCATTGCGTTTTCGGGAAGAGCCGCCTGCAAGACGGAGCGTAGAACAACTTCGCGGGATAGAGGGCGTGCGGGTGCGGAAATTATACGAGATGATGGCCCGTCAGTATAAGGTGGAGTGGAAGCGACGCAACTACGACCACAGCAAATGGACAAGCGGGGATATCCCCAACCGTTGCCTGAGTTCAGCCACGGCCTGTCTATACGGAATAAGCGAAGCCGCTATCCTTGCCGCCGGATATGCTCCTGCCGTGGGATTTATCCATACAGGTAAGCCTCAATCATTTGTCTATGACGTTGCCGATATCTTTAAGTTCGATACCGTAGTCCCGGCGGCCTTTCGTGTGGCGGCGAAGAAGCCTCACAACCCGGAGAGAGATGTTCGACTTGCCTGCCGTGACATGTTCAGGCAGACAAAGCTCTTGAAGCGGATAATACCCACTATTGAAGAAGTTTTGAGCTCCGGCGGCATGACCCCGCCGGATGCTCCGACTGAATCCGTGGCTCCGGCTATACCTAACAAGGAGGGGATAGGAGATGCTGGCCATCGTGGTTGAGAACGCACCTCCACGCCTTCGCGGACGGCTTGCGTTGTGGCTTCTTGAGGTGAGAGCAGGGGTATATGTTGGCAACGTATCAAGACGGGTACGAGAGATGATATGGGATAATGTTGATGAGGGCCTTGAAGAAGGCAACGCCGTTATGGTATGGAGTACTAACACAGAGGCGGGTTTCGATTTTATGACTCTTGGCGCTAACAGAAGGATACCGAAGGAGATGGATGGCGTGAAACTCGTCTCCTTTTTACCGAAAAACGATGATGAAGAAGCCTCTAACGCTTAGTAAAATATGCCCTCTTTTGGGGGCAAATAAATCGGTAGAATCAAGGGTATCGAAATAAGACCGTGATTTTAGCAAGTTAGAGGAAGGGCGTTCCCCACACACGTGGGGATGAACCGGCCGGGTAGGTCAAGGCCTTTTAACCGCTGGTGCGTTCCCCACACACGTGGGGATGAACCGTTCGTTGACAAACCTTCAGGCGAGACGGAGCAGCGTTCCCCACACACGTGGGGATGAACCGAAGTTCTTGATGGTCTCTCCCCATAAAAAAAAGCGTTCCCCACACACGTGGGGATGAACCGGTATAGAAAAA
>JBHHUP010000075.1:0-3854 GCA_046753845.1 Thermodesulfobacteriota bacterium
CCTTACTGCACTACACATAAGACTCATTCCACGCGTGTATAAAAAATCTGCCCCGCGAAAAAACTTAACCGTCCTTGCCCCATCTCTTATAAAGGTCGTTCTCTATCTCCAGAGTATCAAGGACCTTGCCCACGACAAAGTTTACGAGGTCGTCCATGGAGTCCGGCCCGTGATAAAAGGCGGGCATGGCCGGCAGAATTACAGCCCCGGCATTTGCCACACGAAGCATGTTCCTAAGGTGTATGGTATGAAGCGGGGTCTCTCTTGGCACAAGCACAAGGCGGCCACGTTCCTTTAAGACACAATCCGCGGCGCGCTCGATGAGGTTGCCTGATACACCCGTGGCGATCCTCGCGAGGGTACCCATGGAGCAGGGGCATACTATCATCTGCCTCTTAAGGGCCGAGCCGCTCGCAAGGGCTGCCGTAAGATCGTCACTCTGAATATAGCGAAGGTCCGCGGCCTCTATAACCTTACCGCGGCCGGTAATGCTTACCTTGCCCTCAGCCCCATTCTTCACCGTAAGGCCAAGCTCATGCTTAAGGATGATATGAGCTGTCGGACTGATTAGAAGGTCCACCGCGGCGCCACGTGCCAGGAGCTCCTCAAGAAGCCTTATGCCGTAAACCGCGCCGCTGGCTCCGGTAATCGCAAGTATATATGAGCCCACCTTAAGACCCCTTTATGACGTCACGCCCTGCGCAAAAACGCCGCAGCCCTCAATGCGCCTGCTGAGACCGCGCTCTCGACTTCTTTATAAACCTTATCTCTTACCCTTCACAACGACATATATGGTGCTGTGACGCCGCTCTATGAGGAAGAGGACATTTCCGGCCTTAGTCTTTTTATTTATGACCTCGTTATAGGACTTAATATCCTTAATCGGGCTTCTGTTAATCTCCAGTATGATATCACCCGCCTTAAGCCCGGCGTCATAGGCCGGGCTATCAGGTGCCACGCGGCTTATATAAACTCCGCTGCCGCGCGAAGCGCCCATCCTTCTGGCAAGCTCCGGCGTAAGGGGCTCCACATTAATACCAAATCTGGCATCAGACCCGTCTTTAACAGGAGGGCTCTTTTCCATATCCGTAACGTCTCTTTTTTTCCCTACTTTTACAAAGAGTGTCTTTTCTCCGCCCTCTCGGAGGACCTTCATCTTCGTGGTCTTTCCCGGAGTAGTGGCGGCGACTATCCTTGGCAGATCGTTAAGGGTTTTAACGTCTTCTCCGTTAAAGGATACGATGATATCCCCCGGCTTTACGCCTGCCTTATCAGCGGGGTCACCCGGGGTTACGGCAGAGACGAGGGCCCCTTTGGGCTCTTTAAGGCCAAAGGATTTGGCCAGCTCCGGCGTTAAGACCTGTACACTTACGCCTATCCATCCGCGTGTAACAGCGCCTTTTTCCTTAAGCTGCTTCAGTACAGCCTTAACCATATTAATAGGCACGGCAAAACCAATGCCCTGACCTCCCGCTATAATGGCGGTATTAATCCCCACGACCTCGCCCCTTATATTAAAGAGCGGCCCACCGGAGTTACCGGGGTTAATGGAGGCATCTGTCTGAATATAATTATCATATGGGCCCGAACCAAGTATCCTGCCTTTCTGGCTTACGATACCTGCCGTTACCGTGCCGCCGAGACCAAAGGGATTGCCGATGGCCACTACCCAGGCCCCGATATCGAGGGTATCGGAGTCGCCGAGCACGGTGGCGATTAGCTCCTGTTTGGGATCTATCTTGATAAGTGCGATATCAAGATTTTTATCTCTTCCTATGACCCGCCCCTTGTAGTCCTTCTTGTGGTCCGAGAGAGAGACTATAATCTCAGAGGCGTTCTCGATGACATGAAAGTTGGTAAGGATATACCCGTCCTTGTTGAGGATAAAACCGCTGCCCAGCATCTGGCGTTTGAACTCCCTTGGCCCCTCATCAAAAAACTGGTTGAAGTCCTTGAAAAAATCCTGAAAAGGCCCGTTAAACTGGGGCATGGGTTTAGATGTTCTGCGCTTTACCTTCTGAGTAGTGGATATGTTCACAACGGTAGGCGAGAGACGTTTTGCGAGTTTTGTAAAATTACCTGGCAGCGGGCTCTCTGCCTTCTGCGAGGCCGCGGGCTCACTCCAGAAGGGAGCGGCACTTGCAGACCCTGTAAGATCAAGGCCTGCCGTAACAAAAACACCCATGGTTATAAAGGCAAAGGCTGCGAGTAAAAAGGTCGCAAGACCAAAACTTTTTTTTACATTCATAACGAAATAACCTCCATTGTTTTTTTTATAAGATACAAAACAAAAAGACGCCTTTCGCCGCCGCCTCTTCACGTGCGAAAACGCCTGCCAAGACGGCAGAAAAACCTTACCCTTCGGCGGATTTACAGTACTGTAGCTGCAGCTCCGTCAAGAGGTCTTCTATGAGTTTGGATTCACTCTCGGTAAGATTCCCGCTGGTCTTCTCCTTAAGGAGCACAAGAAGGTCAATGGTCTGTTTTGCCACGGCAAGGTCTTTCTCGGCCTTTTGCGTAACGGGATTTTCCAGCAGCCCGAGGTTTATAAGCACAGAGGAGGATAGAGAGAGGATAAAGGTGGAAAAATCCAGCTCCGGCAAGGGGGCAGCCCCTCTCTCCTCTGGAGCCGTGCTCTCTTTATCGGCCTCTTTAGTAGGTGTAACTGTATCTTCCGTCATTATCTTACCTCTCCATTATTTATATACTATCATTATTCGTATTTTTTGAGTGGACGCCGGATAAAGGTGCTACTCCACGCGTATCTTAACGCTGCGCGTAGGCGCCGCTACTGCCTTGGCAACTGATATCTCAAGGACTCCGTTCTGCATAGCGGACCTTACGTCTTCTCTCTTTACCTCGTTAGGCAAGGAGAATACGCGCTCAAAGGCCCCGTAAAAACGCTCCATCCTGTGATAATTCTCCTCAGAACGATTTTCTCTCGCCTTGCGTTCTCCCCTTAAGGTAATAAGGTTTTCCTTCACCTCAATGGTGATATCATCAATTTCCAGCCCCGGCAGCTCGGCCTTAAGGACTATCTCCTTCTCTGTCTCGAAGATATCCACAGGCGGAAAGGTGCCGCCGCAGGAAAGCCCCGCGCCCCCTCTGTACTGCATAAGGGCCTCGTCAAATACGCGGCTCATGCGTTCCTGTAAAAATAAAAGATCCTTATATGGATCCCAACCCGAGGGCGCCATCTTGCTACCTCTCTTAAAGTTAGAAGCTTCTTATATGCCGCCGCCAAGGGGCCTCTGCTTTCAGGGTCCCTTATACAATACCCGCTGGGAAAGAAGCCACTAATCCATTAAATCTAAACAAAAATCAAGGTTTTGTCAAGGATGGTCTTTCCCTGTAGAGAGGGCCGTAAAGACCATGGCTCCCGCCAAAAAATCGGCCTTAACGGCCGTACCCTCAGAAAACTCTCCGCCGAGCACCTTAAGGGCAAGGGGGTCGAAGACCTCGCGGGTTATAAGCCTCTTTAATGAGCGCGCACCGTATATTGGATCATAACCAAGCTCGGCCAGATGGCTGCGAGCCGCCGCGGTCAGCTCTAAAGTAAGACCCTGCTCTTTTAAGAGCACAGAGAGGCCGCGGAGCTGAATATCCACAATCTCCCCCATAACCTCCCGCGACAGCCTATGATAGGTGATTATTTCATCAACCCTGTTAAGGAACTCGGGCCTGAATGTCTCCCTTAAGGCCTCTGTAACCTTGGCCTGCATCTCCTCGTAATTCTCGCCCGCGGCGATAAACTCGCTGCCTGTATTGGAGGTCATTATGATTACGGTATTTGTAAAATCAACGGTGCGGCCGTGGCCGTCCGTAAGGCGGCCGTCATCGAGTATCTGCAGCAG
>JBHHUP010000076.1:0-3825 GCA_046753845.1 Thermodesulfobacteriota bacterium
CAAGGAGCAGGAAAATTGAAGGCTCCTTCAAGAAAAAAATAAAGGAAACCGAGACGCAGTACAAGAAACGCATAAGCAGTCTTGAGAAGAAAATAAAGTCACTTGAAGAGAAGGCCGCAAAGAAGATAAGACGCAAAAAAGGCCCGGCTGCCACGAAAGCTGCGGCCACGAAAAAGACCGCCACAGTGAAGAAGGCTGCGGCGAAAGCGAAAAAGAGCCCCGCAAAGAAAAAAGCCGTGGCAAAAAAGAGCCCCGCTAAGAAGGCAACGGCTGCCAGGAAAAAAACAACTACCAGGGCAGCGGCAGTGAAAAAGAGCCCCGTTAAGAAGAAAACTACTGCCAGGAAAACAGCAGCAAAAAAGAGCCCCGCAAAAAAGACGGCGGCCTCCAGATCAAAGGGCAACAAAGCAAAGTAGCCCTGTAGAGGTCCACGAACTCTTAACGGGAAAAATATCTTCGGAAGAGTTGGGTCCTTCCTACATTTCAGAAGAAAAAGAGAAACCGTCCGGCAAGGTGAAGCACACCTGCCGGACGTTTGTTTTTATAAGTAAGTTTTGGGGGACGGGGTAGAACTCTTAATAGCTATTTATTATCCTGCCGGACCTTGAGGCAGCCTTACTACTCATCGGTCTTGTCCTCGCTTACCTTGGCCTCGACCTTCTCTTTCCCAAAAATCTTCGCAAGAAGCACACCGAGAAAATAAAGTACAAGCAGAGGGCCGGCCATGAGCATCTGGTTAAAGGCATCGGGCGTAGGCGTAAGGAGGGCCGAGGCAATGACAATACCAATAACGGCATACCTCCACCATGAGAGAAAACGGCCCGCTGTCACCACGCCGGTTCTGGCCAGAACCAGCATTGCAAGGGGAAGCTGGTAGACTATACCGAATGCTATGAGCAGCCTCGTAACAAGAGAGAAGTAACTGTTCATGGATATGAAGGGTTTTAACTGCGGTCCCGAGTAGCTCATGAGGAACTTAAAGGCAAAGGGAAAGACAACAAAAAAGGCGAATAAGAGACCGCTTACAAAGAGGAGACAGGAGAGAAGCACCGTAGCCAAAAACCAGCGTCTCTCTGTGGCGTAAAGTCCCGGGGCAACAAAAGACCATATTTCAAAGAGGATAACAGGGCTGGCCAGAGCCGCCGCGCCGAGGAAACCAACCTTGATGTAAACGAAAAAGGGCTCTACAATACCTGTAAAGGCAATAAATTCAGAGCCCTCTGGCATAACGGGAATAAGAGGCGAGACAAGGATATTATAGAGTCTGTCTGAGAAGAAGTATGATATTGCAAAGCCGATAACAAGGGCGGCAATGGAGACAATGAGCCTTTTTCTAAGCTCGCTGAGATGCCCGGTAAGTCGCGCGGCAGCAGCCTGATCCTCCGTCATAATCAGGTAGCCTTTTCAGAAGCCTTCCCGGCTCCTTCAGTAGAGGCTGAGTCTGTCACGGTATCTTTACTTCCCCCACCAGCCTCTGCTTTATCATTTACGCCAACGCCCTCAACACCCTCCCTGACAATACCGGAGATATCAACATCCTTTATCGTGCGTTTAAGGTCGAGCCCGGTCCTCCTGAGCTCGTTATAGGCCTTGGCCACAGTCCTTGCAACCTCCGGGAGTTTATCAGGTCCAAGCACAAGGAGGGCCACTACGAGGACAAGAAGAAGCTCAGTAAAACCTATTCCAAACATGAACCAACCTTTAACCAGTGAGAGCAGATTTAAATCGCAGGCGGGATGGCAAGCACGGGCAGCCTGGTATTTCTCATAACAGATTCCGTGTTGGAGCCGAAGAGAAAACGCCCCACGCCTCTCTCACCTGCTGTACCCATAACTATTATATCCACCGCCTTTTCTTCGGCCACCCTCAGTATCTCGCTATGGGGAGTGCCGCTGCAGATGATGGGCTCAATGTCTTCCCCGGGATATGAGAGCGTGGCGCAGAATCTCTTCAGTGACTTTGCCTCCTGACTCTCCTCTTCCTTATCAAGGACATCAAAAGAGATATGAGGCACATACATGCCGCCGCCCTCAAGAGAGAGGTCAACAACATGAAGCACATATAACCGCGCCTTGAAAATCCTTCCCAGAGAGGTTGCGTAAGAGGAGGCCCGCTCTGAATTCTCGGAAAAATCCGTTGGGAAAAGAATAGACTTGAAGCTTTTCTCTTCTGTATTTTCTGCCATAAGTTCCCCCTCTTTAATTAAAATTATAATTTATCTTAATATAATAACACAATATTTTGCAATATTTTTTCTTTTATATCTGTAAAAAAAAGGTTGACCTGAAAAGTCCTTTAATGATACAAAGGTTAGCGGTTGTATGTATAGCGCTGGCTACTCTTCCCTGCTCTTTTTAACCCTACTCTCTACGCAGGCGCTGATATGGATAAAAAGTATTTTTTACGCACCCTGAGTTCCAACTCTTTTCGTGGGCTTCTTCTGCTGCTGCTCGCCCTGGCTGTTGTATTCTTCTCCGGACTGAATAAGACAGCCCGCTCCACTGACGTTGTCTCTGAAGACCTGACTCCCCTTAAAAATGAGATAATCTCGGGCATAACCATAGAGACAGGCATCCTTACCCCCTCACAATTCATAAAAGCTGAGAAGCCAACCACCCTTGCCTCCAACGTACCCGTACCTGAACGCATTACCCGGACCGGGATAAAAAGTCATAAGATGATCCGGTACATCCCGGCAACCCCGCCTAATATTACCAGAGGTAATATACATGGGACAAGGATTTCCGTAACCTTTGACGGAGGCTTTAGCGCGGAGCAGGCAACGGAGATACTTAATATCCTGAGAGAGAGAAATATCAAGACAACTATTTTCTTAAGCGGAGTCTTCATAAGAAAACACCCTCGTATAACAAGAATGATAGTTGCCGATGGCCACGAGGTTGGCAACCATACAACAACGCACCCCCACCTTACAGAGCTTGAGATTAACGGCACACAGAAGACCAAACCCCACGTGACCAAAGATTTTCTCATCAAAGAGCTGAAAATCGCCGAGAAACGCTTCTTCGAGGTTACGGGCAGACACATGTCGCCTCTCTGGAGGGCGCCTTACGGAGAGGTGAACAAAGAGCTGCGCGCCTGGGCCTTCAGCGCCGGATACCTTCACATAGGCTGGACCTATGACAGAAAAAACCGCAGAAGCCTTGACAGCCTTGACTGGGTCCATGACAGGTCCTCGCACCTGTACCACACGCCCGAAGAGATAAAAGAGAGGATACTGAGTTTTGATGATAACGGCGGGAACCTTGGAGGCGGCATCGTACTCATGCACCTGGGAACGAATCGCAGCCATGACAGGGCTTCATCAATACTGGGTGAGATACTCGATGACCTGCTGAAAAAGGGCCTTAGTGTTGTTAAGGTATCGGACCTCATACTTAACAAGAGACTGCTTAGAGAGGCAAACCTTAAAAAAGTCAGGTACTATCAGGCCGATACAAGGAAGGATAAAAAGACCTCACCGCAGCGCTTCAAGATACAAGTAAAAGCCACGCCTTTAAGGGGCTGAGCAGGCCGCAAAATCTTATTACACAGAAGACTAAATAAGAGAAAGACTCCTTCACGGCTTCTCCGGTTCCATGACCGCGGTTAACCTGGCTATACATGCCCCGGTCCCGCAAGATGCTTCATCACACATGGCCCGGCGACCTTTCTTCACTTACTCTAATTATCTTCTTTTGTAAACTGTCTTTACGTTATCACGGACAAAAAACTTAATAAGCAGAACCCCTGCCACAAAACCCCCTATGTGGGCGTACCACGCTATGCCTGCGCCGCTGCCTGAACTCAATATCTGAAAGAGAA
>JBHHUP010000077.1:0-3639 GCA_046753845.1 Thermodesulfobacteriota bacterium
GGAAATCCGGTTTCCGGAAAATTTTGGCGGAGAGTAATCTTTTAATGGTGGGCACTGCCCACCAGGAATATTTTTCAATACCTCTTTAAATCTTTGATGGGTTTCGCTCTCTTCACCCATCCTACTGCCCTGCTCAGTTGCCTGCCATCTGCTTTTTCAGTAGACCCACGATCCCGGCATGCACACCCCTTGAGGCGAATACCAGGGCCGTCTCACCGGTCTTAGTCTCGGCGTTCACGTCAGCGCCTTTATCAAGAAGTATCTCAACTACCTTTGTATGTCCGCCCCCGGAGGCAAAGATCAGGGCCGTAACTCCTCCCTGAGCCTTGGCGTTCACATCAGCGCCTTTTTCAATCAAGAGCTCTACTATATTAAAAAATCCTCCGCCTGAGGCGGCTATGAGGGGCGAGATCCCTTCAGGAGTCTCGGTGTTCACATCAGCGCCTTTATCAAGGAGCACCTTTACAACATCACAGTGCCCCTGCATTGAGGCGAAAATCAAGGGAGTAATGCTCTCGTCATTCTTTGAGTTCACCTCCGCGCCTATACTCAAAAGATTTTTCACTCTTTCGCAATCTCCAGATATAGCAGAATCCGCCAGTTCCGAATTAAGATTTTTCCCCCCGGCACATATCACACCATTTGATCCCATAAAACCCTCCTTTTATAATATAATCTTGCAGGGTGGGCACGGCCCACCATTAAAGTCAGCTCCCATCACCTCACCAGCCAGCCCGTCACCATACTGAAAATACTTATTACAATAGAACCCAGTATGGCCACGCCAAAGCTCGCCACGTGAAGCCCCCCTACGAGGTAGCCCACCAACATGAGCATGAGCCCGTTTATAATAAAGGAAAATAGCCCGAGGCTTAAGATATTAATTGGGAGGGTGAGGATAAAGAGTACGGGTTTTATAACGAGATTAAGCAGACCGAGGATGAGGGCAGCTTCTATAATAGGGCCGTAACCCGCCGAGTCTATGCCCGGCACGACATAAACGGCAAGGGAGATCCCCACGGCAAGTATGGCAAAACGGAGCACTATGCTTGACATTGTTTTTTCCTGAACTCTGTAGATAGACCGGAACTCAAAAGATTGGCCCGGCCTCTCTGGTATTCTCATGGGGACTCTGAAATTTTCTTCACTACAGATACACCTCAAAGCCTAAGAGCTTAAGCCTTTGCAAGTACCCTTACCATCTCGCCGTGAATAAGCCCGTTAGAGGCAAGGCAGTAGGGCTTGAAGTTTGAGAATTTTTCTCCCTCAAAATCCGTTACAGTGCCTCCGGCCTCCTCAACCAGCAACGAGGCCGCTGCCGTATCCCAGGCCGAGAGCTTCATCTCCCAGAAACCATCATAACGGCCGCAGGCAACGTAAGATAGATCAAGGGCCGCGCTTCCCGCCCGCCGTATGGCCTGCGCCTGCAGGGAAAAATTCCTGAAATTATCAAAATTATTTTCTTTAGTAGTTCGTATATCGTATGGAAAACCCGTGCAGAGGATACTCTTATCAAGGGTCGGCGTAGCCGATACATTTATACTCTCGCCATTTAACGTGGCGCCACGGCCGCGCTCGGCCACAAACAACTCATCGAGCATAGGGTTATAGACAACACCGCACGTAACCTGCCCCTTATCCTCAAAGGCAATGGAGACGCAGAATACCGGCAGGCCGTGGGCGTAGTTTGTAGTGCCGTCAAGGGGGTCGATTATCCAGCGATAGCCCCCTGTACTCCTAAGCTCGTCGCTCTCCTCGGCAATGATGCCGTGACCGGGAAAGTCGCGGGTAATGCGTCCAACAATAAGGTCCTCGGACTGGCGGTCCATCTCGGTGACTATATTCACCTCGCCCTTAAAGTCCACCTTTCCGGCGTGGCCGAGGCGGCCCTTAAGAAGTCTGCCCGCCTCAATGGCCATCTCCACGGCGGCCTTTTTTATCTCCAGCAAAGTAGTCTCCCGATAAAGAGCTCAGAGGTTCCCTAAGATAAAAGATAGGCCATCAATCACCGCTCTTGGCCGATGGACAGCCCTCGCAGGCAGGCTTGGCCTCACCTGAGGCGGCCTTGGAGGAAGGAGGCGAAGATGATGCAATAGGTTTACGGGCATAATCAGATTGGTACCAGCCCGTACCCTTAAGGACAAAACTGGAGCGCGATATTAATTTTTCCACTTTCTTACCTGCGCAGAACCGGCACTCTTTAACAGGGTCATCGGAAAACTTCTGCATGACCTCAAATACCTTCTCGCAGTCCGGACACCTGTACTCATAAATAGGCATTACAAAAAACCTCCTGAAAATTTTATCTTATATGTATTTTAGGTACAGTGAGCCTCTTTGTCAACTGCCTCCACGGTAATTCCGGCGAGAGCGCATTAAAAAACAGAGAAAAAGCAAACAATCCAAGATGCAGGGCTTATCCGTAAGGGCCACGCAAGGGGCAGAGGAGGAATAGGATTATGAAGGGGAATGATTTAAAGATAAATGCCTCAGGTTTACGCAAACATAGGAGGTAACCGTACCCCTCCCGGGTTATTTGACGAGGTAGGAGCCTACTGTCTCCTTAGAGCCCTCAAAGGAGGAGAGGGTTTTTTTCTGCCACTCCGGGCTTACACTGTAGTTTGCCGGGGCCTCGTAGTAAGTATCAAGGGCCTCGCGCATAACCCCTGTCATGGCCGATACGTATGCGCCTGTGCGCTGGCGTCCCTCTATCTTGAATGCGCTGACACCTGCCTCTACAAGACCGGGGAGTATCTCAAGAATATTCAGGGATTCGGGCTCTTCAAAGGCATAGGCCGCAGTGCCATCAGGCATAAGATAACGTCCCTTACAGCACGTTGGGTAAGGTGATGATTCCCCGGCGGAGAGCCTGTTCAGCAGGACATTATTAAGAGAAATGCTCATGGAGCCCTTCTCGCCGCTCTTAAAACGTACAAACCTCGATGGCGAGCAGGCCCCCTCGGTATTGGTGGAAGCCCCTGTCACATAAGAAGAGAGGTAACACCTGCCCTCGATATTAATGCAGAGCCCGCCAAGGGCGAAGACCTCTATCTCCACATCAGTATGGGCCTTTAGGGCCTTTATCTCCTCTATGGTAAGTACGCGTGGAAGTACTACACGGCGAATGCCGAAGTAACGGGCGTAAAAATTAATGGACTCATAATTAGAGGCGCTACCCTGTGTGCTGAGGTGCAGATTTATATCAGGATAGGTCTCTCTGGCGTAACGGAGAATGCCGAGATTTGCGATAATGACGGCATCGGCGCCAAGGTTCGCTGCCTTGTCAACGGCCTTATACCATGTCTTGTACTCACCGAGCTGAGGAAAGGTATTAATGGCTACGAAGAATTTTCGACCTTCTTTTCGGATAAGATCAATACCCTCGGCAAGCTCTTTATCGGAAAAATTAAGACCCTCGAAGTTGCGGGCGTTAGTAGCATCGCGAAAACCAAGATACACGGCATCAGCACCGGCAGCTACAGCGGCCTTCAACGAACGCAAGTTACCTGCCGGAGCAATGACCTCGGCCCTATTAATAACCTTTTCCATAAAACCCCCTTACTTTCTTTTGGAAAAAAGAAAGTAAGCAAAGAAAACCGGGATGGGAACAAATGCAGCTTCATTAAATATGCACTATGT
>JBHHUP010000078.1:0-3333 GCA_046753845.1 Thermodesulfobacteriota bacterium
AGTACGAGGCATCGTTCATAAGGTAACGCGTTGGAAAGTTATCAGAGCCGTCAAGCACAACGTCATAGTCGCGGATTATCTCACGGATATTCTCCGTGTCGAGACGGCCTTCAAAGGGCCTTACCACAACGTCGGGGTTAAGGGCCTCTATGGTTTTTTTTGCGCTCTCCACCTTTGCCATGCCCACGGTATTGTTGTTATGTATTATCTGTCGCTGCAGGTTGCTAACATCCACGACATCACCATCGGCAAAACCTATGGTGCCAACTCCAGCGGCAGCAAGGTAAAGAAGCGCCGGTGAACCCAGCCCGCCCGCTCCAAGGACAAAGACCCTGGATTCAAGCAGCTTTGTCTGCCCTTTTCCGCCGACCTCGGGGAGTATAATATGCCTTGAGTAACGTTCTATCTGCTCATCTGTAAAGTCCATCTTCTGAACTACCCCCTTTAAAAAAGAAGATCATATATTATCAATGGAACAAAGGTTTACCACCTTACTGGAAAAGGTCCTTGTAAGGTGAGTTAACCTTTATTTATACTCTGATATGCTTATTACCACTTTGGTACCGTTACCTCGATAGACTCTTCGGTAAAGGGATCCTCAAGTTCGGCAAAGGTCCATGATTTTGCCGTAACCTCTGTGCCGCCCTTTACTGAGAGGATTATGTACGAGTACCCCGGGTGCGCCACCTCTCTGTCGTAATCCGAGGGCCTGTCGGGGTGGTCGGGGTGGGAGTGGTAAAAACCCATAATCTCAAGGCTCTGCGCGCGGGCCCCCTTATCGGCGAGATTTATCTCCCTCGGGTCCATAAGGTACCTGTCATGGGCCCGCTCTTTATTAAGGTTCGTACACCTCTCGGTGTGAAATATCTTTCTGTCTCCCATCATGGAGTTGCCTATAAGAACGCCGCAGCACTCATGGGGATACTCCAGCTTGGCATGCTCGATCATATCCTCGTAAAATTCCTTTGGAACATAGAGCTTTTCTTTTTTTCTAAACTTTGAGAGTAGACCCATGACTTACCCCTTAGGTTTTTTTTAAGTTAAGAGAGGCTGTGCCCTGCCCCATTATCTTAGGCCACTCCTATCGGGAGAGACCTGTCGCGTAATATAATTAAGAAACCTCATAATTTAAAAGGGTCTTTAAAAATGACCCTCTAAAGATAGAGAAAAAAATAACCGGTAAATACCTTAAAATAAATTTTTTATAAATAAAAGTACAGAGGAGATAAAGAGGTTAGCGCTATGCCCTGAAAAAAACTCTTACACCCTCCCATTAGCCCCGCTACCGCCAAAGAACAAAACATACCAGCCGTGGCAAAGAGGCCGCTCAGCCCTTTTTAACGCTCTGCCCTTTTTACCGCTCTGCCCCCTCCGCCCTCTGCCACCTGACCGGGGCGGCCCCTATTCCCAGAGGCGTGTGGAGAGATACTTGTCCCCTCCGTCGGGAAAGATTGTAACTACGATACCTTTGGTAAGACCGCTCGCCACCTTCAGCGCTCCAAGCATGGCCGCCCCTGATGACTGGCCCACAAGAAGGCCCTCTTCACGCGCCAGCCTCTTGGTCATCTCATAAGACTCCTCCGTAGAGGCCGGGACCTTGCCGTCAAGAGAGTCTTCATGATATATGCCCGGCACGATTGAGGAGGCCATATGTTTTAGACCCTCAAGGCCGTGCATGGGATTATCAGGCTCAACGGCTATGACCTGAATCCTGCTGTTAAATTCCTTTAACCTGCGCATGGTCCCCATAATGGTGCCGCCCGTGCCGATGGTGGTGACAAAATGAGTAATAGCGCCGCTTGTCTGCTCTATAATCTCAGGCCCCGTGCCGTAGTAATGGGCAAGGGGGTTTGAGGGGTTGTTGTACTGGTCGAGCTTGCAGTATTTTTCAGGGTCAGCCACATAGAGCTTCCAGGCAAGACGTATGGCCCCGTCAGAGCCCTCGAAGGGGCTTGAGAAAATCACCCTCGCCCCGAAGGCGTCAAGTATCTTTTTACGCTCGGAGCTTACGTTCTCCGGTACTACCAACTCCACGCGGTGCCCCTTTACGGCGCCTATCCATGCGTAGGCAATGCCCGTGTTGCCGGAGGTGGAGTCCAGTATTATCTTTTCTTTTGTAAGACGCCCGCTCTTCTCGGCGTCCTCAATCATACGAAGCGCGGGCCTGTCCTTCACAGAGCCTCCCTGGTTGGCAGACTCAAGCTTTGCATACACCTCAACACCGCGGGGCAGATCTTTTGTAATCCTGTTTATCCTTACAAGAGGCGTATTACCAACAAGCTCAAGGGCGGAGAACCTCGCCTTGCCTGCCGAAGGAGTTTTGTCAGCCTCAAAATTCTGCACTGTATTATGCTTACTCATTCAAGACCTCTTAGACTAAATTAAACCAATAATAGAGAGTCCATGTAAGACCCTTTTTTTCATAAGGTATTTCTATTACCTTAGTAAAAATCTCAAGTATATAAATTATAATACCTTACTGCTTATGTCAAGAATAATCTGGGGGGTATTAAGAGCAAAACTGAAGCCTGTGGGGGATATTGAAAATCCGCCCCCTGATATAGATAAGGGGGCGGATGAAAAGCAAGAAAGGCCGAAGCGCCCTATACTATGATATCCATCTCAATAGGCTCGACCATTACTCCGTTCTCCGTAAAAAAGCCTATGGCCTTCTCTATCTCCGCTGGCTCACCCTCAAGCTCAAGGGCCACTATGCCGATCTTGTCGGTAACAGAGGCCTGCCTGATATTGGTTAAGACCTTAAACTTACGCGAGCACTGGCACAGAAGCGGCTCCTGAACCTTTTCAGGCGGATAAGTGAGATAGACCTTTTTTTTCAAACCCCACCCCCTCCGGCGATGGCCGGAATAATGGAGAGCTCGTCGTTATCAGAGACGGCAGTATCAAGGTTATCCTTAAAACGTATATCCTCGTCGTTTAGGTAAAGATTTACAAAACGGCGAAGGTTTCCGTCGTCCTCGCAGATCCTCTCTTTAAGGCCCGGAAAATTCTTCTCAAGGTCTTCTATAACCTCGGTAACAGTAGCTCCCTCGGCCGATACCTCATCGTTGTCCTTTGTTATCTTCCTTAGCGGTGTAGGGATCCTTACCTTGACTGACATTTGGGCCTCCTTAAAAGTTTCTCGATGGGTTATTCAGCGACCTCTATGAGGATCTTAAATGACCCGTCATCTTTAGTTACCTTGACAATTTTATGTCCCTCTTCCTTTACGCTCTTTGGCACGTTGGCGATAGGCTCGCCTGCGTCAAGTACCACCTCGAGCACCTCTCCGGGGTCCATGGCCTCAAGCTTCAGCTTTGTCTTTACAAAGTT
>JBHHUP010000079.1:0-3286 GCA_046753845.1 Thermodesulfobacteriota bacterium
CGATATCAATAAAGGCCTCGTCAATGGAGTAGACCTCCACAAGGGGAGAAAAGGTTTTTATTATCTCCATTATCCTTGTGGATACGTCCATGTACTTTGCGTTATTACCTGAGACGAAGATAAGGGAGGGGCACTGCTTCTTGGCCTCAAAACGGTTCATGCCAGTACGCACGCCAAGGGCGCGGGCCTCGTATGATGAGGTTGTTACCACCGTCCTCTTGGCCGAGCCAACTACGGCGATGGCGCGGCCCCGAAGGGCGGGGTTTACGCACTGCTCCACAGAAGCAAAGAAGGCGTCCATATCAAGGTGCATTATATTGGCGCCGCTACTCATGCAGTGCCACCCCCTCAAGGATCCACTTAAGAGTGGCCTTGTTGTAGGATAGCTCGTAAAGCGTTGCCCCGTCATAGGCGGAAAAGTGCAGTACAGGGGCGGCCCCGGACATAGTCGTCCACGTGAAGGTAATCTCGCGTACCTTGTAGACCGAGCCCTTCCAGCGGAAACGCAGGGGTTTCACCCCCTGGTCAAAGAGGGCTATCACCTCAATGGGTTCTCTTATGAGTGTGGTCTCGCCTAAGGTCATTTTTTTATTTAGCGGGCATTGCCCTTTATTTGATGGGTTTTGCTTTGCTCCACCTATCCTGCAAGTCTGCTGTGGACGCGATGTATTATCGAGCCATTGGTTTTCTTTATCTGACTTTCTTTTTTCCAAAAGAAAGTCAGGGAACTTTTTTTATTATAAAGATAACCTTGCCGATTATACTGAAATCCGTCCCGTCACCGGGTCTTATGATGATGGGTTTCATGGTGGGATTTTCGGGCTTAAGGATCACTGTCTCACCGTCAATAAAAAAACGTTTTACCGTGGCCTCGCCATCGAGCATGGCCACTACGATCTCACCGGACTCGCTCGCGGGGCCGGGCCTTACAAGGATGTGGTCACCATCGATCATACCGGCATCCATCATACTCTCTCCCTCGACGCGAAGTATAAAGGTATCCCTGCACTTAAAAAACCCCTCGTCAAGGGTAATGTGGCCCACTATGTCCTCTACTGCCAGCTCAGGAGGCCCGGCCCTTACGGCCCCGGCTATGGGTATGGAGATGCCCCCTCGCCCACCTTTTATCAGTGGACTATCGAGCAGCTCAATGCCCCTTGCACAGCTCCGCCTTCTTCGGATAAAACCTTTTTTTTCAAGGGCCTCAAGGTGTTTTCTCGCGTTATTTGGCCCTTTTATGGCAAAATGGGCACATATCTCACGCAATGATGGCGGATAGCCCTCGCTCAGTATGACCTCCTTTATAAAGTCCAGTATCTCTCTTTGCCGTTCAGTTAGTTTTATCCTGCCCATGAAAAACCTCATAACTACTCAATAGGATAACATTTGTTACCCTACAAATAATACTCCATAAAAAAGAGGCTGTCAAGATAAGGAAGCTGGAAAGTTTTATATTTCGCCCATAATGCCATCTGCCCGAGTTGCGGACTACGGCGAAAAGTAGTATATTGTTGCCTGTAAATATTCAATGGAATCGTTAATTTTTTACCCCTCAAGACAAGGATATTATGAGATTGTCTGCCCTCACCTGTCGTAATCTGCAAAGATTGTTCATTATCTTCGGGCTTATATCCGTACTGATATTTGCGGTCTCATGCGCCTCAATAGACAAGGGTATGATGAAGGCAAGTAACTCCATCAGCTCTCCTGACCCCGTAACAGGGAGGCGTCAGATAAACCTCTTATCAGAAGAAAAAGAGATCAGAAAAGCAACAGAGGTGACGGCACAAATTCTCGCAAAAGCCAAAAAAGCAGGGCTAAAGACTGATGAAGAGACCACGGAGTTCAGGAGGGTAAAAACTGTTTTTGATAGGCTGCTAAAGGTCGTGCATCGCCGCCACCTCCCCTGGGAAGTCCATGTTATTGAGCAGAAAGAATTTAACGCCTTTACTGTGGGCGGCGGTAAGGTATTTGTAAACACAGGCCTTATTGAATCCAAGGAAGGTGTCCGTACAGATGATGAACTGGCCGCGGTACTGGCCCATGAGATGGCCCATGTGACGGCGCGCCATGTAAGCGAGGGGCAGGGAAAGATGTTATTGCTGGCGCTGGCCGACAAGAGCCTGCGTAATGACACTTTTCAGGCAAGCTTCACTACTATACAAGAAGACGAGGCTGACAGGTACTCTGTTATATACTCCGCGCTGGCTGGCTATAACCCCGCTGCGGGCATAGCTATCTGGAGGCGTCTACAAAAGGCAGGCGGAAGTTATACGGGAAATCTGCTCTACACACACCCCCTAAATAATGACAGGTCTAAAAATATGAGTAGATACGCCGGCATGGCAGGGCAGTATTATAAACCCCATAGGATAAACCCAGACCATGATGCTATTCTCAGGAGTAACGCCGTATTTTCCTACAAAGAGCCCGGTGAATTAAAAGCCGGCGAGGGCGGCGGTTTTTTTGCCCTCTTGGAGACAGCCACAAGTACCCTTGGCGAGGTAATGGAGGCCAAGAATGAGGAGATAAACCGCAGGAATAAACAGATAGAGCAGGAGCGCCTCGCCAGCCTCAGTATCACTTTCAAGAGGGTGAGGATTGCCTCTGCAAGAGGCGGCGGGTATGGTTTATATGGAGTAACGATAAACACTACAAATAAAGAGATTGAGAGCGCTATTGTGCGGATTGAGTACCTCTCGGCAAGCGGCGCGGTGCTTGAAAGTGATGATGTGAAATGGGGTTCTCTGCGGCCTCGTCAGAGAAAAAACTTTGGGGTCCCTCTTAAAGCAACTCAATATAACACAGTGAGACTCCGCCCCAGATATGTTCATTTTCTTGAATAATCCCGCAGAAGGGGCACAGTAGGCGTGTAGGAATCAATCAAGAATCTTTGCCGACAGCCGTACCTATATTGCAGACCGCTATTTAGAATCTTTATAATCTCACATCAGCTCTAAATGCAGATATTCACACTTAGTCAATAATAAAAAATAAAAAATGTTAAAAGACGCACAAAGAACAATCTTAATTCTACCTACTTTAATTGCCTTTATTCTTATCTTCTCCGGTGAGGTCCTGGCCGATGTGGTTATCCTCAAGAACGGTGACCGGCTGAGCGGACTTGTGACAACCATGGAAGACGAGACACTGACGCTTACGACCACGTACTCCGAGCCCATTAAGATTAAGAAGAACAAGATAAGAAAAATAATCACAGATAGCGCGGTGGAGATACACCTTAGAGGCGGCGAAATTCTAAAGGGCAGGCTCAAGGCCCCGGAAG
>JBHHUP010000080.1:0-3268 GCA_046753845.1 Thermodesulfobacteriota bacterium
CAAGGAGCTCCTTGAGACAGAGGATATAGTAATAGAGTACACCGACGACGCCGTAGCGGAGATGGCACGTATCGCCACCCTTGTAAATGAGAGAATGGAGAACATCGGCGCGAGAAGGCTTCATACGGTCATGGAGAGGGTCTTTGACGAGGTCTCCTTCAAGGCCCCTGATATGAGCGGCGAGAAGGTGCTTATAGACAAGGAGTATGTGACAAGCAGACTCGCTGATATCCTTGAGGACGAGGATCTCTCAAGGTACATACTTTAAAGCCCTCGGACAGTATCGAAGGGAGCACTGTTGCGGCTATTTTCAGGCTAATATTTATCTGAAGATGGCTGGTGTGTAAATAAATGAAGGCTTAGATAACAAAGATAGCGGTCTTGGCAGGGGCCATGATTGTTGTGTAGAGCAAATAGGTAGTTAGGTATGAAAAAGCAGATTGCAAAGATAAAAACTCTCTTCGAGGCCCTCCCTTATATAAGGAAGTTCAGCGGAAAGACCGTTGTCATAAAGTACGGCGGCGCGGCCATGGCCGATGAGGCCCTAAAGAAGAGTTTCGCCCGGGACGTGGTTCTTATGAAGTCCGTGGGACTAAACCCGGTTGTTGTGCACGGCGGCGGGCCTCAGATAGGCGGCCTGCTCGGTAAGCTCGGTATAGAGACCCGTTTTGTTAAGGGTATCCGTGTTACTGATGAGGAGACCATGGATGTAGTGGAGATGGTCCTTGTGGGTAAGGTAAATAAAGAGATAGTAGGACTTATTAACCATTACGGCGGTAAGGCCGTTGGTTTAGGCGGTAAGGACGGCGGTCTTGTAAGAGCAAAGAGGCTTAAGATAAAGGGCGCTAATATGGGGCGCGCCGGAGAAGTTGAGTCAATAAACCCCGCGGTAATACGCACCCTTGAGGATAATAGTTTTATCCCCGTTATAGCCCCTGTCGGATCGGGCGAGAAAGGCAGAAGTTATAATATTAACGCCGATACTGTGGCCGGAAGTATAGCCTCGGCCCTTGGAGCGGAGAAACTCATTCTCCTTACAGATGTGCCCGGCGTCCTCTCTAAGGCAGGAAAACTGTACTCTACCCTTACCGTGGCCCATGCCAGAAGGCTTATAACTACGGGCGTTGCAACTGGCGGTATGATACCGAAGATAAAGTGTTGCGCTCGCGCCGTGGCAGAAGGCGTTAAGAGGGCCCATATAATAGACGGGCGTGTAGAGCATGCCGTACTTCTTGAGGTCTTTACCGATGCCGGTATAGGCACGGTTATAGGGCGTAAGAAAGAGATTGACGAGATAGTTAAAACCTGACCCCTCTGTGCTTTTGTAAGGGTTAGAATTTTACAGGGTTGCTCTGGGTAGCGAGTCTATATACTATGACGAATGAAGAGATAATAAACTTAACTGAGAGTCATGTCCTTAATACTTACAAGCGCTTTCCCGTGGCCATGGTGCGGGGGGCGGGCGTAAGGGTATGGGACGCATCAGGCAGGGAGTACCTTGATTTTACCTCGGGTATAGCCGTCTGCAACCTCGGGCATTGTCATACCGCTGTTGTAAGGGCCATTCAAGAGCAGGCCGGTAAACTTATTCATATCTCCAACCTTTATCATATCGAACCTCAGGCCGAGCTCGCAGGGCTTCTTACGGAAAATTCCTTTGCCGATAAGGTCTTTTTCTGTAACTCCGGCGCAGAGGCCAATGAGGCGGCCATAAAGCTGGCGAGAAAATTTTTTTCCGATAAAGGGCAGCGCCGCTTCAAGGTCCTTACCATGGAAAGGTCTTTTCACGGCAGGACCTTCGCTACCCTGGCGGCCACAGGGCAGGAAAAGGTTCGAAAGGGTTTTGAGCCCTTCCTTGAAAAATTCACCTACATACCCTTTAACGACCTTGAGGCCCTTCGGGAGGCCATAGACTCTGAGACCGCCGCCGTCATGGTGGAGCCAATTCAGGGCGAGGGCGGGGTTAATGTACCTGTCCCCGGGTATCTTGAGGGCCTGAAAGAAATATGCGAAAAGCATGGAGTACTTCTTATCTTTGACGAGGTGCAGGTAGGTGTGGGCAGAACCGGCAGGCTCTTTGCCCATGAGCACTACGGGGTAGCGCCCCATATTATGACCCTTGCAAAGGCCCTTGGCGGAGGTATGGCTATAGGCGCCATGCTGGTAACTGATTCTGTGGCGGGGGCCTTCGGTCCCGGAAGCCACGCCTCTACCTTTGGCGGAAACCCCCTTGCCACGGCCGCCTCTCTGGCTACGGTGAGGACTATATTGGATGAGGGTGTCCTGCAAAACTGTGTGTCTATGGGGGATTACATCCTCGAAAAATTACTCTCTTTTAAAGAACAGTATGATTTTATAAAAAACGTGCGCGGTAAAGGACTTATTATCGGCATGGAGGTAGATGCCGTTGTAACGGATATAGTAAGAGAGTGTCTTGCCGAGGGGCTTCTTGTTATAGGAGCAGGTGAACATGTGCTGCGCTTTTTACCACCCCTTACAGTTACCGCCGCGGAGGTAGATGAGATGATAAAGATTCTCGGTAAGGTTCTGGATAGAGTTTAAAGGCGCGGGGAAAGATTGCTCCCTTACTTTCTTTTGGAAAAAAGAAAGTAAGACAAAGAAAACCAATATGGGAAGAAAAATAGTTTATTGAACTTAACCATTGTCTCCCGCGCAACTTGAAAAAAAGAAACCAGGACAAAGAAAAGCAATGTGGGAACAAAAATAGTTCATTGAACTTAACCGTTGTCTCCCGCGCAACTTGAAAAAAAAGAAAACCAATATGGGACGAAGTGTAAAGGTTTTGTGCAAACTACCGTCCCTTCCGTAAAGCAAAACAAAGTCAAGAGGACAAATGCATCTACTTCGAATCTTTGATCTTGATAAAAAGGATATTGACGGGCTTATACAAAGCGCCGCTATCCTTAAGGACAGGCACAGAAGAGGCATACCCAACCATCCGTTGCGGGGCCGCGTACTGGCGCTTATCTTCGAAAAATCTTCTACGCGCACGCGCGTCTCTTTTGAGACGGCGATGTATCACCTTGGCGGCTCGGCAATTTTTTTAAGTTCAGGCGATTCTCAGATAGGCCGTGGAGAGCCCATTAAAGATACGGCCCGTGTTATGTCAGGTTATGTAGATGCCGTGGTGATACGCACATTTGGCCATGATAAACTTGATGAATACGCCCGTTACTCAACAGTGCCTGTTATAAACGGACTTACCGATGCCCATCATCCCTGTCAGGTCCTGGCCGATGTGCTTACA
>JBHHUP010000081.1:0-3243 GCA_046753845.1 Thermodesulfobacteriota bacterium
GCTAGATCTCTATTTATAGAGTTCATAGAAAAATATCCAGAATATACCAAAATGTTTGGTTCATACGATTATATTCTAAAAGTTTCTAATGCAGCTATTCATGGTCAAAAAATTGACATTGAACATGCACAAGAAGCATTACAAATGGGCTTTCTGATTTTAGACGAATTGACAAGAATGAATAAAAGCTTGTAATAAAACATTGCAAAGTCTTACATGGTTGTCTTTTCCACTAAATGTTGCATCGCTTTTCACCAATTTCCCCCTCACCTTTCTTTTTTAACCTTGACATTCTACGCTTAGTAGAATATCATAACGTTTATGGAAAGCAAGACCTACAAAGGCATGCTCGGAAGTCTTGAGCAGGAGATTATGGATAGACTATGGGAGCGCGGGGGGTTGAGCGGCAGGGCCGTTCATGAACATATTCAAAAATCCCGTCCCGTTGCCCTTACCACCGTGCTGACCGTCATGGAGAGGCTTCGAAAGAAGGGGCTTCTCAAAAAGGCCAAGAGCGGGGGTGTTTTTATATATGAGGCCCGCATGACCAGGGACGAGTTCGCCGCCAGCGTTTCTGCAAGGCTATTTAAGGACATACTGGATATATCCACGGGCTCTACGGCGGCCTGTTTTGTAGACGCCCTTGCCGAGGCCGACCCCGATGAGCTGAAGAGACTTGATAGGCTTATAAAAATGAAGAAAAAAGAACTGGAGAAAAAGGGCTGATACAGGGGCGTGGGTCTTTTGAGAGCACTGGGAGCATTGGGGAGTGACGGTTTTTTTAAGCCCGAAGTGCTATGGTGGGGCAGTTAAAAAACCATTTTTTTTAATTAACTATTCTACATATTGTAGAATATAAATTAATTTAAGACAGGGATATTACATGTTGAGGTTAAATAAAATTACCAGAGTAAAGGCAACGGCTTCTACTGGTGAAAGGGCCCTGTTTTTGGCCATGCTCTTTGCGACTCTGCTTCTTTTTTCAGGGCTTGCTTTTGGTAAGGAGGAAAAGGGTGAGGGCGCTGATAAGGCCGCGCCAAGACATGCGGCAGGGGATGCTGGGCTTAAGGTTGTAGAGACCGGCGGCAAGTTAAAAGCCTCCGACCTCAGCCTAAAGGATTTTCTGGAGATGGCGCGTACAAATAATCCAGCGCTTAAGGCGGCCTACCGTCACTGGAAGATGACTGAGCACAGACCCGCGCAGGTACGAAGCCTTGAAGATCCAGTATTAAAATACACCGAGGCAGCACGTGAGGTTGAGACGCGCCTTGGCCCCGTGGACCGCACATTTTCTCTTAATCAGAAACTGCCCTTTCCCGGCAAACTCCGCCTTAAGGGAAACATCGCCGATAAGGATGCCGAGATAGCGAGGGTCTCTTACGAGAAGATATTAAGGGACCTTAGGGCGGAGGTTAAAAAAACCTATTACGAGCTGTACTTTGCCGATATGGCCGTTATGCTGCAAAAAGAGAACGAGGCTGTTCTGGAGTACTTTGCCGAGATTAGCAGGCGTAATTACGGCCTTGATGTCTCGGAGCTCGACGAGCTTGTAAGGGCGCAAAAGTCCTCGGCCAGAGCCACTTTCGGGCTCCTCAAGGCCAGGGATATGCGTAAAGGTCTTGTGGCGCGCCTTAATACCTTTCTTGACAGGGCGCCTGATACAGAGGTGGGGACCCTTAAGGAGCCGGACTTTGCAGATGTGAATGTCTCCGTGGATGAGATGTATGAGATGGCCGCTAAAAATAACGAGATGGTAAGGATGACGGTTCTGAAGGTAGAGAAGAGCGAGCTTGAAAAAAGGCTCGCAGGCTTTAACTACAAGCCGAACTTCAGCGTAGGGGTTAATTATGCGCAGATAGGAGAGCCTCCCACCCTTATAAAAAATCACGGCGATGACGCGGTCTCGTTCTCCCTTGGCGTAAGCATTCCTATTTGGTTTGGGAAGAACCGGGCCGCTGTCTCCGAGAAGACTGAGCTCGTAAATAAGTCCCGTTTTCTTAAGCGGTCCGTGCTCCAGGATGTGAAGGGCCTTGTTGATAAGCGTTATTATAATATGAGTACGGCAAAAGGCATCGCGTCTATTTACAAAGATCGTTTTATACCAGAGGCAAAAGAATCCATGGACTTTGCCGAGGCACGCTACAAGACGGGCAAGGAGTCACTTGGGAGGCTCCTTGAGACGCAGTCCATGTGGATAGACTTCAGGCTCTTATATTACCGTGCTTTTGTTGATTATCTTAAAAATATTGCCGAGCTGGAGAGGCTTACGGCCGGTGAACTAATAAAATGAGAGGTTTTTACCTATGAAAAAAGGTTTTTTAATTATACTGCTTCTTATCGCCGGAGGGCTTATCGGCGCCGGTGCTCTGTATCTCTCTGCGCACTACAGGGGAGAAAAGGGCGTACCTCAGCAGGGCGGGGCAGGGGAAAAGTCCGGGAAAAAAATCCTGTACTATAAGGCCCCCATGGACCCTTCTTTTGTCTCGGAAAAACCCGGTAAATCCCCTATGGGCATGGACCTTATACCTGTTTATGAGGGTGAAGACGGCGGAGCCGAGCCCGGCACGGTGAAGATAGACCCCGTTACAATGCAGAATATCGGAGTGCGCATTGCCGCGGTTAGGCGTAAAAAACTTGTAAAGACCACAAGAACCGTGGGCAGGGTTACCTATGACGAGAAGAAGGTCTATCATATTCATACAAAGATAGACGGCTGGGTAGAAAAACTCTACTTTGATTTTACGGGACAGAAAGTAAAAAAAGGCGATATGCTCCTTGAGTTCTACAGCCCTAAACTTATCTCGGCAGAGGAGGAGTTTCTTCTCGCAAAAAAAATGGCAGGGAAGATGCGCGAGGTAAGACGTACCTCTCTTGTGGATCTGAGCAGAAGGAGGCTCGAGCTCTGGGACGTGCCCGCTCATCAGATAAGGGAGCTTGAGGAGACAGGGGTGGTAAAGAGGACCCTGCATATTCAATCTCCGGCGACTGGAATTATAGTAGATAAGCCTGTTACCGAGGGCATGTATGTAAAGCCGGGGCAGAAGCTCTACACCATCGCCGATATATCTACCATATGGGTCTATGCCGATATATACGAGTACGAGCTGCCGTGGATAAAGCTCGGTCAGGACGCGGAAATGAGCCTTGCCTCTTATCCCGGCGAGGTCTTTCACGGCCATGTATCTTTTATATTTCCATTTGTGGAGCCAAAGACAAGGACCATCAGGGTAAGGGTTGAGTTTG
>JBHHUP010000082.1:0-2894 GCA_046753845.1 Thermodesulfobacteriota bacterium
TATAAAGGACTCTTCTACCGTCCCCCCGTGGGTCTTAACAACACCAAGGGAAGCTGGCGCTATCTGCGCAGTTGGTATGAGCGAGCCTACCTTTTATAGCGACGATGCCAAAGGCTACGCCGCCGAGAGCGCGAGAAAAGAGCTTGCCCGCACGCTCAACATGAGGATTAGTAACATAATGGTGGATATCTCCACGGAGAAAGGTTCGGATGTTGACGAAGCCACGGTGACGCGTGTCTCTTCATGGACAGCTGACGCTGTCTTGCATGAATCGACTATAAAAGAATTCTGGCTGGACAGTGGCGGCACGGCCTCAAACGGCATAAAGAATATTACATACGCACTTGCCTGCATGCCCCTTTCTTCCATCAAGGACGGCGTGCACGGTGAGGGTGAGATAGGAAGGAGGATTATCGATGAACTCAAGAGATAGAGCTATGGGCATACATATATGGGGATATATAGCCCTCCTGACATTATTTTTATTACCCACGATTACCTTTGCCTCGGAGTTTCCGGCAAAGGAGATATACGGGACATATTCGCCGTCGGTGGTGGTGATAAGGGCCGTCAGGGCCGGTGGCGGCGGCATGATAGGGGCAGGTTCGGTCATATCACATGATGGTCTTGTCATAACCAACGCCCATGTTATCATCGACAAGAGGACTGGAATGCCGTATAGCCGGATAAGAGTCTCTTTAAAACCTGCGCGCCTTACAGGCAGGAGTAGCAGGGACCTCAGCCTCTCCTACAAGGCCGTGGCACTTTACTATGATAAAAAACTCGATCTTGCGCTTTTGCGGGTTCAGGGGCTTTCCTCTGGTAAGCGTATCATCAGCCTTGCCGCGCCGGATACGGTAATGGTGGGCACAGAGGTCATTGCCATAGGACATCCCGAGCAGGGCGGCTTCTGGTCTCTCACCTACGGCAGGATAAGCGGCGAAATGAGCGATTACGGCGGCGTGTCTGGCAAGGACGTGTACCAGACAGACACGAGCGTCAACAGGGGTAACTCCGGCGGCCCGCTTCTTGACAGCCTTGGCCGCATGGTAGCCGTAAACTCCAACATGGCGAGAGTAGGCCGCGGAGGTATCCCCATTACCGGCGTGAACTTCGCAATAAAATCCTCGGTAGTTAAAAGATGGCTCAAAGGGCACGGCCTTAGAATCGCTTACGCCAAAAGTCCTGCTACAAAAAAAGTTATCGTAGCCCCTGCTGAAAAAGGTGGGAAGATGAAACTTTCTGAGGCCCCGGAGGACAAGAAGGCCGTAAAGAAGGAAACAGGAGAACGCGGGGGAGAAAAGGCCGCCCTGTCATCGGGGGGTGGGGATTTGAAAAAGAAGAAAAAAGAGGCTATCAAATTTCGTGTGGACGTAAAGGGCGCCGATGATGATATGCATAGGACGGCTGGAGAGAAGGCGCGGAAAAAAGAGTCCCTAAAATCGGAGAAGAAGACGGACAGGTTCTTTACCGATAAAAAGCCCTATGATTACGACTCACTTCTACAGGCCGCTGAAAAGGACCTTGAAAATATGATGCGGGATATGAAGCAAAAAATAAGGAGAAGCAGGTGATGAAAAAAATTCTTCTCGTCATGTTATTTTTTGTCTTTTTGCCCCTTCCCGGGTATGCCGCAAAGGTGAAGATATACAACGATGAGTCAAAAACTGATTTTGTCATGGCCAATAAGATGGACTGCAGGATCCATAATTCCAAGAGGGGTATTACTATTGGCTTCAAGGCCGGTAATCTCCTCTTTGGCGTTGGGCCTGAGGTCACCTTCGGAGGCGAGCGCGGTATACGGTGGGAGAAGACCGTGCAGGGCATAATCACCCGCTATAAAGAGCTATGCGCCCGTTTTAATACTGGCACTATTACACAAGAAGAGTATGAGCAAAGAATAGGGGAGATAGATGCTATAGCGAAAGAGGCCATGGATTTTGAGAGGAACGCCGTCAAGAGGCTGAAACAGAGGTCTAATGAGGCCTTCAGTGAACTTGATGCCGAGCTCACTAAGGCCCCTTCGTCCCGATATGTTGATAATGGCATAGAGGAGATAGGCAGAAAGGTATCCGGCCTTGCGCCAATTCGAGAGATGGAAGAAAAGTCAGTCAGGAGGGACGGTCTTGGCATAAAGGTTGTCATTGCAGAAGGTATCGCCCCGCTGGGCGAGGACAGGAGCCAGTCCGTGGCCCGTGCCATGGCCCTTAACAACGCGAGGCGTAGCGCCCTTGAGCGGGCCGAGGGTGTGGAACTCCGCGGTTCATCGGTCCTTTATAATAGCGACCTCGTCAGCGACCTTGTATATACGGCCACCAGAGGATTGATAATTGGTGAAGATATTATAAAGAGCAAAACCGGTCTTAGTGTGAATAATGGACAGGGCATATACCACGTGACCATCCGCGCCAGAGTAAAACCCATGAATAGATTGAGGAAGGGGAACTTTAAAATTATCAGCGCCGAGCTTTGCCGCGTTGGAGGGCGATGCGCCTCACATCAACCCGTCTTTCAGGACGGTGATGCAATTGACGTCAAGGTTAAGGCCAATGAAGATAGCTACCTGAGCCTATTCAGCGTTTACGGCGATGGCAGGGTGACAAAGCTTTATCCCAACCTCTATGTTAGGAAGGCGCTTATTCCTGCCAGACAGTTCTTTGTTTTTCCTGATGAAGGCTTAAGGACCATGGGAATAAGCCTGGAGGTTGCCACGCCTAAGAATATTGGCAAGGCCGTCGAGACTGTCCTTGTCATTGCAACTAAGGCAAAACCTCATTTTCTTGAGGATATTGACGAGAACGCCGCCACCATAACGGACCTGATGAGGCAACTCTCTGATATTGATTCTACGTACTGGGCCTTCAAGGCCGTGGGTTACGAGGTGAGGAGGTAGG
>JBHHUP010000083.1:0-2790 GCA_046753845.1 Thermodesulfobacteriota bacterium
CCCGCGAGGTGCTCTTTGTAGCCGGCTCCACGCACCGCGGTGAGGATGAGATTATACTTACGGCCTTCAAGGAGCTCTCCGAAGAGTTTCCAGCCTTGAGGCTCGCCATCGCGCCGCGCCACCCCGAGAGGTTCGGCGAGGTAGAGGGGCTTATAAAAAAGAACGGACTCGCTTATGATAAGCGCTCTACTTTGCAGATGTCAGCAAAGAAGGCCGGAGGGAGCAAGGCAGGTAAGGGCGGTAAGGGAGCAGGCGCAGGCAAAAGCAAAAGTGGAAGTGGAAGCGGAAAAATTTTTCTACTTGACAGCATGGGCGAGTTGGCCTCTCTTTACGAACTCTCTCATATCTGCTTTGTAGGAGGGTCCCTTGTGCCGGGCGTGGGGGGGCATAACCTTCTTGAGCCGGCCGGGCTTGGCAGGCCAGTGCTCTTCGGCCCCTATGTCCATACCTGTGAGGCAACGGCAGAACTGCTGACCAGCGCCGGCGGCGGGGTCATGGTCTCAGATCACAGGGAGCTTTCCGCAGAGCTTAAGAAACTCGTCTCAGATAAAAAAACAAGAGAGGCAATGGGCGGCGCGGCCCGCGTGGTAGTTGAAAAAAACCGAGGGGCAGTAGAAAAAAGTTTAAAGGTCATCAATGGCCTCTTGAAGTAATTGTTTTTGCATGCTGGTTTAAAGTGAGAATTTGCCGGGAAAAACTTTAAATTTTAATGATGGTTTTTTACAATAGCGTAGCGAATTTTTTTGGTGTTTTATGGGCGGGATTATACGAAAGGCAGTGGAGTCATATATACGTGGTGAGGGTCATTCCGGCACCGGGACTCTCCTCGAACCACTCTCTTATCTTTACGAGGCAGGCGTGAGGACGCGCCTCGGACTTTACAGGGCCGGGGCCCTGAGGCCAAAGTCCCTGCCCTGCAAGGTTATCTCCGTAGGCAATATTACGGCCGGCGGCTCGGGAAAGACACCTCTTGCCATGTATGTCGCCCGCTACCTCATGAAGCGGGGAGCAAGGGTAGTAATTATCAGCCGGGGCTACGGTGGTTCATTGAAGGGCACGGCCATTGTCAGCAATGGTAGTGATGACGGCGGGATACTCCTGGGTCCCGGCGAGGCCGGGGACGAGCCTGTGCTTATGGCGCACCGTCTGAAGGGAGTGCCTGTTGTACTGGGGGCGGACCGGTACGCCGCTGGCCTTCTTGCCATAAAGGAGTTTTCTCCAAGAGTGATAATCCTTGATGACGGATTTCAGCACATAAGGCTCGCAAGAGACCTTAATATACTCCTTGTAGACGGCTCTTTACCTTTATCCGGTGCGAGGCTTCTTCCCGCGGGCCCCCTTAGAGAGCCGGTATCGGCATGCAGGCGCGCTGACTTGGTCCTCGTAAAGGGAGGCTCCCTTAATGATAGAGATAAAGAGCTATTAAGTGGTTATGGTATTCAGAGCACGGGTTTTGTCTACACTCCAAGTGGAGCGACAGACCTTGCTACAGGCGAGACTCTTACCCTGGCCGAGCTTAAGCAGACCCCTCTTCTGGGAATAGCCGGTATAGCGCGGCCAAAGTCTTTTTTTACTACCTTGCAAGGTCAGGGTCTAAAGGTCGTTGGAACTATCTCCTACGGAGATCACCACCCCTACGGCGCTGAGGATATGAGTAGCATGAGAGAGAAGATGAAAACCTGCGGCGCAGCGGCCCTTATTACTACGGAAAAAGACGGCGTAAAGCTCGCGGCCCTTGTTAAGGGTAGCGATGTAACGTGCTACGCCCTCTCTATTGACGTTGTGCTGAAAGAAAAAAGCGTCTTCAGGCGGGCCATGGCGCCATTTACAGAGGGTGCCGCGCCCCGCGGCAAGGGAGAGGGGTCGTGATATTCACCCTTGTAAAGGGTCTTGTCTTTATTCTGGGGCATCTGCCGCTGGGTCTTGCGAGGGGCGTGGGAAAGGTCCTGGGAAAACTCTTTTACGTCCTTGATAAGAGGCACAGGGAGACGGTTTTCAAGAACATGGAGCTTGCCGGGTATTCGAGGCCAGAGGCCGAGGTGCTTTCACGCGAGGTCTTTACGCATATGGGCATTATGCTCCTTGAGGTAATGAGAACGCCATGGCTACGGCAGAGGGATTTTTCAGGGTATGTGGAGTCTGAGGGCCGTGAGAACCTTGATAGGGCGCTAAAAAAGGGCAAGGGCGTAATCATACTTACGGCACATCTTGGCAACTGGGAGCTCCTCTCTACATGGCTCGCCATTAACGGGTATAAGCTTGACGTAGTGGTAAGGGATATGGATAGCCCCCTTGCCGCCCGTCTCATGGAGTGGATGCGAACGCGCCACGGCCACGCCATGGTGCTGAAGAAAAGGTCCATGCGGAGGTTATTAAAGACCCTCGCAAGCGGCGGTCTGGCCGGCATACTCCTTGACCAGAACGTAGCGCGCGTTGAAGGTGTCTTTGTTGATTTTTTCGGTGTGCAGGCCTGCACCAACAAGGGCCCCGCCATGCTTGCCGCCGTAAGCCACGCCGCTGTTATTCCTACCTTCATAACATACGAGCAGCAGAGGCATATAATCAGATTTCAGCCGGAGGTAGAGCTAAGCCGCTCAGGTGACAAACAAAAAGACGCATTGGAGAATACCGCGCGCTTTACAGCGGTCATCGAGGAGGCCATAAGGCGTAACCCCGGCCAGTGGTTCTGGGTCCACCGTAGATGGAAGACGCGCCCGGAATGATTTTCCGCTCCCTTACTTTCTTTTGGAAAAAAGAAAGTAAGACAAAGAAAACCAAAGGGGGAAGGGG
>JBHHUP010000084.1:0-2785 GCA_046753845.1 Thermodesulfobacteriota bacterium
GTGATAATATGAAAAGACTGGCCTCGCTTGGAAGCGAGTTAAATAAATGCGTAAAGTGCGGCACCTGCCGCTCCATATGCCCAACCTTTCGGGTAATAGGCCGCGAGAGCGCCGCGGCAAGGGGAAAGCTCTCTCTTATAAGCGCCTATCTTGAGGGCGAGAAGGGCCTTGGAGATGATTACCTGAGGCACATTAAGGAGTGCACCATGTGCGGAGGATGCAGGGACAGCTGTCCCGCGGGGGTGGATACGGTGCGGATAATCAACGCCGCCCGCGCAGAGCACGTGGAGAAAGAAGGTGTATCCTTTGCCGCCTCCTTTATGATGAAAAATCTCCTTGATTATAAGGGGATTATGCCAAGGGCCCTTCGTTATGTCTCCAAGTTCAGGGGGCTGTTATTTAAGGACTCGCCTACGGAGAACGGGCTGGTATCAAGGTTCTCGCTCCCTGTCATAGGCTGCGGCCGTCTTGTTCCCGAGCTTGCCGAGACCTTTTTTCTCGATACGCCCGAGGCAAAGGCCCTTGATAGCGGAGCTACTCTTAACGAGGCGAAGGTGGCCTTTTACTCCGGCTGCGGTGTGAATTTTCTTATGCCTGATGTGGGGGCCAAATCCGTAAAGGCCCTTGAAAAGTCCGCACCCGTTGTGGTTCCCGGCGGACAGGTCTGCTGCGGCATGCCCGCGTATTACTCAGGCGACGTTGAGACGGCAAAAAAACTCGCCCTTAAGAACATAGAGGTCTTCGAGACCTATGACCTTGATTATATAATCACCTCCTGCGCCACATGCAGCCACGCCCTTAAGAACGTATTTATTGATATCCTTACAGAGACCGGCGATGCCGAGTTAATAGCGCGTGCTGAAAGATTTGCCGCCAAGGTGCGCGATATTACGGAGTTTCTCCCTGTGAAATCCGCGCCCGCCATGGTTGAGGGAGAGGATAATACCCTCTCCCCGGAAAAAAAACCCGTTGTCACATACCACGACCCCTGTCACCTTAACCGTAATCAGGGTATAAGGGAGGCCCCGCGCGACCTTATAAAGTCAAGGGAAGACCTTGAGTTCAAGGAGATGAGGTTTCCTTGCAGCTGCTGCGGCCTCGGCGGAGGGCTTGCCATGAATAACTACGAGTTATCTGTTAAGGTCACAGAGCGGAAGGCCGATAGTATCCGTGACTCCGGGGCCGATATCGTGGCCACGGCCTGCCCGGGCTGTATTGTTCAGCTCCGTGACGGACTTCACAAGTATGGAGTTAAGGCCAAGGTAGTTCATGTCGTAGACCTCCTGTAATTTTTTTTAAGAAATCGCCTCTTTTTGGTTTTTTTATCTGCCTTTAGGGGCATTTTTTTGTATACTCATATCATGATTTTATTATATAGGTGGGCTTTAAGGTAATATCGCCCTGTATCTAAAAGGTATTTTCTTTCATGATATATCTTCCTTTCTGTATCCATAATCATCAGCCCGCCGGTAACTTTGACTTTGTCCTTGAGGATGCCTACAGGCAGTCCTATTGGCCATTCCTGAAGCTTCTTCATGGATTTTCTGCAATCAAGATGACCATTCATAACACGGGTTACTTACTTGACTGGATAGCGAGAGTACACCCCGAGTACATTGAGCTGCTCTCTCTTATGGTCAATCGTGGGCAGGTAGAGATCATGGGCGGAGGTTTTTTCGAGCCCATCCTTGCCGTTATCCCCGACAATGACCGTGCGGCGCAGATAGGTATGATGTCAGACCGTATTGAGGAGTTATTCGGCGTAAGGCCAACGGGATTATGGCTTGCCGAGAGGGTCTGGGAGCCAACGCTGCCTACCTCGCTTAATAAGGCAGGCGTTGATTACGTACTTGTAGATGATTTTCATTTTATTAAGGCGGGGCTAAGGCGCGCCGAGCTTGGCGGTTATTATATCACTGAAGACAGGGGCCGAGCCGTAAAGATATTCCCCGGCAGCGAGGCCCTGAGGTACCTTATTCCATTTCACACAGTCCCCGAGCTTAAGGCCCATCTTCAGGGGCTTGGCGGTAAGCTTAAGGGCGGTAACGCCGCCATATACGGAGACGACGGGGAGAAGTTCGGCGTCTGGCCGGGTACGCATAAACTTGTATTTAAGGACGGCTGGCTGAAGAGATTTTTTGAGATGATACAAGAGACCGGGGACGTAACCCCCATAACCCTTGGCGAGTATGCACTCAGGGAAAAACCCCTTGGCAGGGTATACCTTCCAACATGCTCTTATATGGAGATGGGCGAGTGGTCTCTGCCCGCCGGGGCTGGTAGGGATTATGGCAGGCTCATGGAGTCTCTTAAGGATAAGAAAGAATCCAAGAGGTTTATTCAGGGCGGAACATGGAGGGGGTTTTTCGCAAAGTACCCCGAGTCCAACTGGATGCATAAGAGGATGCTCATGGCAAGCGCTCTGCTGGAGAAAAAACGGGCTGAAAACACCCTGCCGAAAGAGACCCTTCGCAAGGCCGCGGAGAGCCTCTATGCCTCGGAGTGTAATGACGCCTACTGGCACGGAATATTCGGCGGCCTGTACCTGCCGCATCTACGTACCGAGGTTTATAAAAACATCCTTACCTGCGAGTCTGTTCTTATGACGGGTGACGAGGTTGGCACTTGTGCCGAGTCTCTCGATGTTGACGCCGATGGCCTTCCCGAGTTAATTATAAGCTCAGGAGACTCAAGGCTCTTTATGAGCCCCGAGTTTGGAGGGGCCGCCTTTGAGCTCGACTCACTTTTCCTTGGCCTTAATGCCATGAATGTACTTACAAGGTGG
>JBHHUP010000085.1:0-2682 GCA_046753845.1 Thermodesulfobacteriota bacterium
CTCCCGCCTCGCAGGCGGCGGCGGTGTGGACGGAGCCATCCACAGGGCAGGGGGGGCGGACATCATGGCCGAGTGCCGTAAAATCGGCGGTTGTGCCACAGGCAAGGCCGTACTTACAGGCGGCGGCAGCCTGAAGGCAAAGTATGTCATCCACGGCGTAGGCCCCGTCTACCATGGAGGCAATCGAGGCGAGGCTGAATTATTAAGATCCGTCTACGCCGAGTCCCTTCGTATAGCATCTGAAAAAGGTTTAAAGAGCATAGCCTTTCCATCCATCAGCACCGGCGTATACGGCTACCCTATAGAAGAGGCCGCGCGCATTGCCCTTACGACGGTTATTGAGTTCCTTAAAGAAGACCATGTATTTGAGCTTGTGTCTTTTGTGCTCTTTTCCAATAGGGACTTGAAGGTTTACGAGGAGGCGCTAAAGGAGATTCTCCATTGATGGGTTGCGCCGAAGCAATATGCGGCAATTTATAATAGTAATTGATTTCTATATCCATACGTAGAGGCAGCCTTGACACCTGTAAAACTAACGATAATCGCCCTTGTTCTTTACTTTCTCTTTTATCGGTTGTACGCCAAGAGGGTTCTTGCCAGAAAGGTCTTTACCCTTAAGGGCGAGCTTCCGACGCCTGCGCATCGCCTCCGGGACGAGGTGGATTATGTGCCATCAAATAAGTATATACTCTTCGGCCACCACTATGCCTCGGTAGCGGGGCTCGCCCCAATGCTCGGCCCTGCCATAGCCGTTATCTGGGGTTGGCTCCCGGCTCTGATATGGGTTGTACTCGGCACGCTCATGGTTGGGGCGGTTCACGATTTTTCCAGCCTCGTCCTCTCCATCCGCCATGACGGCAGGAGCGTGGGCACTATCGCAAAACACGTCATTCACCCGCGCGCAAGACTCCTCTTTCTCCTTGTGATTTTTTTCCTCCTCGCCCTTGCAATGGGCGTATTCGTCCTCGTCATATCAGGGCTCTTCGCCGCCCCCGATGCCGCGAACATCCCCGGTACAGCCCACCCCGAGGCCGTTTTTCCTACATTCAGTCTAATGCTCATTGCCATGGCCATAGGGTTTTTGTATTACAAAAAACACTGGCCCCTAAAGCCCCTTATTGCCGGTGGTTTTGTCATGATGCTCATAACCACTCTCGCGGGGCTTTATATGCCTGTAACAGGAGTCACAGCCGGCTCGTGGACATGGGTTCTCCTTGTCTACGCCTTTGCCGCAAGCGTCATGCCCGTATGGCTTCTCTTACAGCCAAGGGATTTTCTGAATTTTCTCCTCCTCTATCTCGCCCTCTTCGCCATGCTCGCTGGTTTTTTTATATTGTCTCCCTCATGGAGCGCCCCTGTCGTAAATCTTCATCCCGTGGGCGCGCCTCCCCTGATACCATTTCTATTTATCGTCATAGCCTGCGGGGCTGTCTCGGGTTTTCACGGCCTTGTCTCATCGGGCACTACGGCAAAGCAGTTGGATAAAGAGACAGACGCCCCCTTTATAGGCTACGTAGGCATGATAGGCGAATCGCTCCTCGCCCTCCTTGCCGTCATGGCCACCACAGCGGGGGCCTTTTCCAGCCACGAGGCATGGGCAGATTTTTACGGCACCTGGCACAAGGCCGCGGGGCTCCATCAGAAACTTGGTATCTTCATACAGGGCACAGGCAATTTTGTTCACCAGTTAGGCGTGCCCATGGGGCTTTCGCAGGCCTTTATCAGCGTTGTGGTGGTGGGGTTTGCCATGACAAGCGTTGATACGGGTACGCGGCTCCTGCGTTTTAATATTGAGGAGATAGGGGAGACCATTGGCGTCTCTGCCCTTGAAAACCGATACGTGGCCACGGCCCTGGCCGTATTCGCCATAGGCTTTTTTGCCTTCTTCAGAGTGGGCGGCAAGGCCGCAGGCCTGTACCTCTGGACCCTCTTCGGCACCACCAATCAGATTATGGCGGGCCTTACCCTTCTTGCCGTCACCATATATCTTTACCGCAAACGCAAACCCATCCTCTATACGGCCCTTCCCATGATACTCGTCCTTGGTGCGACTATCTCAAGCATGTTAATCGGCATATACAAGGCCGTAGCCGATGGTCAGTGGATACTCGTGATTGTAGGCGGCTCCATCCTCTTTCTCGCCCTCTGGGTGCTCCTTGAGGGTGTCCTTGTGGCATTGAAGATAAAGCGGGAGAAGGCAGTAGAGGCGGCGGTGGCCGTTGATACGTAGGATACTGGAGACAGGATTTATTTTTTTGATGAAAATTTAAGGGGGGTGAGGGGGCGATGGCGGAACTTCTCTATTGATGGGTTTTGTTTCACCTATCTACTTTACTATCGCCTGGCAACATCAGGGAGTGCGAAGATAGATGGAATCAACGAAAATCGAAATCCGTTCTTCACGCATGGCCAACGCTATTGCTTGTTTAGTCTTTGGTGGCGTGGCGTACATGTTTTTTGACGCAGCATACCTGGGCAATATCAGTATAGACATAAAACCAACGTGGCTCTTGGTTTTCTTTTGCATCTCGGTACTGGCAGCACTTGGGACGTTAAAGAATACTTTTTCCCCGGGCCTCATATTTGCCGCAGACAGCTGGGGGCTTAAGGTCAGACATGGTCTTTTCTTCAATAAGGTTCGCCAGCTTCGATGGAGCGAGTTGGTTGGCATTGAGGAGGGAG
>JBHHUP010000086.1:0-2673 GCA_046753845.1 Thermodesulfobacteriota bacterium
CGGATCCAGCCAGTATCTGTCCGTACCTTTCTCCCACGTCTCACCGGTCCAGTAATAGCAACCACCTTTCTTTTCCGCAGCAGTCCTGTAGTCCGTGTCGTGCACGAATTCCCTGAACTCGCCCACCGTCACCTCGTATTTGCCCAAGTAGAAATCATCGACACATACCTCGTGCACCGGTCTCTCGTCCGAATCCCCGTCACCAAAGGTGTCGCCCATATCAAAACACCCGCCCTTCACAAAAACCATGCCCTTGACTTTTGGCGGCTCCAACAACTCGGCCTCTATCTCCATAGGAGGATAAAGGCCATTGAGATCCGCGGAAAAGACCATGGCCGGAGTAAGCAATAACAAAAAAAGAACATAAAAAAGAAGGTATCGCGACTTGCCCATATCTACCACTCCTGTAATAAACGACACAGATTAACCGCTCACAAATATCTGCCTGCCTACTTCATCCTCGTAAGCCTGAACCCGCTCTTCTTTCCAAGCTCGTTAAGCCCCGGAGAGATAACCGGGTGCTGCTCACGGTTCATCTCCTCAGCGGTCTCGGTGACTTTGGGACTAAGGTATCCGTAAAGCTCCTTGAGATTGACCCATCCGTTACCGTCAGCATCGGCGTCGCCGTTAAGGCCCCGTAAAAAATAGTAGGTAAATAAGCCGTGACCCGCCGCCGAGAAGGACGAACTCACCTCTTTTGCCCTTCCGGCGGCGAGCACTACGGTATTGTTTTTTGCCACAAAAGGATTCTTGACCTTTATGAACATAGGCCTTACGCCGCTTGCCACAACGGATTTGTCGCCCCTGCCTGAAAAGCAAGAATCAAGGGCCACCACTATGTTTTTTGAAGGCAGGTCGCCGAGCGAGCTGTACATGGATTTCAGAGGATAGGCAGTGCTCTCAAGGTAATCCGGGTCGCCGTCATAAGGCACTATATACGCCTCGGCACCTTTGGAGCGTATATTAGGCGCGCCGTGGCCCGAGTAATAGACAAAGACCTTCGCGTCTCTTGTTCTTACCCGATTTTTGAGCCAGGTAAGATTCTTATCTATATCGCTCTTCGTGGCCTTTTCGTTTATCAGTACCCGAATATTCCTCTTTGGTATGCCGAGCCCTTTCCTGAAGTATTCGCCCACCCACCGGGCGTCCCTCGCGGCATAGTGGGCTCCGGTCTTAATGTCCCTGTACTTTTCTATGCCGATTACAAGGGCGTAATAGTTTTTCTTTGTCAGGGCTTGTTTAAACCTGATTTCATGTACCTTCTCAGCGAGCCTAAGGGCTTCATCCGCATGAGGGGTCTCGAAAGTAAACTCGGCTTGCGGCCTGTGAGCCTCTTCCGCCTTCAGGGTAGCGCCAAGCTTCCTTTTCCTTGCCGCAACAGAAGAGACTTTGAAGCTCTGAGCGCTCCTCGCCGTGAATATTCCCGTCTTCTCTTCTATAACTATCTCCACCGGGATATCCTTCCCCTTGAAGGACCAAGGCACCGAAAAGACGAGTGTTCCCTCTATCTGTCGACCCGGCGGGATGTTGCCAAGAAGCGCATCGGGGGTCTGGAGGAATATACCCGGCTCCTTGGTTTTAAGCCGCGCCTTCACCGCTCTTGCTACCCCCTTACCCCGGTTTCTGACCGTGAGATGGACCTCTATGGTCTCACCTTTCTCTATCACGCCGTTACCATTCCCCTGAGAATACCCGGCCATGTCGTCATCAACCCTTGCTTTGACGAAAAATTTTGGCGGCACAGGGGCCTTTACAGGAAGGGTTATCTCCAAAGGCGGTGCGCCGTACCTGCCGGACTCTTCCATGACGGCAACCTTGACGGTGTATTCACCGGTCTTTACCGTATATGGAACACGGCTCCTGAAAATCTTTTCCTTCTTCTCACCGGGCATAATGTTGCCGAACCTTGTAGGTTTAAGACCTTTAAGGAAAGACGGCGCATCCAGATCGGCCTTGAGACCCATAGCCGGCCCCTTCCCTTTATTCTTGACTATCAGTGCAAAGGCAATGTCCTCCCCAGCATCAAGGATATTATTGCCGTTCGTGTCCTTTACAACCAGATCCGCCGCAAGATAGGGCGGCATCCTTGAGGCCTCAATAAGCCTTAGCGTATTTTTCAAAACCCTATCGCCGGGGCGTAACTTGAGGGCTTTTTTTATCAGTGCCTTTGCTTTACCATAGGCCTTCTTCTCTGCGGCATAGGTGAGGGCAAGGCCGTTCATGGCCTCCACTGAATCGGGCTTTAGCTTAAGGGCCTTCTTGAAGGCAATCTCGGCCCCAGCGTAATCTCCCCTCGTATATTTTGATATGCCGAGGTTATAGTTGGCGGCGGCACTCTTTGGACATAGAGTAGCGGCCTCTGCGTAAAGTCTCTCGGCCTTGGAAGGGCTGGCGGAGACAAGCCCGTTAGCCTCCTTTATAAGCCCCTTGGCTTTGCCGCAATCAGCGGCAAAGAGCGCCGCTGGAAGGGCAAGTAATATGATTAACGACATGATTATTTTTTTCATGGTATATCCTCCCTGTCAGATAATCTGTAGCGTAATTCTTATGGCCCTATGAGCCTTTTTCAAAGTCATATGCCTTGATGAATATGGGAGATTCCCTCAATGCTTTTTCTCCTAAAAAAAATCGCCGCGAGGGGCTTACGCCCCTTTACCACTTAGAAAATAGAAC
>JBHHUP010000087.1:0-2645 GCA_046753845.1 Thermodesulfobacteriota bacterium
CCTGAATCAAGAAGATGAGTAGCAAAACTGTGCCTCAGGGTATGGGGCGTAGGGCTCTTATTAATGCCGCTTAAGAGGGCGTATTTTCTGACAATCCTCTGCACCGTCCTCGGAGAAATAGCTTTTTGAGAGCCCGGTACCGCAGTAAAGAGAAATGAATCGGCCAACCCCTCCCCTTTAAGTATCCCCCGCTCATCCATATAAGCGGTAAGGGATGATAACGCCTTTGCCCCGAGAAAGGCAAGCCGTGTCTTGCCGCCCTTGCCAAATACTCTTAAGACCCCCTTATCCATATCAAGGTCGCGCATCCGCAGCCCCGTGAGCTCTCCAACGCGTATGCCCGATGAATACAGCACCTCTACAATGGCCGAATCCCGCAATTTCTTGAACTTATCGCCTCCCGCCTCGCTCTGTACCGAGTCAAGCAGGCAACCCGTCTCCTCGGCCGAGAGAGCGGAGGGTAAAAAGCTGCCGGTCCTCGGCGAGACAACAAGCTCCGCTGGATTTGCGGAGAGGTCGCCCTTTTTTACAAGAAATCGAAAGAAACTCCTTATGGAAGAGAGCTTTCTCGATATGGTAACCTTTGAGCATCTGTGAAACAAGTCCTGAACAAAGGCCCTTATATCAGACGTTTTAATATTCTCTACCCCGGGGGCATCCCCTGAGGGCGACTCGTACTTGGATGACAAAAAAACATAAAACTGCCTTAAGTCTCTTCCATAGGCGGCCCTTGTGTGAGCAGAGGCGTTTTTCTCTACGGCAAGATACCTTAAGAACCTCTCGATGGCGGCTCTCATCTCAATCACAGCGGCCCCGTAAAAACTCTAACCCGGCTATAAATAAGGCTGAATACTGGTACGCTAATAATATCATCTACCATAAGAACCTTCAACGGGTTTTTCTCCATATTCGCGTTCTAAGCCACCTGCACAGGGGGCCTCTCTAATGCAGAGACCTCAAGAACCTGCCCGGCCTTATCCAGTGAGACCCGGCCTCCCATGAAAAATATATAATGAAGGCCCTGCCCTTAATATCTCTCATAGGCAGAGGTCCCCAGAACCGCGAGTCGTAACTCCGCTCCCTGTTATCGCCCATGGCAAAGACGCTTCCTGCAGGCACGGTATATGGCCCGAAGTTATCACTCTCTGCCGAACTGTTACCGTAAAGGCTCCCTTTATGAACCCCGTAAAGCTCTTTATGCTCCACCCCGTTAATAAACACGGCCCGGTCACGCACCTCTACGGTGTCTCCGGGCAACCCTATGGCCCTCTTTATATAATCCTTGCTCCTGTCACCGGGAAAACGGAATACTATAATATCCCCGCGCTTAACAGAGCCCCATGTATTAATAAGCCTCGTCTCGAAAAAAGGTATCCTCATGCCAAGAAAGGTTATCATGGCGGGCCTTGGAATCTGTAAACCGTAGGCGAACTTACTCACCAGTATATGGTCCCCCACGAGCAACGTATCCTCCATGGAGCCCGATGGAATCTTAAAAGCCTGCACCACGAAGGTACGTATGATAAGGGCAAGGACAACGGCTATGATGACGGCCTGAGCCGTCTCCCTGAACTGGGCCTTCTTGTCCTTCCGAGCTTTTACCTCTGCGCCCGCTGCGGTATCTCTTACTTTTATACTCATCTGTTCCTTTTTTATCTAAAATTTAACTAAAGCCCTGTACGGGCCAGCTTAAAAAAAGACTCTGTATAACAAGCGCCAACTCCCGGCCTCCCTACCGCTAATCCACCTTCAGGATAGCGAGAAAGGCCTCCTGCGGTATATCAACGCTGCCCACCTGTTTCATCCTCTTCTTGCCCTCTTTCTGCTTCTCAATGAGTTTTCTCTTACGTGTTATATCACCGCCGTAACACTTGGCCGTGACGTTCTTACGCATGGCCTTTACCGTCTCTCTGGCTACTACACGGCTCCCGATAGAGGCCTGAATAGCCACCTCGAACATCTGCCTCGGGATGATAGACTTCATCTTCTCGGCCAGGAGCTTTCCTCTGGCCTGGGCACGCTCTCTGGGGACAATAAGAGAGAGCGCGTCAACTATCTCGCCATTAATGAGTATATCAAGCTTAATCAGGTTGGCGGGCCTTGACTCAAGGTACTCGTAATCCATAGAGGCATAACCCCTTGTAAGGGTTTTCAGCTTATCGTAAAAATCCAGCACTACCTCGTTAAGGGGCAGCTCATATATTAGAAGGGCCCTCTCCGGGGTAATATACTTTATCTCCCTCTGCACTCCTCGCCTCTGCTCGCAGAGCCTCAACACAGGGCCAAGGTACTCCGATGGCAGATGCACCGTGGCCTCGATAAAGGGCTCTTCAATAAAATCGATATACTGCGGCCCGGGCAGGTTTACTGGATTATCCACCTCTATGGAGGTGCCGTCCGTCTTTGTAACCCTGTAACTCACCGTAGGAGCCGTGGTGATAAGCTCGAGGCCGTACTCTCGCTCGAGCCTCTCTCGTATTATCTCCATGTGAAATAAACCAAGAAAACCGCACCTGAAACCAAAACCCAGGGCAAGAGAGGTCTCGGGCTCGAAGCTGAAGGATGAGTCGTTAAGGCGAAGCTTGACCATGGCCTCCTTCAGCCCCTCGTACTGCACCGAGTCCATTGGATAAAGCCCGGAAAAG
>JBHHUP010000088.1:0-2564 GCA_046753845.1 Thermodesulfobacteriota bacterium
CTTGTGATAGTAAAACCCGCGTTCATCATCACCCTTAACCCCTGCGTGCAAGGGGGCGCGAGGTTTTTTTACTGAGCGGGGATATTAAGAGCATATCCCCGCTCAGTAAAACCTTTAATCAAGAAGCTCGTCTTCCTCGAAATTTCTCACAGAGAGATTAACACTAAAGTCTATGAGACCTTTTTCAAAGTGTTTGGGACGAAGAAATCTCCGCGGCCCGTACACAGGGTCAAACCTTACGGTATATATGTCTCCGCTCCTGAACTTTCCAGTAACCCTGGCTGATGCTCCATCCTCTGCCTTTAAAGATATCTCATAGGTGCCGGGTTTTACTCTCAACCTCTTCTTAAGCACATAATGTATACCACGCCCCCTCTCGTCCATACTGAGAGACCTGGTCTGCTCCCTGCCCGTAACGGTCTCAACAAACTTCGCGCCGTCTATGGAGAGGGTAAAGGTATAAGGGGTCTCTGGAGTCCTCGGATTAAGCAGATAGGACGGTTTCTTTATATGTGTCATTACGATAAGGTCCACCTCATTGCCATGAGGGGCCGGGGCGTTCATTGCAACAACACGAACATCCCCGGGAGCCGAAAGCGATGCCCTGGGCGCCTGTTTGTAACACCCAACAAGTAGCAGCATTACCGGTAGAATCAGAAAAAAACCAATCTTAATCTTCATTTAAATTGCCTCCTCACCCTCTTCAAGGGTTTTTATACGCACAGTGCGCTCAATATCATAGACAAAGACCTTGCCGTCACCGGGTTTTCCCGTATGTGCCGTCTTTGTAATGGTTTCCACCACCTGGTCCAGAAGTTCATCTTTCACCATAACCTCAATCCGCACCTTGGGTACGTAGTCTATGAGGTCGTCTACAACCCTGTGGGTACTGCCCCTGCCCTTTTCCTTGCCAAAGCCCCTGCAGTCCGAGACAGTCATTCCGGGAAAACCTGAAATATCCTGCAATGCCTTTGTAACAGCAGAGAGTTTAATAGGCTGTATAAATGCCTTTATCTCTTTCAATCTTGCACCTCCTTATTTTTTCATTGAGGCGGCCCGCGTCAAGGTGCCGCCCTTACTTAATACTCCACTTTTCTCTCCTCAAACCACCTGTAAAGGGTGGGCAGAACAATAAGCGTAAGAAGCGTAGATGTTATAAGCCCGCCGATTACCACTGTTGCCAGAGGTTTCTGTATCTCCGAGCCCGGGCCCGTGGCAAAGAGCATGGGTATAAGGCCCAGTATGGCCACAAGGGCGGTCATGAGTACGGGACGCAGCCTCCTCTCGCAGCCCGTTAGTATGGACTGTTCAAGACCAAGCCCCTCATCACGGAGTTTGTTTATATACGACACCAGCACAACGCCGTTAAGTACCGCAACGCCAAAGAGGGCGATAAAACCCACGGAAGCAGGAACGCTGAGATATTGACCTGAGACAAATAACCCCACAATGCCGCCGACAAGGGCAAAGGGCAGATTCAGTATAATCAGAGCCGCGTACTTCAGTGAGTTAAAGGCCATGAAGAGTATGAAGAAGATAAGCAGTATGGTAAGAGGCACGATTATGGAGAGTCTTTTCATGGCACGCTGCTGGTTCTCAAATGCCCCGCCCCATGTCAGGTAGTACCCCGCGGGCAGAGTAACCTCGCGGGCGATGCTGGCCTGCGCTTCTTCAACAAAACTGCCTATGTCCCTGCCGTCAACATTTGACTCAACGACAATCCGCCTCTTTGACATCTCCCTGCTCACCTGCACAGGCCCTTCTGAAATAGAGACCTTTGCCAGTGAACCAAGAGGGATATCAGCGCCGCTTGCGGCGCGGAGAAAGATGTTCTCAATGGTATCAACAGAGTTCCTCCTGCTCTCAGGGAACCTCAGAAGTACGGCAAACCTCCTGTCCCCCTCAAAGACCTCTGTTGCGGCCTTGCCGCCTATGGCTGTCTCCACTATCTCCTGAACATCGGCTACGTTTATGCCGTAGCGTGCGATCTTGCGCCTGTCTATATCCACGGTAAGGTAGGGCTGGCCCGCGGTCTGCTCTACACGCAGATCCGCCACCCCGCGCACCTTTGATACAACTCGCGCAATCTCATCGGCCTTTTGCCGGAGAATATCCATGTCATCTCCAAATAACTTAATGGCTATCTGGGACTTTACGCCGGAGATAAGTTCGTCCACCCTGAGGGCGATAGGCTGAGTTATGTTGAAACCCACACCCGGTATCTTCTCAAGCTCCGCCCTTATCTTATCCACAAGCTCGGCCTTGGTCGTGGCCGTTGTCCACTCATCTCTTGGCCTCAGCACCACTATGGGGTCGCTTACATTGGGGCCCATAGGGTCTGTGGCAATCTCGGCAGAGCCTATCTTTGAGACCACTGTCACTACCTCGGGGAACTTCATAAGTTTCTGCTGTACGCGTTTCTCAATCTCCACGGACTCAGAAAGTGATATGCTGGGCAACCTTATGACCTGCGTTGTAAGTGAACCCTCGTCAAGTGATGGTATAAACTCAGCGCCCAGAAATGGAAAGAGCGCAAGGCTTGCCGCAAGGGCAAGAAGCGCCAG
>JBHHUP010000089.1:0-2407 GCA_046753845.1 Thermodesulfobacteriota bacterium
GCGGGGCCTGCGGGGTATATTCAATGAACTTACACTTGTTCCCATATTGGTTTTCTTTGTCTTACTTTCTTTTTTCCAAAAGAAAGTAAGGGGGTCTCTTTATGAGGGTTGTAGCCGGGTCTTTAAGGGGCCGTCCTTTAAAGGGTTTTAAGGGAAGCCGCATCAGGCCCACCTCTGACAGGGTAAAGGAGGCGATATTTAACGTTCTCTCTTCTCGCGGATATTTTACTGCCCGTCCTAATGTCCTTGATATTTTTGCCGGAACGGGCGCTCTTGGCATAGAGGCCCTTAGCCGCGGCGCTGAAAAGGTCGTCTTTGTGGATGTAAGCCCTCTTGCCGCGGGGCTTATCAAGAAAAACCTCGAGAACCTCGGTCTTGCTGAGAGCGCTGTTATTTTAACCTATGACTCTGGACGCGCCATAAAGGAGCTCTGTAAGAGGGGCGCTCTCTTTGATATTATATTTTTGGACCCGCCTTATGATTCCGCGTTGATAGAAGCTTCTCTCGGTGAGGCGGCGTCTATCCTTGCTCCCGGGGGCCTTGTTGTGGCAGAGGGGCCGAAGGGGCTTGTTATTGATCTTGAGAAGAGCGGGTTTAGGGAGTTGGATAATAGAGTATACGGGGATACGGCTGTGTTTTATCTTGGTAAAGATGAGGAGCAGGCATGACGGGTAATATAGCCATATATCCGGGGACCTTCGACCCTGTGACACTCGGGCACCTTGATATGATAAAGCGGGGGTTAAAGCTCTTTGACGGGTTGATAGTGGCAGTCGCCGGAAATTCCTCGAAGGATACCCTCTTTAAGGCCGATGAGCGTCTTGCCATGCTGCAGGCTGAGACAGAGGGTTTAAGGGGTGTAACTGTGGAGTCTTTTGATACCCTGCTTGTGGATTACGCCAAGAGGCGCGGTGTTGGTACAATTATTCGGGGGTTAAGGGTTATATCTGATTTTGAGTACGAGTTTCAGATGGCCCTTACCAATAGAAAGCTCGCTGCCGAGGTAGAGACGGTATTTATGATGACATCAGAGAACTATGCCTCTATAAGTTCGAGGTTTATAAAGGATATAGCGAGGCTCGGCGGAGATGTCTCCCACTTTGTCACCCCTGCGGTGGCGGCGAGGTTAAAGGAAAAATACAGCTTATGAAGATAAAGATATCAGATAGAATCGCAGGGCTTAGCGAGTCCGTTACCCTTGCCATTACTGCAAGGGCAAAGGCCATGAAGGCCGCCGGTAAAGATGTAATCGGTTTTGGCGCGGGGGAGCCGGATTTTGATACCCCCGCCAATATAAGGGAGGCCGCCGTAAGGGCCATTAACGAGGGGTGCACAAGATACACCCCCGTGGGCGGCATCCCTGAGCTGAAGTGCGCCATAATAAATAAATTCAGCCTTGATAACGCCCTTAACTACACCCCCGATGAGGTCATAGTCTCCTGCGGGGCCAAGCACTCGCTTTATAATCTATTTCAGGCCCTTCTCGACCCCGGCGACGAGGTTATTATCCCCTCGCCATACTGGGTTACCTACCCTGCCGTAGTCTCTCTTACGGGTGCAAGGCCTGTAATACTTCGCACCTCTCTTGATAGCGGTTTTAAGGTTAGCCCCGATGAGTTACGTGCCGCTATTACGGAGCGGACGCGGGCCGTTATCATCAACAGTCCCTCGAACCCCACGGGGAGTCTTTATACGGAGGCCGAGCTTGCGGGCCTTGCCGAGGTGGCATGCGAGAAGGATATACTCATAGTCTCTGATGAGATATACGAGAAGCTTTGCTACGGCGGGCACCCCGCACCCTCTATCGCCTCTGTATCAGAAGAGGTAAAGGCGCGCACCGTAGTTGTGAACGGTGTATCAAAGGCCTATGCCATGACGGGCTGGCGTATAGGTTATGCCGCCGGGCCCGCTGAGATAATAAAGGGCATGGCAAAACTGCAGTCCCAGTCTACCTCGAACCCGACCTCCATCAGTCAATGGGCTGCCGTAGAGGCGCTATCAGGGCCTCAGGATGCCGTGGACAACATGGTGGCGGAGTTTACAAAGCGGCGGGACGTAATAGTCGAGGGCCTTCGGGCCATCCCCGGCATTACATGCAACTCGCCGGAAGGGGCTTTTTATGTATTTGCGGATTTTTCCGCGCTTTACGGCAGGAGCTCCGGAGATGGGATTATAAATAGCTCTCTTGCGATGGCGGGATACCTTCTCGAGGACGCCGGTCTTGCCCTTGTGCCGGGCTCTGCCTTTGGGGAGGACGGGTTTTTGAGGATCTCTTTCGCCACTTCAATGAAAAATATCACCTCGGGCATAAAGAGGCTTGGCGAGGCTATTGGTGAATTAAGGTAAGAGAGGCGGCTTTAATGGGGGGGGCGATGCTCCGCAGGGGGTGTTTTTGAAGAGACTTCCA
>JBHHUP010000090.1:0-2397 GCA_046753845.1 Thermodesulfobacteriota bacterium
TCCGACCCCCGCGTCCCGAACGCGGTGCTCTACCAGTCTGAGCCACGCCCCGACAAGTCAAATTCAAATAATATACCTAACTCATATCTATTTTTGTATATATGTATATCACATACAGAATACAAGGGCAACTCCATCTTCGCACTTTTCCTCATACTGCTCACCCCCTCCCATCTCTTAAAGAAGGGAGTAAAATACTCTCTATCACATACCTGAAGGTACTGCCCTATCTAAAACATGCGTCTTAACTTTAAAAAAGGTTCAGTAAAAACTTTATCTATAAAAAAACGCGCCACCTATGGGGAGACGCGTCTGTAAAAACATTAATCTTTCCTTCTCTCAACCTGCCGTCCTGCCCCTCATTATACTTGGCGTAATGAATATGAGAAGCTCCTTCTGCGATTCCTTAGTGGATTTACTCCGGAAGAGTTTACCCATTAAAGGAATGTCCTTAAGATAAGGTATGCCGCTGTTCGTATTGTTGGAGTCAGAGCTGATGATACCGCCTATGACCGTTGTCTCTCCATCATTTACAAGCACTTCAGTAGAGGCCTCTTTCTTAACGATACTTGGCTCACCTGAAGACGTTGTAAATGTACCTATAGAGTTCTTACTAGCCTTAATCTTCATCAAGACACTGCCGTCAGGAGTTATATGAGGCGTTACAGTAAGACTGAGGTTGGCATCGATAAAGATAGTACTGGTGCCGGAAGCAGAGGTAGTCTCAAAGGGCACGGACTCGCCGTCCTCTATCTTTGCTTCCTTGTTATCCATGGTAACAATACGCGGCCTTGATATGGTCCGCAGCTGGCCTTCCTGCTCGCCTGCCGAGAGGCGCAGGTCCAAGACCAGAGGATTCTGACCGGCCTTGCCAAGGATGAAACCCAGTGCACCAAGTGTGCCTATGGAGCCTGTTGCAGGAAGATTAACGGCAAAGTTCTGAGCACCGTTTCTCGTCTCAAAGGCAGGATTAGTGCCGGACGGAGGAGTCTGTCCGGTAGTCGCGTCACTGCCAAAAATATTAGCGTTCACGTTGCCGCCAGTCTGATAATCAACGCCCCACTGCACACCAAGGTCACGAGAAAAACTGCTTGATGCCTCTACGATACGGGCCTCGATAAGAACCTGCGGTATGGCAGTATCAAGTTGTGAGACAAGCTTCTCCGCCGCCGCTATACCCTTTTTAATATCTTTGATTATAAGGGTATTGGTACGTGTCTCGCTGGTAACGCTTCCTCTGTCAGAGAGCACATTCTTTACGTGCGCCTCAAGCTCCTTGGCCTTTCCGTAGTTTATGGCCACGAACTCTATGCTAAGAGGCTCAAGCTTCTCGCTTGCCTTTACAGCGGCAAGGGCCGCATCACGTTCCTGGCTTATCCTGGTGGCGGGAGCTACTCTGATTACATTGCCCACCTTAACCTTATCAAGCCCCTTGGCCTTTAAAATAATATCAAAGGCCTGGTCCCATGGAACGTCACGAAGCCTCAGCGATATGGTTCCTGTCACATCATCAGAGGCTATAATATTGAAATTACTCACCTCGGCGAGAAGCCTTAAGATATCAGTTATACGGGCATCCATCATATCAAGGTCTATCTTCTTGCCTGTATACCGGGGGCCATCAGGAGTGGCCGCATTTCCATCAGACTGCACGCGAATAGGTTTTGTAACAGGCTCAAAAACAAGGCTGAGCGTCCCGTCAAGCTCCACCACACTATGGGAGGCCGCAGCCGTGAGATCTATTAAAATACGTGTTACAGCCGGATCTGTAGAGCCCTGATAAGAGCTGATACTTGCTACCGGGGTCCCGAGTTTAGTGGCATCAAGGGTGCGGACAAGGTTCTCTCCGATTAAAGTATCGGTTATATCCACAACAAGTGTCCTGCCGCTATTAGATTTTTTTATGCTGTAAACAGGTTTCGCGGTGGTCTCTATGGTCAGAAATCCTTTGGTCCCTATCTTCTTATAGTCAATGTTCTTAATATTATTACCTGCTGATATAGGCGGAGCCGTGGGGGTCTCTTCCATAACCTCCATAACAGGCGTAACGGCTTCAGCGCCGGCATCAGTTACCACTACCGCCGAATCTTCCTGAACCGCCGAATCCGCTTCAGCCTCAGCTTCTTTTTCAACCCTCAGGGCATCGGCAATCTCAGTATCAGTATCGGCCATAACCTCAGAAACATCGCTATCAAGGGTCCCTGTCTCAGGGACAACGCTTGAGGCGCTTTCCATCACACTCTCCGACTCGGCGGCAATAACTTCTACGGCGCCGTTCTCATCGGAAATGGCCTCATCAATACCGCTATTTAGCGATTCATCAAGGCCATTTTCTTCCGCTACAGTTGAGACTGCTTCAGCGGCGGCATCTTCCGATTCGGCAGCAATAACTTCTAC
>JBHHUP010000091.1:0-2146 GCA_046753845.1 Thermodesulfobacteriota bacterium
AATGATATGATTGAGCGATAAGACCCCTGAAAAGGGGAAGGGAAGGTAAAACCTGTAAGGGTGATTATACAAGGGAACCATAGGTATCAGCTTAGCCAATGATATGATTGAGCGATAAGACCCCTGAAAAGGGGAAGGGAAGGTAAAACCTGTAAGGGTGATTATACAAGGGAACCATAGGTATCAGCTTAGCCAATGATATGATTGAGCGATAAGACCCCTGAAAAGGGGAAGGGAAGGTAAAACCTGTATACAGGAAGAGGTTATGGATAGAAATAAGATATACGCCGTCATACTCGCAGGAGGCATCGGAAGCCGTTTCTGGCCGCTAAGCCGGAGCACGACTCCCAAGCAGCTCCTAAGCGTAGTCGGTGATGAGAGCCTCCTTCAGGCCACTATCAAGAGGCTAAGCCCCCTGATACCGCCGGAAAAGGTCTATGTAGTCACCAACGAGGAGCAGGCGGAGCTCATACGCCTTCACCTCTCCTATGATAAGGGTGAGCCCCTCAACCCCGGATATATCGTGGAGCCTATGGGCCGCAACACCGCCCCGGCCATAGGGCTTGCCGCCCTTCAACTGGCCGAGATGGACTCCGAGGCCGTAATGGCGGTACTTCCCGCGGACCATATCATCCATGAGAGCGAAAAATTCCGCGCTCACCTTATAAAAGCCGCGGCACTTGCCGAAGAGGGCCGTCTTGTCACTTTCGGTATTATTCCAACAACGCCTGAGACAGGGTACGGATATATAAAGGCCGGTAATGTACTTGCTAACAACGAGACATCGGCTGCTCACGTAGATAGGTTTGTGGAAAAACCCGATAAGCAGCGTGCAGAGTCCTATCTTACCGAGGGCGGCTATTACTGGAACTCGGGGATTTTCCTCTGGACAGCACGGCGAATCCTTGAGGAGATAGAGCTTCATATGCCGCTGACCTTCGAGCGCCTCATGGCAATAAGAGAGGGCTGTGATATCGCCGATGCCTATGAGGGCATGGAGCCCATATCCATAGACAAGGGCATACTGGAAAAAGCCGATGACGTAGTTGTAATTCCCGCTGACTTTTCATGGTCTGATATGGGCAGCTGGAATTCTTTTGGCGAGATATTGGGCAGAGGCGAAGACGGTAATATCATAAAAGGCCGCGTAGTTGACCTTGAAAGCAGTGACTCGGTAATACTGGGCTGCGAGCGTGTAGTAGCCACCATAGGGTTAAAAGACATGATTCTCGTTGACACACCTGACGCCACCCTCGTATGCCCAAAAGATAGAGCGCAGGATGTTAAGTCTGTAGTAGAGGCATTGAAAGAAAAGGGTTATACGGAGCACGCCGAGCACAAGACCACAAGGAGGCCCTGGGGCTCATACACTATTCTTGAGAGCGGCCCGGGTTATAAGATAAAAAAGATAGTGGTAAAGCCGGGCCAGCGCCTGAGCCTGCAGCTGCACCATAAGAGGAGCGAACACTGGGTGGTAGTAAAGGGGGTGGCAAAGGTGCGCCGAGGCGATGAAGACAGGATCGTATCCCTTAACGAGTCCATAGATATACCCATGGAGACAAAACACCGCCTTGAAAATCCCGATGATACACCCCTTGAGCTGATAGAGGTTCAGAGCGGAGTCTACCTTGAAGAAGACGACATTGTCCGCTTTGACGATGATTTTCAGCGCAAGGTGCGTTAAGGTTTTTTGCTCCATGAGAAGAGGGTAAGATGTTAAGGGCAAGAAACAAAAATACTGCAAAGACTTCGGAGTTGCCGGGACAAAATATATCCACGGGTTTGGATTGCGAGTCCATCAGCCGTATACAATACCTGATTCAAAAAAAAACCTTTATAAAAAGAGTATTTACAGAAGAGGAAGCCTCTTGCTCCCTGAAGAAAAAAAATCCTGCAAAAGACTTTGCGGGCCGCTTTGCCGCTAAAGAGGCCTGCATGAAGGCCCTTGGCACAGGGCTTACCGAGGGGCTAAGCTGGCGCGATATTGAGGTAATCTATAATAGCGACGGGAGCCCGGGCCTCATCCTGACGGGCAAGGCAGGGGCCATGGTTCCAGAGGATAAAAAAATATTTCTCAGCCTATCCTATGGAGCGGGGCTTGCCGCGGCCTTTGTTCTTATAGTATAAAAAAGGTTTCGCGGGGCAC
>JBHHUP010000092.1:0-2054 GCA_046753845.1 Thermodesulfobacteriota bacterium
GTGCTGAAAAAAAAGTAACCTCCCTTGGAGAGCAGGCTCACGGCGTCCGATAAAAAAACCTTGAGGTCCGGTACGTGCTCAAGGACCTCGGAGCAGGTGATGATATTAAATTTTTTGGGTTTTTTCTTACGTAGTTCTTCTATGGAAGAGACACAATAGTCAATCTCAAGACCCCCGGCCTCGGCATGACGCTTAGCCGCAGCAATGGAGCGCTCCGATAGGTCAATGCCTGTAACGAGCGCACCGGCCTTTGCAAAACTCTCTGACAAGAGCCCTCCCCCGCAGCCGATATCAAGGACACGCTTACCGCTTACGTCCCCGCATTTCCCGACAAAGTAATCAAAGCGCAGAGGGTTTATCTTATGGAGCGTAAATAGCTTGCCCTTTGGGTTCCACCATTCATCGTCAAAGGGCTCGAATTTTTCCGATTCTGTCGTCATTTATTTACTCTGACCTCTCTATATAAAAACCAGCGGCCGCCATGCCCGCACCATCAATCAAGACCATAATCCTTCCACTTCCTCTCCACAAGGTCACGTATCTCCTTATCCATCTCCACCTTCTCGCCCCACTCCCTTGTAACCTCGGGGGGTTTTTTATTCGTGGCGTCAATGCCCAGTTTACTGCCAAGGCACTCTACGGGAGAGGAAAAATCAAGGTAATCAATAGGCGTGTTCTCAATAATCATCGTATCACGTCCAGGGTCAACGCGCGTTGAGATGGCCCAGATTACATCCTCCCATTTATGCACGTCAATGTCCTCGTCAACGACGATAATATACTTTACATACATGAACTGCTTCAATACGCCCCATAGCCCCATCATGATGCGCCGCGCGTGGCCGGGGTATTCTTTGTTGATGGAGACAACAGCAATACGATAGGAGACAGCCTCCATGGGTAGAGAAAAATCTACAATCTCAGGGAACTGCGCCTGCAGGCTTGGTAGATAAATATCGTTTAAGACCGTGCCGATGACGGCGTCTTCTTTCGGGGGCCGGCCCGTAATGGTAGTAAGGTACATGGGATTACGACGCATGGTGACGGCCTTAAGATGAAAAACGGGAAACTCTTCCACAGAGTTATAATAACCCGTATGGTCGGCATATGGGCCCTCGGGGGCTGTCTCGCCATGGCGAATCTCACCCTCAAGGACTATCTCCGAGCTTGCCGGAACCTTTAGCGGTACGGTCTTACAATCCACAAGCTCTATGGCCTTTTTACGCAAGACCCCGGCAAAGTGAAACTCACCGATATTCTCGGGCACAGGCGTTACGGCGGCGATAGTCGTAGCGGGCTCGCAGCCAAGGGCTATTGCCACGGGCATGGGTTTTTTCGCCTCTTTCCATAACTCAAGGTGCCTTGCCCCGCCCCTGTGGCGAAGCCAGCGCATAATGAGCCGCTTATCGTCCAGTACCTGCATACGGTAGATGCCAACGTTCTGCGGGGTCTTTTCCTCGGGCGAACCCGTAACCACAAGGGGCCAGGTGATAAGAGGGGCAACGTCCCCGGGCCAGCATTTTATGATTGGGATACCCGCAAGCGTCGCTTCAGCCCCCTTACGCACCACCTCCTGACAGGGGGCATTGGATACGGTCTTTGGCCCCAGGGTAAGGGCTTTGCCGAAAAAGGGTATCTTCTTAACGGCGTCCCAGAGCCCATCGGGTGGGGTGGGTTTTTGAAGCATGGCAATAAACTCGCCTATCTTTATAAACTCGTCTTCCCCTACGCCAAGCCCTGAGGCCACCCGCTCGCGCGTGCCGTAAAGGTTGGCTACTATTGGCATATCACTGCCCTTTACATTCTCGAAAATTACGGCGGGACCGCTTTTTTGAACAAGGCGCTCCATGATTTCGGCTACCTCAAGTATGGGATCCACCTCTACGGAGACCCGCCTCAAGAGACCTTTACCCTCAAGATGATTTAAAAACTCGCGCATATCACTGAAAACAGCCATCACTACCTCCCTTACTTTCTTTTAGAAAAAAGAAAGTAAGACAAAGAAAACCAATATGGGACAAAGGTTAGTTCCTTTAAAGATACTCCCGGCGCCC
>JBHHUP010000093.1:0-2032 GCA_046753845.1 Thermodesulfobacteriota bacterium
GCACCTATTATACGCCAGGTTCTTTACCAAGGCCCTTCGAGACATCGGGCTATGCGACGTGGACGAGCCATTTAAGAACCTCCTTACACAGGGCATGGTCTGTAAAGAGACGCAGAAATGCCCGGAGCATGGATTTTTACTGCCAGAAGAAGTAACAGCAGAGGGGAAGTGTGAAAAATGCTCGGCCCCTGTGGAGCAGGGCGCAGTAGAAAAAATGTCCAAGTCCAAGAAGAACACCGTTGACCCCAGCGGCATTATCGCCCGCTATGGAGCCGATACAACAAGGCTGTTCTCCTTATTTGCCGCACCCCCGGAGCGCGACCTTGAGTTCAGCATAGACGGCGTGGAGGGCTCGTACAGGTTCCTTGGAAGGGTCTGGCGTCTTGTCATTGATAATCTAAATAACCTCTCGAATAACAAGCCCTATAGCGTCGAAGCCCACGGTCCTCTTGAGACCGGGCCCCTGAAAGATCTACACTCTACAACGCACAGGACCATAGAAAAGGTTACCTCTGATATAGGCCGCAGATTTCACTTTAATACGGCCATAAGCTCTGTGATGGAGCTTGTAAACGCCATATATGGTACGCTGCAAATGGGTGATGGCAAGAATTTGAACTCCGGCGCGGGGCCCGCGGTATTTAGAGAGGCCGCTGAGGCCGTTGTGCTCCTCCTATCGCCCTTTGCCCCCCATATTACTGAGGAGCTCTGGGCAAGGCTCGGGGCAACAAAACCCCTCTATGAGACCCCTTGGCCGGTCTATGACGAGGACGCCCTTAGTAGAGATGAGGTAACCCTTGTAATCCAGATAAACGGCAAGGTTCGGTCCAAGGCCCGGATTGCTCCCGGCGCCTCTGAAGAAGACGTTATGGAGATGGTAAAAAAGGACAGCCGCCTAACTCAGTGGATAGAGGGCAGGGAGATAAAAAAAGTGATATATGTGCCTGATAAAATACTAAATATGGTGATAAAGTGAGATATTCAGGACCCCTGAGGTATGTAAGATTTTTTGTGTTCGCGTTTTTTCTGTGCTTCTTCATTACAGGCTGCGGCTACCACATCGCCGGAAAATCCGGGACCATGCCCGGAGGCGTTACTGCCGTCACCATGCCTGTCTTTACAAACGCTACTACAAAGCCCGATATAGAGGGCATTATCACCTCGGCCTTTGTCACTGAGTTTCTTACCACAATAGACGTCAATAAAAAGGCCGGAGCCGAGATAAAGGGTGTAATCAGGTCATATAACCTAAGAGGCGTCTCATATACCAAGACCGACGTAACGGAAGAGTACCGCCTTACCGTGGTGCTTAGCCTTGTCATGAGAGATAAAAAGGACGGCCAGGTCCTCTGGGCGGATAGCAGTATCTCGGACTACGAGGACTTTAGAGTTGATACAACTGATGTGGCGCGTACCGAGGAGGTAGAGATAGAGGTATTTAAGAAACTATCAAAAGACCTCGCCAGAAAGATAAAAGAGAGGATGTTAGATGGTTTTTAACCGCAAAACCAGCAGGGATTGGATCCAAGATGAGCGCTAATCACAAAAAAACCTTTAATAAACCCATCTACTACATATACGGCACGGAGAGCTGTCTTATCGATGAATTTCTTATCGAGCTCAAGGACACGGTCCTTACGCCTGGATTTGAGTCCATGAACTATCACTGCTACTACGGTGATACCCTTGACCTTACAGATGCCCTGATGACAATAAAGACCATGCCGGCCTTCTCTGATAAGCGTCTCGTGATTATAAAAAACGCCTCTTCCCTTAAGGCCGACCAGAAGAAGGCTATGCTGGAGTACCTCCAGGACCCCTCGCCAACGTCTATACTCGTCTTTGTCTCTACTGCCGCAAAGCTGCCCAGGAATGAGGATAAGTTCTTAAAGGCTATTAAGAAGAACGGAGTGGTGAAGGCCTTTAGACCCCCAAGAGAGGAGGGCGCGCTGCAGTGGCTGGCCACTGAGGCCTCAAAAGAGGGGAAGACTATCTCTAATGAGGCCAGAAAAAACCTTATTGAACTTACCGG
>JBHHUP010000094.1:0-1799 GCA_046753845.1 Thermodesulfobacteriota bacterium
GTTGTGTCAGTAAGTTTCTGAGGATCCATTTCCATATCTATATACCTGCCTTTAAGATTTAGTGTGTGGGAATTGGAAAAAATTCCGGGGTGAGAGCGGCCTCAACCCGGAATTTTGCTTCTGTCTGATTTGATGGGTTACGCTACGCTCCACCCATCCTACAAATCTGTTCAACTATCAGGTGCCCGGTTCGTCTTCGTTGGTTTTTTTGTCTGTCAGGTAAGCCATATTGGTTCTGCGTGGCCTCTGTGCTGTTCAACTATCAGATGCCCGTTCCAGCTTCGTTGGTTTTCTTTGTCTTACTTTCTTTTTTCAAAAAGAAAGTAAGGGACCTAACCTGCTGCTGCGCGTCTTCTTTTCTTGGCCTCATTGGCCTCTTTAGCGGCCTCGGAGGGCTCGTATGTGCAGAAGGGCTCTTCTTCGAGGTAATCCCCTGTAAAGGCAAAGGCCCTTGCACGGCATCCGCCGCATACGCTCTTGTACTCACAGTATCCGCACCTGTGCTTGTAGTCATCCCAGTTGCGCATCTCCTGAAAGACTTTTGAGGTATCCCAGATCTCGCTGAAGGGCTGTTTGCGTACATCTCCGCACTCCTCCTCGAGAAAGCCGCATATCTGCACCTTGCCTGTGTGGGAGACAAAGGCAAAGGTTTGTCCGCCCATGCAGCCCTTGCTCATGGCATCAAGACCGTGGGTCTCACGCGATACCTGTATGCCTTTTTCCTTCTCTTTCTGTCTGAATATCCTGTAGTAATGGGGGGCGCAGGTGGGCTTGAACTGAATCGGCACCTTGTCTCTCATATCGTAGAACCATGAGAGGGTTTTTTCATAATCCTCAGGGGAGATCTCCTGGTCTTTCAGGGCCTCTCCTCTGCCTGTGGGCACAAGTAGAAATGGGTGGTGCGCCTTTGCGCCGAGGCTTATAACGAGTTTTAGTATATCGGGCAGTTCCTTGAGGTTGTGTTGAGTGATTGTGGTATTAACCTGAAAATCAAGTCCTACCTTCTTTGAGTTCTCAATGGCTTTCATTACGCTCTCAAAGGCCCCCTCAACGCGGCGGAAGTTATCGTGGCTCTCGGCAGTGGCCCCGTCAATGGAGTAGCTTACGCGCTGAATACCAGCGTCCAGAATCTTCTGCGCCGTCTCCTCGGTGACGTAGGTACCGCAGGGGGCCATGACCATGCGAAGGCCGAGATCCGTGCCGTATCTGGCGAGCTCGAAGATGTCGTCACGAAGCATGGGCTCGCCGCCCGTCATTATAATGATGGGGTTTGAGAATGAGGCTATGTTATCAAGAAGGGCCTTGCACTCGGCGGTGTCAAGTTCGTTCTTATATTTACCGAAACGCGCCGCCGCGCGGCAATGTACGCAGTTAAGGTTACAGGTACGTGTCATCTCCCAGGCTATGAGCCTTGGAAGCCACTTTCTACCCCCTGATTTATCGGTGGCCCCGTCATGGCCGTCGCGGTTGTTGCCGTGACCACCTCCGGGGTGTCCACCTGGATGGCCTCCGCCCGGATGACCCCCTCCGGGATGGCCCCCTGGATGACCGCCGTGTCCCCCGTTACCGCCGTGACCCCCTGATTTCGCTCCCTGCATAACTTGCTCTCCTTTATCTGAAATTACAGCCTTTCAGGCGTTTTTTATAATTATTCTATTTATCATTTTATTATATCATATGCCGTAGTGCTTTGCTACCTGAGGTCCTTATCCGAGGCTCTTTGCCGCCTCTTTGGCAAAGTATGTAAGTATCATCTCGGCGCCGGCGCGTTTTATGGAGGTAAGGCTCTCCATCATGGC
>JBHHUP010000095.1:0-1521 GCA_046753845.1 Thermodesulfobacteriota bacterium
CCCCCCGCCGAAGGCTACAAAGAGGATAATATCGCCTTTTTTTACGGCGCCCTTTCTTACGGCCTCGTCAAGGGCAATGGGGATTGAGGCCGCCGAGGTATTGCCGTATTTCTCCACATTACTGTAGACCTTCTCCTCTGGAAGGCCGAGCCTCTGGCGCACGGCCTTTATAATACGGATATTGGCCTGATGAGGTATTAGAAGTGTAATATCATCTACAGCAAGGCCGCTCTCATCAAGGACCTCTTTAAGGGCCGACTCGATAGTCCTTACGGCGACCTTGAAGGTCTCATTCCCATTCATCTTCAGGTGAGGTTTTACATGTTCACGTTTCTCAAATGGGCTTGGGCCGATGCCCCCGGGGACATAGAGCATATCCCACCTCTTGCCGTCAGAGTGTATGCTGCTCGCAAGAAGGCCCCGCCTTTTCTCTATCCCGGTATCTTTTGTCTCGGCCTCGCCTGCCTCAAGGACCACGGCCCCGGCACCGTCGCCGAATAAGACGCAGGTGCTCCTGTCCTCCCAGTCCAAAATCTTCGAGAACTGGTCCACGCCTATTACAAGGGCCTTTGCCGCCACGCCGCTCTTCAGATACTTCTCAGCTATATCCATGGCATAGAGAAAACCCGAACAGGCAGCAGAGACATCAAATGCAGCGGAGCCTTTTTTAAGCCCCAGGGCGGACTGCACATAACAGGCCGTAGAGGGAAAGACCATCTCAGGCGTTACGGTGCCGACTACGACAAGGCCGATCTCATCGGCCTTACAGCCGGCGGCCTCAATGGCGCGCCTCCCGGCGTTTATGGCCATTACCGTTGTAGTGTCTTCTTCTGAGACGCGGCGCTCCCGAATACCCGTACGCATGGATATCCACTTGTCCGTGGTATCCACCATCTTTTCAAGGTCCTTATTCATAAGAACCTTTTGGGGGGCATAAGAGCCCGTGCCTGTAATCCTTGCCCTTGACATATATCTGCCTCTATACCTAAACCGCCTTCTCCGTCCGCGCGGTGCGTCTTAGAAGCTCTGAATCCGCGGCTATCTCTTCAGTGAGATGAACGTTCACCTTGCCGGCAGCGTATTCATAGGCCCTTGTAACTGCGTTCTTTATGGCCTTGGAGTTGCTCCTGCCGTGGCTTATCATGCAGATACCGTCTATGCCAAGGAGCGGCGCGCCACCGTACTCGGCGTAATCCACCTTTTTCTTAAATCTTTTAAAGGCGCCCCTTGCAAGCGTATAACCTAACTTTGATAAGACACTTGATGTTATCTCTTCACGAAGCATGGAGGTGACGGCCTCCACAAGACCCTCGCTGAGCTTCAGCACAACATTACCGACAAAACCATCGGCTACCACAACGTCTACATCGCCTCTGTAAATATCCCTTCCCTCCACATAACCTATGTAGTTAAGAGGGAGTTTTTTTATACAGGCATGGGTCTCGCGGGTAAGCTCGTTGCCTTTACCCTCTTCCTCGCCGTTTGAGAGGAGCCCCACGCGGGGACGCTTCTCTTTAAGGA